>NZ_JAPMXC010000006.1 GCF_026624755.1 Robbsia betulipollinis
CTGAAAGCATCTAAGCGGGAAACTCGCCTTGAGATGAGATATCCCTGGGAACTTGATTCCCCTGAAGGGTCGTTCGAGACCAGGACGTTGATAGGCTGGGTGTGGAAGCGCAGTAATGCGTTAAGCTAACCAGTACTAATTGCCCGTGAGGCTTGATCCTATAACCAGTACGTTTTAAGACTGCGTGCAATACCGCAGCCAACGTGTGCAGGTTATGCAGCATCGGTCGTGTGCCGATACACTCGCACCCCAGATTGAACTTCTTCCCAGATTCGTGACGCCGCACCGCTGCACCGCGCGCGCCACACCCCTCTTTGCCTGATGACCATAGCGAGTCGGTCCCACCCCTTCCCATCCCGAACAGGACCGTGAAACGACTCCACGCCAATGATAGTGCGGGTTCCCGTGTGAAAGTAGGTAATCGTCAGGCTCCCTAAGCCGTACCAAACGCCCCGCCCCTTAAAAGGCGGGGCGTTTGCGTTTGCGCGCGTCGTTTGCGAGCAGATTCGGACAATGGGGCAGATCCCGGCCGGTGTAGGTCGCCATCGTGGTCATCGGAAATACCATCATGATGTCGGCAACATGCATGCCCCTGGCGTCGATAAGAGAGTAGATTGGAAAGATCTGTGAACATACGCATCGATCAGGCCGCACGCGCAGCCTCGCATCGAAACCGACAATCGGTTAGCCAAGCGCAGCGCTCGAACGAGAGATCGCGCCATGTTGCACAATTTCCTTTCGAACAATCGCGAAGATCTGATTCGCCGGTGCCGGGTGAAGGTAGCCTCGCGGCCTGCTCGCGACGCTTCCGACGCGCAGTTGCAAAACGGCATTCCGCTTTTTATTGAACAGTTGATCCAGACGCTGAAGATCGAGCAAACCGCCGATCCCATGGACAGCCGACAGGTTTCCGGGCCGGTCAGCGGCGCGGCGGCACTGTCCGCGATCGGCATTTCGGCCGCGCAACATGGCAAGCAGCTTCTGGAGCTGGGATTTACCGTCGACCAGGTCGTTCACGACTACGGGGATTTGTGCCAGTCGATCACGGATTTGGCCGTGGAGCGCGATGCGCCGTTCGAAATGGACGAATTCCGCACGCTCAACCGCTGCCTGGACAACGCCATCGCCGATGCGGTCACGGAATTCAGCTACCAGCGAGACGCTGCATCCACCGCCCAGCATGAGCGCGCCATCAACGAGCGGCTTGGGTTCTTCTCGCATGAGTTACGCAACTTCCTGCAATCCGCGACCCTGGCTTTCTCCGCTCTGAAGTTGGGCAATTTGACGTTGTCCGGGGCAACGGGTGCGGTCCTGGGGCGCAGCCTCGCCAGGCTGGGTCTTCTCGTCGACCAGACCCTCGCGGAAGTCCGCTCGGACGAAGGCCAGGCGAACGCGCGTCAGACATTCTCGCTTGCCGACTTCATCGGTGAGGTGAAGGAAAACGCCGGTCTCGCCTCGCGGGTCCGAGGCTGCGCTCTGGCCGTATCGGACGTCGATGCGGAACTTGCGGTGGCCGCCAACCGTGACCTCCTGTTCGCGGCGCTGGTCAACCTGCTGCAGAACGCTTTCAAGTTCACCGAGAACCACACGCAGGTCCGCCTGGATGCCTACGCGTCGGGTGATCACATTCTGATCGACGTAAAGGACCATTGCGGGGGGCTGCCGGCGGGCATGGCCGAGACCCTGTTCAAGCCCTTTCACCAACATGGCGCGAATCGCACGGGACTCGGGTTGGGGTTGTCGATCGCACAGCGCAGCGTGGAAGCCAGCGGCGGCGATCTGACGGTGCGTGACCTTCCCGGGGTGGGTTGCGTGTTCACCATCAGCCTGCCGCGCTATGCGGTACGCGACAATGGTCCGCATTGAGACGATTCATTCCGGATCCCGCGCATGTGTTCGAGCGGGCCGGGAGTCGACCAGTGCGCGGAGCGCAGCGCCGAGGCGCACGCCATCGCCGGTCTACGTCGACGGTGTGGCAAGGCGGCCGCTGCCCGCATCGAAGTCGATCGTATTGGCGATCCTGATCGCCGTGCCCATGGCGACATGATGTACGCTCAAACCCCTGCCATCCGGCAAGCGACGAATCGTGACGGCGCTGGCCGTGGTCATCGCGCTTTTATTTGCCTGGCCCGCGGGCACGCGCATCGCGTCGGGTGCCGGGCCGAAGGCGACAACCGGCCAGCGGGCTTCCACCGACAACGTCACCATGCTGGCGTCGTGCGTCATCTTGAACCGGGTTTGGGGTTCCCTGCCGGCAAGCTGCACGAAGCCTTCGCCGGTACCGATCAGCGGCGGCCCGGTTTGCGGCGTGGCAAATCGCGCAAGCACGGCGGCGGCCATCGCGGAATGCGTGCCTGGGACGTCGAGATAGCGGGTGGCTTCCTGCATGATGCCTTCGTCGCGTCCGCAGGTATTGTAGAGCTGTGTCAGAAGTGCACTGCTATCGGCCGATAAAGTGTCGGTCCTGAAGCCGAGCATGCCCCAGCCGGTGTTCATGGCGGCCATGCCGCCGTTCCACGCCGCATCGGCATAGCCATATTCGCTGGCCGGTAACGACAGATCCAGCGCGTTGTGCTGCATGGCGAAAGCGCTGCCGACCTGGTAATTGCCCAGGAAAGTGGTGTCGCCAGGCAATTGCGCCAATCCGTCTTCGATCGCGCGATTCAGTGCGACGTCATTTGCCAACCAGCGATGACTGTTGGCCTCGATTTGGGTGAGCTGCCCCGTCAGCATCTTGACGACGGCGATGTCGCTGCGCTCGCCGAGCGGGGCGATCTGTTGCGGACTCAGCGTGTCCAGCAGTCGTTGGGTTTCATCGAAACGTTGCGGTGTTTCCTGCGCGATCTCGCGCAAACCGAGCCTGACCTGTGCCGCCGCCATCGCCATCGCCGCCGTCGTGGACGCGTCGGCGCGTTCGGGACGCGTCGTGCCCGATGCCGGATCGTCCGCGGCGCGTGCGACGACCAGTTGCGTAAGGTAGGCATCCGCAATCTGCCGGTCCTGGACATCCACGGGAAAGGACACGCTGGCGGATGACGCCGCGACGCCCGCGCGCGCGGCATGCGCGTTTGCCGCATAGGCCTCGTCCAGCATCCGGGGCTGGAGGCCTATTCCTGTCTTGGTCTGGATGGTGTGGAGCAGCGTGGGCACCGCTTCCTTGACCATATGCGCGGTATCGTTGACCGTCGCGCGCGCCTGGTCGATGCCCGCAGCGACGGTTCCGGCAAGCGCTTGCGTCGCTTGCCAGCCAGCGCTGGCCAGTTGCACGGCCGCGAACGACTTCGGTACATAGTCCTGCAAGCGCGCCAGCATGGCGTCACGGCTGCCACCCGTGACGCCGATGTGTGCAAGGTCCGCAAGGAGACGATACTCCGGGGACGCCTCCTGATTCATGCCCGGTTTTTTGATCACGGCAGGGTCGAGCACGCCCTTTATCTGCCGGATCAGAAAGCCTTTGCCGAAGGTGGTGCCCAATGCCTGCTTCAGACGGGTTTTTATGGGTGCCCAACCATGTCGTGCAACCATCGTGGCGAGGATTTTCTCACCGGCATGCGCGCCGAGATAGCTGTCCGCCAATTTGGTACTGATTGCCGCCGCTGCGTCTCCCAGGACATGCGCCAACGCGTGTTTGACACCGGACGGGGCTTCCCCGTGTGCATCCACCCCGAGTGCCCCGTCCATGCCGATGCGAATCAGCTCGGTGATGGCCTGGTGCATTTCTTCCTGGTTGCCCTTGATCAATGCCGTCGTCAGCAACGGCACCAGCGCCGCGCTGCGCTCGCCCAGACTCTTTGCGGCGATCGGCACGTCCTGCAGCAGGTCGAGGGCGGTATGCCATACCCGCTGTGCGATCACTTCCCGATTGACGCGGGATTTCGTGACCTTGTCGAGCAGGCGATTCAGTTTGCCGGATCCATTCAGCGCGTTGAGCGCGAGGCCATCGGAGATCAGATCGACCTTGGCGCCGAAGGTGAGAGCACGCATTGTGTTCGGGGCTCGATGGAATATGCGTGGGCCACAGGCGTTGTTGCGTACCTGTGGGGCGGCACGGACTCAGGCATCAGTAACCGGCGTGCCCGGCTGGTTCTCGTCATATCGGGAAGCCAGTCCGACGGGCCCGTCAGCCGGAGAACCCTACCGGGCACCTCCGCGGCGAACCCGATGAAACCCCATGTCCACGTGAAAATGCGTGCGGTCGGCGTGCCCGTGCCTGCGGCAGCCGTGCTACGCGGCCGGCGTCTGCACCACCACGCCGAACCACCCCATGCCCCGATACGTCTCGTAACCCGGCGTGGCCGCATAGGACACCACGCTGCTGTCCGGTAGCACGTGGGCTCCGCCGATCCGGACGAGAGGGGGCGAGCAGGCGGTGAGCGCGGGCCGAGACGGGAGATGTGGCCTGTGGTGCGCATGCACCGTATTGCCAGGCGCGTTACACTTTGTGCACTGTTTTCGTTATCGGGCCTGCCGCCGTCAGGCGTGCCACGCTGTCTGCCGCCGTGCCGGGGAAGGGCCCCTTCACCAGGATTCCCCATGCAAAAAGGTATCGCACTCATCGCCGGCGTCACCGGCATCTCCGGTCACAATCTCGCGAACGTGCTGGTCGCCAGCGGCTGGACCGTATATGGTCTGGCGCGCCAGCCGGTTGCGCAGGAAGGCGTGATTCCGGTGGCCGGCGATCTGCTCGATGCGGCATCGATGCAAAAGGCGCTGCACGGGCTGCCGATCACGCACGTGTTCTTCTGCACCTGGACGCGCCGCGCGACCGAGAAGGAAAACGTCGAAGCGAATGGCGCGATGATGCGCAATCTGTGCGATGCACTCACCGATGCGCCATTGCAGCACGTCGCGCTGGTGACGGGCACCAAACACTATCTCGGCTCGTTCGAGAACTACGGCAGCGGCAGGGCCGAAACGCCGTTTCGCGAGAGCGAACCGCGGCAGCCGGGCGAGAATTTCTACTACACGCTCGAAGACATTCTGTTCGCGGCCGCCCGGCAGCACGATTTCACATGGAGCGTGCACCGCTCGCATACGATGATCGGCAAGGCGAAGGGAACCAACGCGATGAACATGGGCGTGACGCTGGCCGTCTACGCCTCGATCTGCAAGGCGACCGGGCAGCCCTTCGTGTTCCCGGGTTCGCGCACGCAATGGGATGCGCTGACGGACCTGACCGATGCCGGTCTGCTGGGGCGTCAACTCGAATGGGCGGCGCTGTCGCCGGCGGCACGCAACGAGGCGTTCAATACCGTCAATGGCGACGTGTTTCGGTGGCGCTGGATGTGGGGCGAGATCGCCGCGTTCTTCGATCTGGAACCGGCGCCTCACCCCGGCACGCCGATGCCGCTCGAGGCACGCCTCAAGGACGTGGCACCGGCGCAGTGGCGGGAGATCGCCGCGGACCACGGCCTGGTGGAAGCCGATGTCGACAAGCTCGCGTCGTGGTGGCACACCGATGCCGATCTCGGTCGCGAGATCGAATGCGTCAACGACATGACGAAAAGCCGCGAACGCGGCTTCCTCGGGTTTCATGACAGCCGCGCGTCGTTTCTCGAGTTGTTCACCCGGCTGCGGGCGGAACGGCTGATTCCGTAACGCGTACGCGTTGCAGCGTGGCCGTCGCTCACCGCGGGCGAGGGCTCAGGCGGATGCCTGAATCTTCATGACCGCCTGTACCGGTTCCCGCTGCCAGAAGGTCGCGAACCACCCGGCGAGTTGCGTGCGGCCATCGCGCCAGCCGAGATCCGCGTAACGGAAATCGAGATAGGAAAGCGCGCAGGCCAGAGCGATCGTGCCGATATCGGCGCGCTCGTCATAGCCCGCTGCCTCGGTTTCGAGCAGGTCGAGCGTGCGGGTTATCTTTGCCATCTGTCCGGTGCGCCACTCGTCCCAGCGATACATCTCGGGGCGGACCATCGATTCGTAGCGTACCAGCAGCGCCGCGTCGAGAATGCCATCGCCAAGCGCCTGGTCGCGCAGCGCACGCCAGCGCGCCGGGCCGTTTTCCGGGAAGATCGCCTGGCCGGTCTGCAGCGAGGCCAGATATTCGCAGATCACGGGGGAGTCGAACAACACGGTGCCGTCGTCGAGGACCAATGCCGGCACCTTGGCGAGCGGATTCACCGCTGCCAGCGCGGTGTCCAGCTGTACCGGACTTGCCGCGCAGGGGAGCCGTTCGATGCGCGGCAGCAGGCCAAGCTCCTGGGCGACGATCATGACCTTGCGCACGTAGGGGGACGTCGCGGAATACATCAGTTGCATGGCACCTATTCCTTAAAAACTTGCATGGGGGACTTTCATGAGGATAGCGTTCGAAGATCCGACGCAGGCGGACGTGCTGACATTGCTGCGGCACGGCGAGGAGGAGTCCGCCAGACTCTATCCGGCGGAGAGCAATCATCACGTCAGCGCGGCGGACCTGCAGTCGCCCGATGTCCTGTTCCAGGTCGCGCGAGATCCGCAAGGGACCGCGCTGGCGACGGGCGCGGTGGTGATTCGGGGCGACTGGGCGGAGCTCAAGCGCATGTGGGTCGAGCCTCCCGCTCGCTGCCGGGGCGTTTCCCGCGCGATGCTGACGTCGCTGATGACGGCGGCGCGCGCGCGGGGCGTGCGCTGGCTGCGGCTGGAAACAGGGGTGGACAGCCATGCGGCGCTGACCCTGTACGCCAGGGCCGGCTTCACCGTCCGCGCGCCGTTCGCCGACTATCTTCCGGACCCGCTGAGCGTGTTCATGGAGCGCGACCTCTCGGCTTGAACGCATCCGTCCATTCCGGGCCGGGAGCGCGCATTCCTACACGGGCAGTTTTTCCTGCGACCGCGGCTCGTGCATCGGGCAGCCGCTGTGCTGGGCGCGGAAGCCCGAGGACATTTCGTAGGCCGGCTTGCGCGAACGCATCACGCCGCCCAACGGGCGATGCGCGGCCAGGCCATGCCACGGGCTGAACGCCAGGCCGTCGTCGACGGCGACCGCGCGCGCCTTGGTCCATGCCGGCTGCGCCGTCACCCTGACGCGTGCCACGGTGACATACGGGCTCTCGTCTTCCGGCCATTTCTTGGACGCGTCCTCGATCGGCATTTTCTCGCTGTCGGTGGCAAGCTGGATGCGGATGTCCCATTCGCCGCCGTGGGTGGCGAAGTAGGCGTTCGTCGCTTCGCGCAGGCCGTCCGGCTTGTCGTCGAGATCCACCGGCGCGTCGGTCAGCGCGGTCAGCGACGGCGACACCGGCACGACGCTCAACTTCGCGTAGTAGGGACCGTACAGGAAGGGCACGACCGTGTTGTACGTTTCGCCCAGCAGGTTCGTCAGCGGATGGCCGCCCAGGCTCTTGATCTTGCCGCTCTCGCCGCCCAATGCCTCGATGACCGATTCCGTACCGCGCAGGACGGCCGACAGCGCCTTCTTCATGCCGGGCATCTTGTCGGTGGTCTTGGCCAGCAGCTTGAGGTTCGCCAGAAAGGCTTTCGGCGTCGGCGCGGTGAACGCTACCGCGTTCTGCATCACGAAATCCTGCGTGACCTGATCCTCGGCGCCCGGCAGGCGCGCGCCTTCCACGCCGATGATCTTCAGCGCGAGGCCGCGCGGCGTGGAAACCTTGTCGTCGAGGATGTCGCCCGGGTTCGTCGAGAAGCGCATGACGACCGGCAATACGCCCGGCTTCGCGAACGCGCCTTGCGCCAGTTCCGGCGGCAGGTCCGCGAGGATCTCGATCTCGCCCTCGATCAACGCATGGCTCTTGGCATGCACGCTGCGGATCGCATGTCCGGAATCCTCGTAGGTCTTTTCTATAATCGAATGCATCGTTTCCACCAGCTCGCGGGTGGTCTCGGCTTCGTCGTCGGGGATCTGCTCGAACGCGGGATCAAAGGGCAAAGGCCGGATGGATAGCGTAGAAGACATGGAAACTCCAGGGGTAAGGTTCTCGCGGCGGATTTTCAAGGATATTTTTTGCGATTTCCGGCAAGGGGCGAGCCGGGAAATCGTTGCGCCCGGCCGTTTTTCCGTCGCGAGAAAAAGGGGATCGATGCAGGCGCCTTTCAGGATGGATTTCAAGCAATTTCCACACCATGCCGCTCTGATTTTTCGGATCGTTTGCGATGCCGTGTCGGGCGGCTCGTGCCGTTCGTCAGGCCGAAACGATTCGGTGCCGTGCGGCCTGGATCGTGGTGGCGCAGGCGCTGTGCGAGGGCGCGCCGCGCCTGACCGCGGATCCGAAACTTTGGCCCTGCCAGCCCACGTTGGTCATTCCCGCGTGACCTGCCTGCCTCCCGCCCGGTGCCCTCACTGCGTTTTCGGATCGAGCGCGTCGCGCAGCCCGTCGCCGAACAGATTGAAGCCGAGCACCGCGGCGAAGATCGCGCAGCCGGGCGCGACCGACATCCACGGCGCCTGATCCATGAAATTCTTCGCGGAATTGAGCATCGAACCCCACGACGGCGCGGGCGGCAATTGGCCGAGACCGAGGAAGGAGAGGCTGGATTCCGCGATGATCGCCATCGCGATCGTCAGACTGGCCTGCACGATGACCGGCGGCAGCGCATTGGGCAGCACGTAGCGCCAGAGGATCGCGCCATCGGTCAGGCCGATCGCGCGCGCGCTTTCGATATAGTCCTCGGACTTGATCGCGATCGCCTGCGCGCGCGTGATGCGCACGAACAGCGGCATCGCGGACAGGCCGATCGCAATCATCGCGTTCGTCAGGCTCGGGCCCAGAAAGGAGGCCAGCGCGATCGCCAGGATCAGGAACGGCACCGCCAGCATCGCGTCGGTACAGCGGCTGATCACGCCGTCGATCAGGCGGCCGTGATACCCGGCGAGCAGGCCCAGCGGCACGCCGGCGAGCATCGCGATGGCGACCGAGATCAGCCCGGCCATCAGCGACGCGCGCGCGCCGAAGAGCAGCCGGGACAGGATGTCGCGTCCCAGTTCATCGGTACCCAGCCAGTGCAGCGCCGATGGTGCCTGCCGCACCGTCATGAAGCTCGACTTCAGCGGATCCAGCGGGGCCAGCCACGGCGCGAAGACCGCCATGAGCACGAACAGCGCGATGATGACCGCGCCTGCCACACCGGCGCGGTTCGCCAGGAATTTGTGCCATGCGCGGCGGCCTCGTGCGGCGGCAATGGGCGTGGACGACATCAGCGGGCTCGCAGGCGGGGGTTGAGCGCCACCTGCAGCACATCGGCGAGCAGGTTGACCAGGATGAAGGCGCAGGCGGTGCACAGTACGACGCCCTGCACCACCGCGTAGTCGCGGCTGAAGACGGCGTCGACGACCAGCTTGCCGAAACCGGGAATCGTGAAGATCTGTTCGGTCAGCACCGCGCCGCCCAGCAACTCGCCGAACAGCAGCGCCAGCAGCGTGATCACCGGCCCCAGCGCATTGCGAAAGCCATGGTGGACGACCACGCGCGGGCCGAGCAGGCCCTTGGCGCGCGCGGTGCGGATATAGTCCTGGCGCAGCACGCCGAGCATCGCCGAGCGCGTGTGCCGCATCAGTTGCGCGCCCAGCGTCGTGCCGAGCACCAGCGAGGGCATCAGCATCGTTTTCAGGCTGAGCCAGAAATCCTCCGCCGGGGAGACATAGCCCGACGCAGGCAGCAGATGCCAGCGTACCGAAACCAGCAGGATCATCAGGATGCCCAGCCAGAAATGCGGCACCGACATGCCGGACAGGGCGAACAGATTCGCGCCATGGTCGAGCGACGTGCCTTTTTTGGCGGCGGCCAGGATACCTGCCGGAATGCCGATCAGCATCGCCAGCAGAAGCGCCATCGCGGCAAGTTGCAGCGTCACCGGCAGCTTCTGCGCGATCAGCGTGCGCACCGGCACGCTGGTGCGCAGGGATTCGCCCAGGTCGCCGTGCAGCACCCCGTTCATCCACAGCACGTACTGTTCGGGGACCGGATCGTCGAGGTGGTATTTGTCGCGCAACTGCGCGATCACGGCAGGGTCCTGGTCGTCTCCCGCGAGCAGGCTCGCCGGGTCGCCCGGCAGCATCTTCTGCAGCCCGAACACCAGCATCGATACCAGCAGCAGCGTGGGTATGGCGACCAGGAAACGGCTGGCGATGACCTTCAGCATAACGGGGGTCCCGGTCCTATTTGAGGCTGACGTCGCGCAGACGGATCAAACCGTCGGGAAACGGCGCGAAGCCGTGAACCTTGCGCGACAGCACGAAGGGGTACTGCTGATAGAAGAGATAGATGACCGGTTCGACGTTCTTCGCCATGGCTTCCTGCGCTTTGTCGTAGGTCGCCTTGCGCGCGGCCGGGTCGCTCTTCTGACGCGCGTCGCGCAGCATCGCGTCCACTTCCTTGTCGCAGTATTGGCCGTAGTTCAGCGGGCCGCCGCAGGCCGCCATGTTCAGCAGATTGCCGTCCGGGTCGGAACGCCCCGACCAGGCGAGCAGCATGACGTCGAAGCGTCCCGCCTTGCCTTCGGCCAGCAGCGTGGGGTTGTCGACCGGGCGCAGCTTGATGTCGATGTTCGCCTCGGCGGCCATCGCCTGGATCATTTCGCCGATCTGGCCCGAACTGGTGTCGTTGCCGATCAGCATGTCGAGGCCGACGCGCTCGTGCCCGGCGGCCTTGAGCAGGGCCTTGGCTTTTTCGGGATCGCGCTTCGGCGTCACGATCGACCTGTCGTGATAGGGGCTGCTGGACGGGACGCCCTGGTTGGCCGGCGGATAGGTACCGGCCCCGGCCACCTGGTTCAGGACGTCGCGGTCGATCGACAAGGCCAGCGCCTGACGTACCCGCACGTCTTTGAGCGGCCCGTTGGCGCGCGCGCCATTGCCGACGTTGAGCGTCAGCCCGCGATACCCCAGCCCACTCGCCACCACCAGCTGCAATGCCGGATCCTTGCGTACCGAAGCGACGTCGTTCGGCGAGAGCCGTTCGATCATGTCGAGATTGTTCGAGCGCAGGTTCGCAAGCCGCACGGTGCTGTCCGGGATCGGCGTGAAAACCAGCTTCTGCAACGGGTAATGCGCGCTGTCCCAATAACCGGCGAATTTCGACAGGACGATGCGATCGTTCTGCACGCGCTCGACGAACTGGTAGGGGCCGGCGCAGACCGGATGCCGCGCGACGCCGCCGGTGTCGGCGAGGGTCTTCGGCGCGAGCATCATGCCGGCGCGGTCGGTCAGTGTCGCGAGCAGCGCGGCATCGGGATTTTTCAGGATGAAGGCGACGGTCAGCGGATCGATGACGTCCACGCGCTGCACCGACGCGAGTTCGCTCTTGCGGCTGCTCTCGGGCAGCGTCATCGCGCGCTCGATGTTCGCCTTGACCGCGGCGGCGTCGAAGGGCTCGCCGTCCTGGAATTTGACGCCGGGGCGCAGCTTGAACGTCAGCGTCTTGCCGTCGGCGCTGGTGGCCCACGACAGCGCGAGCTTCGGGGTGATCTTCAGGTCGGCGGAGATATCGACCAGCGAATCGCACAGCGAGGCGAACACCAGCCGCGACACGTAGGTGTTGGCGCGATGCGGATCGAGCGAATCGACCTCCTCCAGCATGCCGACACGCAGCGATTGGCCGAAGGCGGTGCCGCTGCCCGCGCACAGCAGCGCCGCGCTCAGCACGGCGGCCGTGAAGGGGCGACGAGCGCTCGCCGCACGCTGCATGGGGAATCCGGACGGGGTCTTGCGCATGGCAACTCCTGGAGCAAAGCCGAAAGACGAAAAAGGCGCGCGGCAAAGCGGGGCGCGGAGAAGTGGGGCACAGGAAAGCGGAGCACGGACACAGGCCGCGCCAAACAGGAAGGCGACCCTTGAACGCCGCTGGCGGCCGTCGCGCGCATCACGCATCCGTGGCGCTCCCCTGACGGGCGCGAAAGAGCGCCAACCGCGCATTGAGCCGCGCGTTGTCGGCAGTGGCGGCCGGCGCGCTACCGCCCGCGTTCTGAATCTCCATCCAGAAGTGACAGGCCACCTGACGCCCGCCCGGCAGCGTCTGGCGCAGCGGCATTTCGGTCGCGCACATCGGGCGGGCATGCGGACAGCGCGGGTGAAAGTGGCATCCGGAGGGCGGGGACGTGGGGTCGGGCAAGTCGCCCAGCGGCAGCGCCCGGGCATGGCGCAGATGCGGCGTGCTGGCCGGAATCGCCTTCAGCAGGGCCTGCGTGTACGGGTGCAGCGGCATGTCGTACAACGCCTCCACCGGCGCGAGTTCGACGATCTGCCCGAGATACATGACGGCGACCCGGTCGCTCATGTGACGGATCACCGCGAGATCGTGCGCGATGATGACCAGCGTCAGGCCGAGGCGCTGTTTCAGCGTTTCGAGCAGATTGATCACCTGCGCCTGCACCGAGACGTCCAGCGCCGAGACCGGCTCGTCGCCGATAACCAGCCGCGGTTCGCCCGCCAGCGCGCGGGCGATGCCGATGCGCTGGCGCTGGCCGCCGGAGAATTCGTGGGGATAGCGGTTCGCGTGCGCGGCCTGCAGGCCGACGGTTTCCAGCAGTTCCGCGACTTTCGCCGCGGCGCTGCGCTTGCTGGCGAGCCGGTGCAGCAGCATCGGCTCGGCGAGCAGGCGTCCGACGCGCATGCTGGGGTTCAGCGACGAGAACGGGTCCTGGAAGATCAGCTGCATCTCGCGGCGCAGCGCGCGCAGTGGTTCGTCGCGCAGATGCGTGATGTCGCGGCCGCGATACAGCACGCGGCCTTCGCTCGATTCGATCAGGCGCAGCAGCAGACGGCCCAGCGTGGATTTGCCGCAGCCGGACTCGCCGACGATGGCGAAGGTCTCGCCGGCCTGCACGGCGAGCGAGACGCCATTGACCGCATGGACCCGCGCCGTCGGCGCTGCCAGCAGCCGCCGTTCGCCGCCGAAGTGCTTGCTCAGCTCGCGCGCTTCGAGAATCGGCGCGGTCCGCTCGGGGGCGTCCGGGTCGAGCATTTCCAGAGGGTCGCGCATCATGCGGCGGCGTGCGCGAGCTGTTCGATCGGCGCCCGCCAGCAGGCGGCGTCGTGGCCGAGGCCGAACGCGCGGCGCGGCGGAATCTCCACGATGCAGCGCGCATCGGCGAATGGGCAGCGCGGCGCGAAGCGACAGCCGCGCGGCATCTGCTCGGGGGCGGGCACGGCGCCGCGGATGCTCGCCAATGGCCCCCGACGTTTGCCCAGCGACGGAATCGCGCCCATCAGGCCGATCGTGTAGGGATGCTGCGGATCGTCGAAGAGCGTCGCGACCGGGCCGGATTCGACGATATGTCCGGCATACATCACGGCGACGTGGTCGGCCACTTCCGCCACCACGCCGAGGTCGTGCGTGATGAGGATCATCGCGGTGCCGGTGTCGCGCTGGATGTCGCGGATCAGCCCGAGCACCTGGGCCTGGATGGTCACGTCGAGCGCCGTCGTCGGCTCGTCGGCGATCAACAGTTCCGGCGCGTTGGCCAGCGCCATTGCGATCATCACGCGCTGACGCATGCCGCCCGACAACTGATGCGGATAGGCGTCGAGCCGCGTGTCGGCCGCCGGGATGCCGACGCGCCGCAGCATCGTCAATGCCTCGCCGCGCGCGTCGCGCCGGCTTATGCGCTGACCTGCGCGGCGGTGCCGCCACACGCACTCCGCGATCTGCGCCCCCACCGTATAGGCCGGATTGAGCGAGGTCATCGGTTCCTGGAAGATCATCGCCAGGCGATTGCCGCGCAGGTCGGCGAGTTCGCGCTGGCGGAGGGCGAAGAGATCGACGCCGTCGAACATCGCCCGACCGCCGGTGATGCGCGCCGCGGGCCGCGGCAGCAGCCCCATGAGCGCCAGCGATGTGACGCTTTTGCCGCAACCCGATTCGCCGACGATGCAGAGCGTCTCGCCGCGCCGTACCGAAAACGAGACATCGTCGACCAGCGCGGGGCCGACATCGGACTTCGAGAAACGTAGCGAGAACCCGCTGACTTGCAGGACTGGGGCGGAAGCGGGCATCGGGATCCAGGGTGAGCGGCCGGGGTGGAGGACGTGGCGCGAATCTGCGTACTGGCGACGAGCGCGACACCCATTTTTTCAGTGCAAGGCACATGCCAGGCAAAGCGTGCCGCGGGCAGGGTCGCGCGCACTTTTTCGGTGCCTGGTTGGCACGGGCGAGTCAGGTCTGCCCTCGAATGGGGTGCGCCGCCGTCGAGGATGGGGCGTGGGCGGCGCGGCGGCGGTCGTGATGGCACGCCGACGTGCCCCCACGGGCGTGCCTGTACCGGCCGTGCCGTTACTGGCCGATGCCGCTCAGGCCGATCAGGCTGCCGGCGGCCAGCAGCCACAGGGGGTGCAGGCGCGTGCGGCTCGCGCAGAGCGCGCAGGCGGCGGTGATCAGCCAGGGCATCCATGTATGGTCCGACGCCTCGGCGATCAGCAGCGCGCTGGCGGCCACCAGCCCGGCGGTGACCGGCAGCAGACCGCGCTGCGTGAGACCGCGCCATGGATGGTCCTTCGCACGGTCCCAGGCATGCAGCGCCACGATCGTCACCACCGAGGACGGCCCGAACTTCGCGACCGAGGTGACCAGCAGGCCGGCGAGGCCGGCCACGTGCCAGCCGATCAGCGTGACGATCATCATGTTCGGCCCGGGCGCCGCCTGGGCGAGCGCGAACAGCGCGCTGAATTCCCGGGCGGTCATCCAGTGGTGCACTTCCACGACCTGGCGCTGCATTTCCGGCAGCACCGTATTGCCGCCGCCAAAGGCGAGCAGCGACAATTGCGAAAAGATGAGCGCGAGTGCGCGCAGGGTGTCCATCATCGGGCGGACCTCCATGCGAGGAACATGCTGATCGGCGTGAGCACGAGCATCGTCGGCAGCAGCGGCCAGCGCAGCAGTGCGATCGCGACGAAGCCGAGCAGGACGATGGCGATGGCGGCGGGCTTTCTGCGCAGCGGCAGCACGATCTTGATGGCCATGGCGACCAGCAGGCCCGCGGCGGCGGCGGCCAGCCCGGTGAACAGGTGCCGCACGTAAGGGTTGTCCTGCGTGCGCTCGTAGAAGACGCCGAGCAGCACGACGATCAGCGAGGGGCAGGCGATCAGCCCGAGCAGGGCCGCCAGCGCGCCGCCGATGCCGCGAAAACGCATGCCCAGCGCGACCGACAGATTGATGATGTTGCCGCCCGGGAGAAACTGGCACAGGCCGAGCAGTTCGACGAATTCGTCCGGGGTCAGCCAGCGCCGTTCCTCGACCAGGACGCGCCGCGCATGCGGCAGCGCGCCGCCGAAGGAGATCAGGCCGAGCATCAGGAAGCCGGTGAACAGCTGCATGCGCGTGGGCGGCGGCGCGAGTTGTGACGACGTTCCTGGGGATTGCGGCGACGCGTGATCTTTCATGTTGCTGCCCGGCGGCATGATCAGGCGCATAGCGTACCGCTTTCCGGCGCGCGAGCAAAAAGGTTTGTGGCGGAAAGTGTCGCTGCGATTGCGACGCCCGCGACGCCCGCGGGCGCCCGGCGCGCGTCCCGCTTGCGCCGCGGGCGGCTAGCCGGCGTCGTGCGTGATCTGCGCGAGCGCCTGGCGGATCGCGTCCGCATCGCCGGGCCTGACCAGACGCGCGACCTCCTGGCCGTCGCGCAGGAAAACGAGCGTCGGCCAGAGTTTCACGCGGTAGGCACGGCCCAGCGGCCGGCCCGGGCCATCCTCCACCTTCAGGTGACGCAGGCCGTCGTACGGTGCCAGCGCGGCGGCGAGCGGCGTTTGGGCCGCGCGACAGTGGCCGCACCATGCCGTGCCGAATTCGAGCAGGGTCGGCCCGGGAAGGGCCAGCACGTCGGCGGGCGCCAGTGCGCCGGTAAGGTAGTCCTGGGTCGTCGTCATGGATGAGGTCTCCTTTGCAGCGCGCTCCTGCACACACGTTCAAAGCCAGTATCACACAAGGCGGTGGCGACCTGTGCCGTGCGCGGCGCCGCGCACGGCACCGCGTCCGGAAGCTGCGTTTAGAAGTCGGTCGTCACGGAGAGCCAGGCGGTGCGCGGCGACGCCTGCGTGAGGTAGCCGCCCAGCGCCGAGGACCAGTACGCGCGATTCGCGACGTTGGTGACCATCAGACGGAAAACGGTATCGTGCTTGTAGACCTGCATCTTGTAGCGCGCGCCTACGTCGAAACGCGTCCACGCGGCAACGGGCAGCGTGTTCGCCTCGTCCAGGTACTGCTTGCCGGTGTAGATCGCGCGTGCCGTGAGCGTGACGCCCGTGAGTTGCGGAATGTCGTATTCGACGCCGACATTGGCCGTCCAGGCGGGCACGCCGATCGGCCGGTTGCCGTCGGTCGTGCCGCCGCTGGTGTCGAGCAGCTTCGCATCGATGTAGGACACGCCACCCAGCAAGCGCACCCCTTTCAATGGTTCGCCATAACCCGACAGCTCCACGCCGCGGTGGCGCTGTATGCCGTCCGTGGCGTATTCCAGCGTCTGACTGTTGGTATAGGCGACCGGCTGCTTGATCTGATAGACGGCCAGCGCGGCGCCGTAGTGCGTGGCGTCGTACTTCACCCCGGCCTCGTACTGCTTCGCGCGGTACGGCGCGAGGATCGCCCCCGCGTTGGCCGCCGTGCTCGGCGCAGTGCCACCCTCGGTGAGACTTTCGGCGCGATTCGCGTACACCGACAGATTCTAGACGGCACCGAAGATCGGCGTGGTGGCCGATTCGTTGTAGGCCGAGTCCTGCTCGCCCGTACCATACGCATAGCCATTGGCGACGATGCTCTGATGGCGCATGCCGGCGGTGAGGAGGAGGCGGTCCTGGAAGAAGCCGAACGTGTCCGCGACCGACACGCTGCGCAGGAGCGTGCGTGCGGTCGTGCCCGGCGAGGCGAAATTCCCCGCACTGTAAGCGTCGCCCGGACGTGCCACTTGCGTCGTATTGTAGAGACTGGTCGCGTAAGTGGCACTGCCATCGTACGCCGCGTCGGTGACGATCCGGTTGACGAGCACGCCGACATTGACGGCGTTGCTGACCGGTCCCGTCATGAACTTGCCGCGCACGCCGACTTCGGCCGACGCGGCGTCTTCCTTGAGCGGCACGCCGAAACGGTAGCCCGTCGTGGCGCCATCCGTGCCGTAGGTGAGCGCTCCCGTATCGCTGTGTTCGTCGGTATGGCGCAGGCCGCCCGTCGCGTACACGGTCCAGTTCGGCGTCAGATCGTACTCCGCGCGCAACATGCCGACGGTGTCCTGGAGGTCGTAGTACGTCCAGGTCTGCGCGTAATTGGTGGTCGCCGACGGCACCGAGGGCACGCTGTCGCCGGTGACGTACACCACCGGCCGGCCGTCGGAGACGTGTTGTTTCTGGTAGATGAAATCGCCGCTCACGCGCCATTGGCTGCCGCGATAGTCCAGCGCGACCGAGGTCTGCTCGGTGCGGCGGTGTTCGCCGTCGACGCTCGTTTCCCCGCTTTCCACCGTCTGGTTCACGCGAATGCCGAACTGATCGTTGTCGCCGAAGCGGCGGCCGATGTCGATATGCGTGCCAAGCTGACCGGACGCGCTGCCTTCGACGGTGACGCGTGTCAGCGGCGTGTCGTCCGCGCGTTTCGTTTCCAGATTGATGTTGCCGCCGATGCCCGAACCGCCGGGCGCCGCGCCATTGACGAAGGTGTTCGCCCCCTTGAAGATGTCCACGCGCTCCAGCGTCTCGGTGGCGACCAGCTGTCGCGGCGTGATGCCGTACAGGCCGTTCAGCGAGATGTCGTCGCTGTACACCTCGAAACCCCGAATGATGTAGTTTTCGGCGAATGTGCCATACCCATAGGCGCTACGCACCGCGGGGTCGTTCGCCACCACGTCGGCCACCGTATGGGCCTGCTGATCCGCGATGGTTTGTGCGGTGTAGCTGGTCACCGAAAACGGTACGTCGATCAGTTTTTGCTGGCCCAGCACGCCGATCTGCGCGCCGCTGGCGACCTGTCCACCGGGCAGCGCGGGAGCCGGGTCGCCGGGCAGCACGTCCCGGTTCGCCTTCACGCTGACGCCGGGCAACCTCCCGTCCTGGCTGATCGCCGCACTCGCCGTGGCCGGCGTATCCTCGGCATAGGCATTCGATGCAAGGCTGGCGAGCGGCAGGGCGGCAAGCGGGAGGGCAAAAAGCGGCAGGCCCTGTGCCACTGCGCTGGCGATTTTTGACAGGCGTCGCTGGGGCGCGCGCAGGTGACGAAGGCGGTTCGTGGATGGCATGGATGGCGTAGGTCGGGAGCAAGAATCGATCGCGCCAGCGACGGACCGGGGGCACTGCCCTCGGATAGCAAGGCATTCCCCCGAAAGCCCGGCTGGCCAAATGTTTCAGGATGAAATCATATCGGTAAATGAGAATTAATTGCGTTATTCGGAAAAATTATCAAAAACGCGACACGTTCGTGCGCTGGCGCACAGAAGCCACTTTTTCGCGTGTGGGAATCGATGCGTCGGCCAGTGATCGGATAGACGGACGAGCGAGGTCCGATGCGCCGATGGAATGCGGGACCGGTGCCATGCGCATGGCGATGGGTGGCGGGACTTTGCGAAAAGCGAAGGGGAGGGGCGCTACGTGCAGGGCGACGGAAGGGAAAGGGCGAAAAAAACCGGATTGGCGGTACTCCCGTAGGCAGTAATGAAGGCGGCTGCGCCGTCGCGACGCCTTGCCGACAAGTCTCACCCTGCCCGGGATGCCCCGGCCTGCTGCCTGCCGGAGCGAAACCTGCCTACCACCAGTACGGATGCGGCGGCCCGTAATAAACGGGCGGGGGCGGTGCATAGTAGACCGGGGCCGGCGCGACATACGCGGGCGCCTGCTGCTGGATGGTGTTGCCCTTCGATGCCATGCACTGCGCGTAGGCCGCGTCGTACTGCGCCTGCAGGCCAGCCGACGAGTTCTGCGCGCCGCCGGCACCGGCCGCGCCGCCGAGCAGCAGCCCGGCACCCGCGCCGATCGCGGCGCCGGCGCCAGGGTTGCCGCCTGCCGCGCCGAGCAGGGCCCCTGCCGCCGCGCCACCCAGCGTGCCCACCGCCGCGCTCGATATGCCGTTGTTGGTGGCGGCCTGCGAGGCGCCCGAGGTGTTGATGCTGTTGTACGCGTAATTCCGGCAGCTGTAGTCGCTTTGCTGGAAGGTGCTCAGCGACTCGCCCCGGTTGGGCAATGCGACGACGCTTGGGCCGGTGGGCGGTGCGACGGCGCAGCCTGCCAGGCTCGCGAGCACGGCCGCGGCCAACATGCCGGAAGCGAGGCCCCTGACGGAAAACGCGTGCTTCAAATGAAGATTCATGACATTGGGTCCCGTGACGGTTCGGACAGCGTTAATGGAAATATAAGGATGCGGACCGGCGCCTGCATTACGGCTTGTTTACACATCGTTACCAACGCACGTAAACACCCCGGCACCGCTCCCGCGGGCGTCATCATCGTGTCATCGCGCGACGGCAGACTGCGCTGGTTCTCTTCTTTCTCGACTTGGAGAATCCATCATGCACCAAAAAGCCATTCTGCCGGCCTTCCGGACCGTGTTCGCCATCACCGCCGCGTCGTTGAACCTGCGCGCCACGCCAGGGCAGCAGGGGGGAGCCGGGCGGCGTTCCCACGCCGCCGCGCCGGCTTGTCAAATTCGCCTCCCTGCTCTAAAGTGAATCGCGCAACGGGGCCGCAGCGCCCTTTCCAGACACTCGGTACGGAAACGCGGCGCGCCGTACGCGGTTTACCAGCCGGGCGTGTCGGTCTGCACGACTGTCCGCCACACGGGTTCCCTGACGGACACGCATGAATACATCATTGCATTCCCTTTCCGCGGTTGCCGCGCGGCGTCTGATCGTCAGCAAGCAGATTTCGCCGGTGGCGTTGCTCGACGACTGCATCGCGCAGATCGAAGCGATCAATCCGGCGGTCAACGCGATCGCGGCGACGGATTTCGTGCGCGCGCGGGCGAGCGCCCGGATCGCGGAACAGGCGGTGATGCGTGGCGACACGCTCGGCCTGCTGCACGGGCTGCCGCTGGGCGTCAAGGATCTGGAAGCCACCGAAGGCCTGTTGACCACGTATGGTTCGCCGCTGTTTCGCGCGAACGTGCCGGCCGCCGACAACGTGCTGGTGGCGCGCCTGCGCGCCGCGGGCGCGATCGTCACCGCGAAGACCAATGTCCCGGAAATGGGCTCGGGCGCGAACACGCGCAATGTCGTCTGGGGCGCGACCGGCAATCCCTTCGACCCGATGCGCAACGCCGGCGGGTCGTCGGGCGGTTCGGCGGCGGCGCTCGCGACCGACATGCTGCCCTTGTGCACCGGCTCGGACACGGGCGGCTCGCTGCGCATTCCCGCCGCGTTGTGCGGCGTGGTCGGGTTCCGTCCCTCTCCCGGGCTGGTGCCCAGCGAGCGCAGGCCGCTGGGCTGGACGCCGATCTCGGTCGTCGGGCCGATGGGTCGCGATGTCGCCGACACGCGCCTGCAGTTCGCCGCCAGCGTCGGTCTGGATCGCGGCGATCCGCTCGGGCAGCGCGTCGATCCCGCGGCCTTTCTGCTTGCCGGCGAAATCGACCTGAGCCGCCTGCGCATCGGGTTCACCGAGGATTTCGGCGTCTGTGACGTGGACGACGCGTTGCGCGCCACGTTCCGCGAGAAAATCGCCGCCCTCTCGCGTGTCGTCCAGGTCTGCGAGCCGACGGGGTTCGAGATGGGGGAGGTGGACCGCTGCTTCGACGTGATCCGGGCGCAGAACTTCGTCGCCGGTTTCCATGAAGCCTACCAGCGCGATCCGAATTCGCTGGGGCCGAACACCCGGGCCAATTATGAGATGGGGCAGGCGATGACGCTCGCGGACGCGGTCTGGGCGCATGCCGAGCAGACGCGCCTGTTCCGGCTGTTCCAGCAGCAGTTCGACGAATACGATCTGATCATTTCGCCCTGTTCGCCGATCTCGCCGTTTCCCTGGCAGACCCCGTACCTCAACGAAATCAACGGCCGCCCGCTCGCGAACTATTATCGCTGGCTGAGTCTGACCTACATTGTGACGTTGATGACGAACCCGGCGCTGTCGCTGCCTTGCGGACGGGACCACGCAGGCATGCCGTTCGGATTGCAGATGGTCGGCCCGTTTCGCGGCGATGCGCGCCTGCTCGACATCGCGCAGGCATTCGAGACGGCTTTTCGCGACGATCCGCTGCTCGGACGGCCGCGCCCCGACCTGACGAAGCTGGCGCTGCCGGTGCCCGAGCTGCGCGCGATCGTCACCGATCCGCCGTTGCGGCAGTCGGCGTTCGGCGCTGCCGGCGGCGATGCGGGAACGGTTCGCCTCCCGGTCTGATACGGTCACGGCGACGTATCGCGGTACGGCCGGCGTATCACGCGCGCCAGTCCGCCCCGTCAAGCAGCGCCGGCACCAGGGGGCGCGCCAGACGGGTACGCCACCATTTCAGCGCCTCGCCGGGCTGCGCCGGTTTCCACGCCAGCCAGAAGGTTTCGCCCACGCGCTGCTCCTCGGTCGGCCGTTCCACGAGCGTGCCGCGCCGCAGTTCCGCCTCGACGCATGCGCGGGGCAGAAAGCCGTGGCCCAGGCCCGCCAGCTGGCAGACGATCTTCGCCGCCACCGACGGCACCGTGATGCGTTTCTGCCCGGACATCAGGCCCGCGGTGCGGGTCAGCGACGCGCGCGCGCTGTCGGCGACGACCACTGCGGTGTGGTCGAGCAGATCGTCGCGCGTCAGCGGCCGCGGCAGGCGCGCCAGCGGATGCGCGGGCGCCACGCAGAACACGAATTCCAGCGTACCGACCGGAATCGCCGTGTAGCCCCCGCCGGCGGGGCCGTCGCCGGTCGCGATCGCGATATCGGCACGCCCCTCGCGCAATGCTTCCCATGCACCCGACATGACCTCCGCGCTGATGCG
This sequence comes from Robbsia betulipollinis, assembly GCF_026624755.1. NCBI lineage: Bacteria > Pseudomonadati > Pseudomonadota > Betaproteobacteria > Burkholderiales > Burkholderiaceae > Robbsia > Robbsia betulipollinis. The sequence goes on from NZ_JAPMXC010000006.1 coordinate 21,822, forward strand.
CAGGCGCGTGCCGCAATTCAGCGCCTCGAAATCGCGGATATCGTCGACCAATCCGCTGAGCGGGATCAGCGAGTCGTGCACCAGCCGCAGCTCCGCTTCGAAGCCGGTGGCGACCTGGCGCATCCGCGACTCGAGATCCGTTGCCGCGCGCACCAGCCAGCGGCCCTCGCGCAGCATCTCCGCGCCTGCCGCGGTCAGCGTGACGCGGGGTCCGCGCCGCTCGAACAGCGCGATGCCGAGTTGTTCCTCGAGCTTGCCCACCGCGTACGAAATCGTCGACGGCACGCGGTGCAATTGCTCGGCGGCCGCCGCGAACGAACCATGCCGATCGATCGCATCGACCATCTCGATGGCGTCGAGCGAGAGTCGCAGCGGGGGTTTTTGAGAGGCGGCGGCGGGCGACATGCGGTTTCCATGATCGATATTTTCGATCGAAGGCGGCCAAAGGATTCAATCCGGGCGGCGTCGGTATCGCCGATACTGAACGATCGGGATTGCCGGGCCATGGCGCGGGATCCCTGGATTCTAACGAATTTGCCCTTTGGAGCCGAGCCATGCTGGAAATCCGCCACGCCAACGACCGCGGCCTCGCCGATCACGGCTGGTTGAAATCGCGTCACACCTTCTCCTTCGGTCATTACCACGACCCGAAGCAGCAGGGCTTCTCCGATCTGCTCGTGATCAACGACGACCGCGTGCACGCGCGGCAGGGTTTCGGCGCGCACCCGCACCGCGACATGGAGATCTTCTCCTATGTGCTCGAAGGCGCGCTCGCGCACCAGGACTCGATGGGCACGGGTTCGGTGATCCGCCCCGGGGACGTGCAGATGATGAGCGCGGGGACCGGCATCAAGCACAGCGAGTACAACGCCTCCGAAGTCGATCCGGTGCATTTCCTGCAGATCTGGATCGTGCCGGGCGTCAAGGGCGTGGCGCCGCGCTACCAGCAGGTGCATTTCGCGCCGGCCGAGAAACGGGGCCGCTTTCGCACGATCATCTCGCCGGACGGCGTCGACGGGTCGCTGTCGGTGTATCAGGACGCGCGGGTCTATGCCGGTTTGTTCGAGGGCGACGAGACGGCGACCGTGTCGCTGGATGCGAACCGCTACGCCTACGTGCACGTGGCGCGCGGTGGCGTGACGCTGAACGGACAGGTGCTGGAAGAGGGCGACGGCGTGCGGGTGCGCGACGAACGCGCGCTGCGCTTCGCCGACGGGCATGACGCGGAAGTGCTGGTGTTCGATATGCGGGCGCAGGAAGTGCCGAGGATGTAAATCGGGACGTACTGGCCCATTCGTCGCACGGCCATTGCGGAGGACGTCGTCTCGTCAGACCGATGACGACGTCCATCTGGCCGACGTCCCCTTGCAGCCTTCCCTGCTCGTCCCCATTTACGGGACATGACCCCTCTCGCCCCGGATGACGACGCGCTGGCGGATTTCCATCCGGCCGTGGCGCGCTGGTTCCATCGCACGTTTCCCGCGCCCACCGCCGCGCAGGCCGCCGCCTGGCCCCGCGTGCGCAGCGGGCAATCGACGCTGGTCGCCGCGCCGACCGGCTCGGGCAAGACGCTGACCGCGTTTCTCGCCGCGCTCGACGAACTGGTGGTGCGCGGCATCGCCGCCGGCGGCGTGCTGCCCGACGAGACCGCCGTCCTCTATATTTCCCCGCTGAAGGCACTGTCCAACGACATCCGCCTCAACCTCGACGCGCCGCTTGCCGGCATCGCGCGCGAACTGGACGCGCTCGGTCTGCCGGCGGTCGCGATCCGCACCGCCGTGCGTACCGGCGACACGCCGCAGCGCGAGCGGGCGGCGATGACCCGGCGCGCGCCGCATATCGTCGTCACCACGCCCGAATCGTTCTACGTGCTGCTCGGTTCGGATTCCGGGCGCCGCATGCTGGCGACGGTGCGCACGGTGATCGTCGACGAGATCCACGCGGTGGCGGGCAGCAAGCGCGGCAGCCATTTGTCGCTGAGCCTCGAACGGCTCGATGCGCTGTGCGAGCGGCCGCCGACGCGCATCGGCCTGTCGGCGACGCAAAAACCCATCGGGCAGGTGGCGCGTTTCCTGGTGGGTGCCGGCGACCAGCGCGGTACCGGGCGCGAGGATGGCGGCAACGCGGATGGCGCGCGCGCGCGGGGCGGGAACGCGGCGCCCCTGGTCGATCCGCCCGCCTGCGCGATCGTCGACATCGGCCATATCCGCGAACGGGATCTGGCGCTGGAAGTGCCGCCGGTGCCGCTCGACGCGGTCATGGCGAACGAGGTCTGGGAACGCGTATACGACCGGCTCGCCGAACTGGCGGTGCAGCATCGCACCACGCTGATCTTCGTGAATACGCGGCGCATGGCCGAGCGCACCGCGCGGCACCTGACCGATCGTCTCGGCAAGGAGGCGGTCGCCGCGCACCACGGCAGTCTCGCGAAAGAGCACCGGCTCGACGCCGAGCAACGGCTCAAGCGCGGCGCGTTGCAGGTACTGGTGGCTACCGCGTCCCTCGAACTCGGCATCGATATCGGCGACGTCGATCTGGTCTGCCAGCTGGGTTCGCCGCGCAGCATCGCGTCCTTTTTGCAACGCGTCGGACGTTCCGGCCACCAGGTGGGCGGCACGCCGAAAGGGCGTCTGTTTCCCACCTCGCGCGACGACCTCATCGAATGCGCGGCGCTGCTCGACTGCGTGCGCCGTGGCGAACTCGATATCCTGAAAATGCCCCGCGCGCCGCTCGACGTGCTGTCCCAGCAGATCGTCGCCGAGGTGTCGTGCCGGGAATGGGACGAGGACGCGCTGTTCGCGCTGGTCCGGCGCGCCACGCCCTACGCGGCGCTCGAGCGCGCGCAGTACGATGCGGTGCTGCGGATGCTGGCGGATGGCTACACGAGCCGTCACGGCCCGCGCGGCGCCTATGTGCACCGCGATATCGTCAGCGGCACGCTGCGCGGCCGGCGCGGCGCGAAGCTGACCGCCGTCAGTGCCGGCGGCACGATTCCCGAAAACGCCGATTTCACCGTCTCGCTCGAGCCGCAAAGCGTCACCATCGGCACGGTCAACGAGGACTTCGCGGTGGAGAGCCTCGCCGGCGATGTCTTCCAGCTCGGCAACGCGTCGTATCGGATCCTGAAAATCGAAACCGGCCGCGTGCGCGTGGAGAACGCGCAGGGGCAGCCGCCGAACATCCCGTTCTGGCTCGGCGAGGCGCCCGGGCGCAGCGACGAACTGTCGATCGGCGTCGCGCGCCTGCGCGGCGAGATCGACCGGCTGCTCGCCGAACGCGAGGGCGCCGCGGCGCTGGAGCACGCGATCGGCTGGTTGCGCGATGCGCTCGGTCTCGACGATGCCGCCGCGCGGCAGATCGTCGAGTATCTGGCGCGGGCCCGCGCGGCGCTTGGCGAACTGCCCACGCGCGACACGCTCGTCATGGAACGTTTCTTCGACGAATCGGGCGGCGCGCAACTGGTGATCCACACGCCGTTCGGCAGCCGCGTCAACCGCGCCTGGGGCCTCGCGCTGCGCAAGCGTTTCTGCCGTACCTTCAATTTCGAGCTGCAGGCCGCCGCGACCGAGGATGCCATCGTCCTGTCGCTGTCGACCAGCCACAGCTTCGCGCTCGACGAGGTCTGGCGCTATCTGCACAGCCGTACCGCCGAGGGCATTCTCGTGCAGGCGCTGCTCGACGCGCCGCTGTTCGGCGTGCGCTGGCGCTGGAACGCGACCACCGCGCTGGCCTTGCCGCGCTTCACCGGCGGGCGCAAGGTGGCGCCCCAATTGCAGCGGATGAAAAGCGACGACCTGCTGGCCACCGTGTTTCCCGATCAGGTCGCCTGTCTCGAAAATATCGTCGGCGAACGTGAGCTGCCGAGCCACCCGCTGGTCGACCAGACGCTCGACGATTGCCTGCACGAAGCGATGGACGCCGAAGGCTGGCTGGCGGTGTTGCGGCGCATGGAGTCGGGCGCGATCCGCCTGCTGACGCGCGACCTGCCCGCGCCGTCGCCGCTGGCGGCCGAGATCCTCAATGCGCGCCCCTATGCGTTTCTCGACGACGCGCCGCTGGAGGAGCGGCGCACGCGCGCGGTGCTGAACCGGCGCTGGTCAGATCCGGCCGCGGTGGACGATCTCGGCGCGCTCGACGCCGAGGCGATCGCCGGCGTGCGCGAGGAGGCCTGGCCGCGCGTGCGCAGCGCCGATGAAATGCACGAGGCGCTGGTCAGTCTGGCCTGCGTCACCGCGGCGGAAGCCGCCGTGCATGCGGGATGGGACGACTGGCTCGCGCAGCTGGCGCGCGCCGGGCGCGCCACCCGCATGCAGGTGGCGCGCGACGACGCGCTCTGGGTGCCGCTCGAACGGCTCGCCTGCCTGCGCGCGATTTTTCCGCAGGCGACGATGGCGCCGGTGCTGCGGGTGCCCGCCGCCGCGCCCGACAGGAACACCGGCGGCGATGCCGGAGCCACGGTCGCGACGGGCGTCGACGGCGAGACCGAAGCCGAGACCGAAGCCGCAGCGGTCGTCGAGGTCGTGCGCGCGCGCCTGGGCGGTGTCGGTCCGGTGCCGGTGGGCGCGCTCGCCCGGCCGCTGGCACTGCCCGCGTCGGCCGTCGCGCGGGCGCTCACGCAACTGGAGGCGCAGGGATATCTGCTGCGTGGCCGCTTCACGCCGGGCGCGCCGGAGGAGGAGTGGTGCGAGCGCCATTTGCTGGCGCGCATTCACCGCTACACCGTCAAGCGGTTGCGCCGCGAGATCGAACCGGTCGCGCCGCGCGATTTCATGCGTTTCCTGTTCGACTGGCAGCATCTGACGCCCGCGACCCAGGGCGAGGGACACGAAGCGTTGAACGCGGCGCTCGCGCAACTGGAAGGATTCCAGGGCGCGGCGGCGGCCTGGGAAGAAGACATCCTGCCGGCCCGGGTGCGCGACTACGAACGCGCCTGGCTCGACGATCTGTGCCGCGCCGGGCGTCTCGCCTGGGCCCGCCTGTCGAGCCGACCACGCCCGGACAACGGCCACGGCGGCGCGGCGCAGCCGGTGCGCGGCACGCCGGTCGTATTGCTGCCGCGGCGGCGGCTCGACACGTGGCGCGGGTTATTGCCGCAGGCCTCGGAGACGACGCGCTCGCCCCGCGCGCAGCCGGTGCATGCGCTGCTGGCCCGGGATGGGGCGATGTTCTTCGACGAACTGCTCGCCGAACTGCGCGTGCTGCCCGCCGAACTCGAAAGCGCGCTCGGCGAGCTCGTCGCCGCGGGCGACGTCACCTCCGACAGTTTTGCGGGGCTGCGCGCGCTGGTCGCGCCGCAGGTGCGGCGCAATCCGTGGGGCGGGCATGGGGGCGGGCCGCGCGGGCGCCGCGGGCACGGACGTTTCATCGGCGGCATGGCCGACGCGGGGCGCTGGGCGCTGGTGCGGCGGGCACCGGTCGTGCCGACCGCGACGCCCGACGCCGACGCGGTCGAACACGTGGCGATGACCCTGTTGCGCCGCTATGGCGTGGTCTTCTGGCGCTTGCTCGAACGCGAGGCCGACTGGCTGCCGCCGTGGCGCGATCTGTTGCGGGTCTATCACCGGCTGGAAGCGCGCGGCGATATCCGGGGCGGCCGTTTCGTCGACGGCCCCGTCGGCGAGCAGTTCGCGCTGCCCGAAGCCGTGCCGGTCCTGCGCGAGATCCGCCGGCGCGCGCCCGACGATGCCTGGCTGGTCGTATCGGGGGCGGACCCGCTGAACCTCGTCGGCACGCTGCTCGCGGGCGACAAGGTGCCCGCGCTGGCGGCAAACCGGCTGCTGTACCGGGACGGCGTGCCGGTGGCGAGCCTCGTCGCCGGAAAATTCCACTACGGGCGCGAACTCGACGCCGCGGCGCGCGAGCAGGCGCGTTTGCGTCTGGCGGGCCGGCTGGTGGATCTGCCGGGGGGGCGGCGGGAAAGCGCGCCGCGCGCATCGCCTGCAACAAAAACCAACTAGTGTTAATTTGGGGCGGTGACGCCGAAAACCTGGCCTGGTGCGATTTCCCACACCTTCCGGCCCGGGGCGGTCCGGTTCCACGATCCGACCGACGCGTTCATTTCCCCTTCTGGAGAGCTACATGACCACCACCCACGCCTATGCGGCGCAAAGCCCCACCACGCCCCTCGCACCCTTCGACCTGACGCACCGCGCGCTGCGCGATCACGATCTGGCGATCGACGTCATGTTCTGCGGCGTGTGCCATTCCGACCTACACATGGCGCGCAACGAGTGGGGCGTCACCCAGTACCCGATCGTTCCGGGTCACGAGATCGTCGGCCGCGTCACGCGGGTCGGCCCGGAAGTCACCCGCTACAAGGTGGGCGATCTGGTCGGCGTCGGCTGCATGGTCGATTCGTGCCGGACCTGCGTGAATTGTCGCGACGGCCTGGAACAATATTGCAACAACGGCTTCACCGGCACGTACAACGATCCGGACCGCCAGGACGGCAAGCGCACCACCGGCGGCTACTCGACCGACATGGTCGTCGACGAGGCCTTCACGCTGCGCGTGCCCGAGAATCTCGATCCGGCGGGCGTCGCGCCGCTGCTGTGCGCGGGCATCACCACCTACTCGCCGTTGAAGGAATGGGGCGTGAAGGCGGGCATGAAGGTCGGTATCGTCGGTCTCGGCGGCCTGGGCCACATGGGCGTCAAGCTCGCGCACGCGATGGGCGCGCACGTGGTGCTGTTCACCACGTCGCCGTCGAAAATCGACGATGCGAAGCGTCTGGGCGCCGATGAAGTCGTCGTCTCGAAGAATCCCGACGAATTCAAGCCGCACGTCAACACCTTCGATTTCATCCTGAACACGGTTGCCGCCAAGCACAACCTCGACCCGTTCATGGAACTGCTCAAGCGCGACGGCACGATGGCGCTGGTCGGCCTGCCGGACAGCCCGCACCCGTCGCCGTCGGTCGGCAACCTGATCTTCAAGCGCCGGCGCCTGGCGGGTTCGCTGATCGGCGGCATCGCCGAAACCCAGGAAATGCTGGATTTCTGCGCCGAGCACAATATCGTGTCGGATATCGAGATGATCTCGATCGATCAGATCAACGAGGCGTACGAGCGCATGCTGAAGAGCGACGTCAAATACCGTTTCGTGATCGACAGCAAGTCGCTGCGCAAGTAAAAAGGGCGCCAAACCGCGCGCGGGTCTTGTCCCGCGCGTGTTTCAGGCCTTGCGCAGGAAGCAGGCTTTCAGCATGTAGCTGCCGCTGTCGAGCTTGCAATCCACTTCGTGATCGCCGCTGGCGAGACGGATGCTCTTGACCTTGGTGCCTACCTTGAGGGTGATGGAAGACCCTTTCACCTTCAGGTCCTTGATCAGCACCACCGCGTCCCCGTTTTGCAGGGGCGTACCATTGGCATCGCGCACCACGGCGTCGGCCTCGGCCTCTCCCGCGTGCTCCGCGGCGGCCTGGGCCGACCATTCATATCCGCAATCCGCGCAGACGATGTTGTCCGCGTCCGGATAGGTGTTTTCCATTGCACATTGCGGGCAGGCAGGGGTGGTCGACATGGGGCACTCGCAGGAATAAGCAGGAATCAGCGGGAAGGAGCGGCAGTATAACCGCTTCGCTCCCGCTCCCGCTGCCGCCCGGCGCGGCTCCATCACCACCTTCTGCCGCTTTCACCGCATCCTCAAAGGAGCATTTCCATGGAATATCGTTATCTCGGCGCTTCCGGTTTTCAGGTACCCGTTCTGAGTCTCGGCACCGCCACCTTCGGCGGCAAGGGGGATTTCTTCGCCGCCTGGGGCGCGACCGACGTCGCCGAAGCGCGGCGGCTGGTGGACATCAGCCTGGATGCCGGCGTCACGCTGTTCGACAGCGCCGACATCTATTCCAGTGGCGCATCCGAATCGATCCTCGGCGAAGCGCTCAAGGGACGGCGCGACAAGGTGCTGATTTCGACGAAGGCGACGTTTCGCGTCGACGACACGCCCAACAACGTGGGGTCGTCGCGGTTTCATCTGACCAATGCGGTCAATGCCGCGCTCAAGCGTCTCGGCACCGATTACATCGATCTTTTCCAGTTGCACGGTTTCGATGCCCGCACGCCGGTTGCCGAAGTCCTGTCGACGCTCGACGATCTCGTGCGCGCGGGCAAGATCCGCTACACCGGCGTCTCGAATTTCTCCGGCTGGCATTTGCAGAAGTCGCTCGACACCGCGGATCGCTACGGTTATCCGCGCTACGTCGCGAACCAGGCGTATTACTCGCTGCTGCACCGCGACTACGAATGGGAACTGATGCCGCAGGGCATCGATCAGGGCGTGGGCGCGGTGATCTGGAGCCCGCTCGGCTGGGGACGTCTCACCGGCAAACTGCGGCGCGGGCAGCCGTTGCCTGCGAACAGCCGCCTGCACAAGACCGCCGAACAGGGCCCGCAGGTCGACGACGAGCACCTGTACAGGATCGTCGATGCGCTCGACGAGATCGCAACGCAGACCGGCAAGACGGTGCCGCAGATCGCGTTGAACTGGCTGTTGCAGCGGCCGACCGTCGCCACCGTGCTGATCGGCGCGCGCAACGAGGAACAGTTGCGGCAGAACCTGGGCGCGGTCGGCTGGAACCTCACGCCCGAGCAGGTGGCGCGACTCGACAAGGCGAGCGAGGTCACGCCGCCCTATCCGTACTGGCACCAGCGCGGTTTCGCCGAACGCAATCCATCGCCGGTCTGAGTCCGGCGGAGCCGCGCTGAAGGCCGCCGAACCAGCGTCGCGCGGCCGTCGGGTGGCCGTCGGGTGGTCCGCGCGAGTCGTCAGAGCGGCGTGCTGACCGCCTCGCCGGCGAGATGCCGGCGGGCGTTGTCGATGAAGAGATCGATCGACGCCTGTAGCGCCTCGGGCGAACGTCCCGCCAGGTGCGGCGTCAGTACCACCTGCTCGAAACCGAGCAGTGCGACGGGCGCGTCCGGCTCGCTCTCGTACACGTCGAGGCCGGCACCGGCGACGGTCCCCGCGCCGAGCGCGCTTGCCAGCGCCGCGGTATCGACGACGCTGCCCCGGGCGATGTTCACGAGAAACCCGCGCGGCCCCAGCGCACGCAGCACGTCCGCGTTCACCATGTGGCGGGTCGATGCACCGCCGGGAGTAGCCACCACCAGGAAATCGCTCCATTCGGCGAGCGACACGAGGTCGGCGAAATACCGGTAGGGGCTGTGGTCGCGGCGGGTGCGGCTGTAATAGCCTATCTCGCAATCGAACGCGCCGATGCGCCGCGCGATCTTCTCGCCGATGCGGCCCAGGCCGATGATGCCGGCCCGTTTGCCCGAGACGCTGGGGTCGAGCGGCAGCGCATCGCGCCAGATGCCGTTGCGCGTCGCCCGGTCGAGCACGGGAATGCGCCGCACTGTCGCCAGCAGCAGGGCGAGCGCGTGATCCGCGACATTGTCGTCGTTCGTTCCCGCGCCGTTCGAGACGACGATGCCGCGCGACCGGGCGTACGCGATATCGATATTTTCATATCCCGCGCCCATCGCGCTGACAAGGCGCAGGGCGGGCAGCAGATCCATGTCCGCCGCCGAGAGACCCGAAACGCCGTTCGTCAGCACGATGGCGATGTCCGCGCAGCGCGCACCCAGCGCGGCCACCGGCGCATCGGGTGCATAGACCACGTCGAAGGTTTTTTCGAGATCGGCAATGAAGGGGGGCTTGAGCGCAATCGTGACGAGCAGGACGGGTTTCATTGGCGAATGAAAGTGAAGGATCAAAGGGAGAGGGGGCAGCGGCAAGCATATCGCGGGATACCGGAATATTCGCGAGGATACCGCGTCCTGGCCCGGCATTCATCGCCTTTTGCCGTGCGCTGGCGTTACACTGAGGGCCGTATCCTGCCGTGCACGTGCGACTTTTCGCTTCGTGCGGACCATGCCGTACCCGTGATGCCGCACCCGTGATGCCGCACCCTTCATGCCGCGGTCCTTCTTTCCAGCGTCAGCTTAGCGTCTACTGAATCACGTGCCGAGATCCCAGGAAAAACTCGATGTCGCGGCGCGCGCGGCGTGGCTGTATTACGTTGCCGGCAGGACCCAGCACGAGATCGCGGAGGCGCTGGCCGTGTCGCGCCCGGTCGTGCAGCGGCTGATCGCGCTCGCGGTGGAGAAGAACCTCGTGCGCGTGCGGGTCGAGCATCGCGTCGCCGATTGCCTGTCGCTGGCCGCGGCGCTGTCCGAGCGTTTCGGGCTGGCCCTGTGCGAGGTGGTGCCGTTCGACGACGACAGCGAAGACGATCTCAAAAAGAAACTCGCCGTGGCCTCGGCCGACATGTTCGAGCGTTTCCTGGGCAGCGAGACGCCGATCGTCGTCAGCGTCAGCAGCGGCCGGACGTTGAAATCGGCGGTCGCCGAACTCTCGCCGCTGGAGCGCGTTCAGCACCGCCTGGTGTCGATGGTCGGCACGATCGCCCAGGACGGTTCGTCGAATCCCTACGACGTCGCCACCCTCATTTCGGAAAGACTCGGCTGCAAGCGTTTCCTGATGCCCGCGCCGCTGATGGCGGACAACGAGGAGGAATCGCGACAGTGGTGCAATCACCGTCTGTACCAGGTGGTCGAGCGTCTGAGCGCGGCGGCCGACGTCTCCTTCGTCGGCATCGGCGATATCGGGCCGGACTGCCCGCAGGAAGCCGACGGCTTCATCACGCGCGCCGAAGTGCTCGACCTGATGGCGCGCGGTGCGGTGGGGGAGTTGCTGGGCCGCTCGATCGACGCAGAGGGACGGATCGTCGACGCGCCCTGCCAGCGGCGTCTCACCAGCATCACGCTGCACGTGCCGCCGCGGATGCCGACGATCGGCTTCGCGGGCGGCGCGGCGAAGCATCGCGCGGTGGCGGCGGTGCTGCGGGGCGGCTGGCTGACGGGGCTCGTGACCGACGAGCGATGCGCGCGCGCGGTGCTGGAGCAGGGAAGCGCTGCCGTGGCGTTCTGAATCGCGGTCGTGTCGCCGCGGCCGGTGGCACCGGGGTCGTGCCCCGATCGGTGTTTCAGAGCGCGTCCTGCTCCGCCCCCGCGGCGGCGAACAGCGGCGCGTTGACGCGGTAGATCTCGCGAAACCGCGCAAGCCGGCTTTGCAGCGCCGCGCCCCGTTCGGCGTTCGGCAGGAACTCGGCGTGCACCGGCGGGCGCCGCAAGACGTCCTCCTCGCGCCCGCCCGCCGCCAGCCAGCCGAGCGTGGCCGCGCCAAGCGCCGCGCCCGCTTCCGCGCCGTCGTGCAGGCGGATGCGCAGGCCGAGCGCGTCGGCGATCAACTGCGCCCAATAGGGGCTGCGCGAACCGCCGCCCACCAGCGACAACGCCGTCACTTCGGTGCCCGCGCCGCGTAGAGCCGCCAGACCGTCGGCCAGCGAAAACGCCACGCCCTCGAGCACCGCGTAGCCCAACTGCGCGCGATTCGTCTCGTGCGTGATGCCGAACAGCAAACCCTGCGCGTACGGGTCGTTGTGCGGCGTGCGTTCGCCCGACAGGTAGGGGAGGAAGATCGGCGCGGCGCGGCGCGCGGCGGCGCCCAGCGGCGCGACTTCCGCAAGCAGCGTGGTTTCGTTCACGCCGGTCAGCTTGCACGCCCAGCGCAGGCAGCTGGCGGCCGAGAGCACCACGCTCATCTGATGCCAGCGTCCCGGTAGCGCGTGGCAGAACGCATGCACCGCGGAGGCGGGATTCGGCCGGAAACGGTCGTTGACGACGAACAGCACGCCCGACGTGCCGAGCGAGATGAACCCGTCGCCGGGCTGCGTCGCGCCGATGCCGATCGCGCTGCCCGCGTTGTCGCCCCCGCCGCCGGCGATCGCCACGTCCGGCGCGAGGCCGAGGCGCGCCGCGACGTCGGGCAGCAGCGCCCCGGACGCGGCACTGCCCTCCACAAGCCGGGGCATCTGCTCGCGCCGCATGCCGCATGCGGCCAGCATCCGGTCCGACCACTCGCGCCGGGCGACGTCGAGCCACAGCGTGCCGGCCGCGTCCGACGGGTCGGACACGTACTCGCCGGTCAGCCGCAACCGCAGATAGTCCTTGGGCAGCAGCACGTGCCGCACGCGAGCGAAGATCTCGGGCTCGTGCTTCGCCACCCAGAGCAGCTTCGGCGCGGTGAAGCCGGGCATCGCCAGGTTGCCGGTGATGGCGAGCGTCTCGGGCTCGCGCGCCAGCAGCAGCGCGCATTCGTCGACGCTGCGCATGTCGTTCCACAGAATCGCCGGGCGCAGCACCCGGTCCTCGGCGTCGAGCAGCGTCGCGCCATGCATCTGGCCGGTCAGGCCGAGGCCGCGGATGCCCGCGTACGCGTCGGGATGCGCGGCGCGCAGCGTGTCGAGCGCCGCGCAGGTTCCGGTCCACCAGTCTTCCGGATTCTGCTCGGCATAGCGCGGCTGCGGCCGCGACACGTCGAACGGCGCGCTCGCGGTGCCCACTACCTGAGCGCTGCCGTCGAGCAGCAAAACCTTTACCTCGGAGGTGCCGAGATCGATGCCGAGATACATAAACCTTCCTGGAAAGAGCGCCGCCGCCAGCATGCCGGCGTGCCGGGGATCAGGCGCGCTGCGCGAGCCACGCACGCACCGCGTCCACCTGCGCGCGCAGCGGCACGAGCAGATCCTCGCGCGCGGCCAGCGAACCCCACAGCAGGCGGTCGGCGGCAAACGCCGCGAGCGGATCCGGACCGTCGAACAGGGCGTGCGTGGTCGCGGGCGACATCACGCCGTCCTGATAGGCATAGGGTAGACGCCCGTGGTGCCATGCTTCGAGAAAGACGAAGAATAGCGCCGGAAGGCGTGCGGTGGCATCGACGGGTTTACCCGCAGCCAGACATTCGCGAATCGTCGGTGCGATGAATCCGGGGATTTTCGAGAAGCCGTCTGCGGCGACGCGCTGGTTGGTGTCGCGGATATTGGGATTGCCGAAGCGCTCCAGCACGGTGTCGCGATAGGCGGCGAGATCGATCGGACTCGGCGACAGGCAGGGAATGACGTCGGTGGTGACGTAGTCGTACGCCATCCCACGGATCGTGGCGTCGGCGGTGCCCTCGTGGATGAACTGCAGGCCGGCCAGCGTCCCGGCCCAGGCGATCGCGCTGTGACTGGCGTTCAGGATGCGGATCTTCGCTTCCTCGTAGGGCAGCACCGATTCGACCATCTGCGCGCCGACCCTCTCCCACGCGGGGCGCCCGGCGATGAATTCGTCCTCGATCACCCACTGGATGAAACTTTCGCCCATCACCGGCACGGTATCGGCAACGCCATCCGCGGTGAAACCGGCCGCGGCGACGCGCGTGCGCACGTCGTCGCCGGGACGCGGCACGATCCGGTCGACCATCGCGTTCGGGCTGGTGGTGTTGTCGAGGAACCAGTCGCGCAGCGCCGGGTCCCCGGTCAATTCGAGAAACTGCAACATGCCTTCGCGAAAGCGCTCGCCGTTGCTGCGCAGGTTGTCGCAATTCTGCAGGGTCAGCGGGCCGCCCTCGCGCGCGACGCGCGCGCGCAGGATCGCGGCGAGCGCGCCGTACAAGGTCGTGCGTCCGCCCGCGATGTCGGCCTGCAGATCCGCATGCGAGAGATCGAGCCGGTGATGCTCGTCGAGGTAATAGCCGCCTTCGGTGACGGTGAACGAAATGATGCGCGTCTCGGGCGCGGCGCCCACGTCGATCAGCGTGGCGAGGTCCGCTTCCCAGGGCAGTACCTGGCGGATCGAGCGGATCGTTTCGTACGCGCGTTCGCCGCGCGGCGTGACGGTTTCCAGCGTATAGACGCCCTGCTGCGCGGCCAGCGCGTCGAGCAACGCGTTGCCGTCGCCGCGGATATTGCCGACCGCAAGCGACCAGTCGGTGTCGCCGGCCTCGATCAGACGGTGCAGATACCAGGCCTGATGCGCCCGGTGAAAGGAGCCGGCGCCCAGGTGCAGGATGCGCTTCGGCGTGGGGGAGACGGGAGGGGTCATGGTGTCGGGGCGTGAACGTGAGCGGGAGCGGATCGGATCGGTCGGTCGGTCGGTCGGTCGGGGCGGTCGGTCGCAAGCAGTGGCGGGTGCGCCGCTCAGGCGGCCTGCCGGTGCGCGGGCTGCAGCCTGGCGTACGCGCGGCCGTCGGCGGCGAATACATGCACGTGGTGCGACGCGACGCTCAACGACAGCGTTGTATTGCGCGGCAGCACGGCAAGCGGCGGCACGCGCACGATGATGCCGTCCGTCGCATCGTCGGCATCGGCATACAGATAGGCGACGTCGCCGAGCGATTCGACGACCGATGCGCGCGCCTGGATGACCGCCGCCGGATTGATCGCGGCGCCGGCCTCGATCAGATGCAGGTGTTCGGGACGCACGCCCAACGTCACCGGCGCCCCGACGCGCGCATTCTCCGTCGTGACCGCCGCGCGCTGCACCGCGCCGGAGGCGAGGCGCACGAGCATGCCGTCGGCGTCGATGGCGGTGATCTCGCCGCTGAAGAAGTTCATCTTCGGCGAGCCGATGAATCCGGCGACGAAACGGTTGGCCGGCGCGTGATACAGCTCGGCCGGCGAGCCGACCTGTTCGATCCGGCCGGCGGAGAGCACGACGATCTTGTCGGCGAGCGTCATCGCCTCCACCTGATCGTGCGTGACGTAGATCATCGTGGTCTTCAACTCGTCGTGCAGACGCGCGAATTCGAGCCGCATCTTGACGCGCAGTTCGGCGTCGAGGTTCGACAGCGGCTCGTCGAACAGGAAGACATCGGGGCGCCGCGTGATGGCGCGGCCGATCGCGACGCGTTGCCGCTGGCCGCCCGACAACTGCCGCGGCTTGCGGTCGAGCAGATGGTCGATGTGCAGGATGCGCGCGGCGTCGCGCACCGCCTGATCGATGTCCGCCTTCGACTTGCCGGCCAGCTTCAGGCCGAACGCCATGTTGTCGTAGAGGTTCATGTGCGGGTACAGCGCGTACGACTGGAACACCATCGCGATGCCGCGTTTGGACGGCGGCAGGTCGTTGACGCGCCGCTCGCCGATGAACAGGTCACCCTCGCTGATCTCCTCGAGTCCGGCGATCATGCGCAGCAGGGTCGACTTGCCGCAGCCGCTGGGACCGACGAAGACCGTGAATTCGCCGTCGGCGATATCGAGATTGATGTCGCGCATCACTTCCGCGTCGCCATACGTCTTGCGCAGGTCGCGAATCTGGAGTTGGGCCATGGAATTTTCCTGGTGCGCTCAGGGCGCGGAATGATCGGGAGAGAGGGCGGCGTCCACATCCGAAAGCCGGATCCAGCCGTTGGCATCGCCCGGCATCTCGCCGCGCGACAGCGCGCGAACGATCGCCGGCAGGGCGCGCATGTCGTCGAAGACTTGCTGGGCGCCGGCCTGCCGCAGCCGGGCGATATGCCCGGCGAGGCGCGCCGCGCCCGCGGGGCCGGCGGTGATATGCGTGCCGCCGGCGAAACCCAGCACCCGCAACCCCGCGCGCGCGGCGGCGGTGACACCGGCGACGCTGTCCTCCACCGCCAGGCAGGCGCCGGGCGGCGCGCCGAAGCCCGCGCACGCCGCCAGGTAGACGCCGGGGGCCGGTTTCGCCGCGCCCACGACGTCGGCGGTGTAGATCCGCTCGCCCACCAGCTGGCCGATGCCGCAGCGCGCCACCGCTTCGCGTACGCGCGGCAGGCTGCTGTTGCTGGCGACCGCCACCGGCTGCGTGAGGGCGCCGAGCGCTGCCGCGATGCCCGGCACCGCGGTCTGATGATGCCGCACCGCGTCTTCGACGCTCTCGCGCAGTGTCGCGATGTCCACCGCCGAAAGCGTGTCGCCGGTCTCCGCCGCCACCTCCGCGATCAGGGTTTCGATGGTCAGGCCGAGCCGGTCCTGCACGGCCTCGGCGAGTGCGGGGTGATGCAGCCGGGCGCGCAGCGCATCGACCAGGGCCGCATAGGCGACCGCTTCGCTATCGACCAGCACACCGTCGCAGTCGCACACCACATGCGTGATCGGCCCGGGGCCGGTGGCCGTGGCGGTCGGCATCATTTGACCGCTCCGAACGTGAGGCCGCGCACCAGCTGTTTCTGCGATACCCAGCCGAGGATCAGCACCGGCGCGACCGCGAGCACCGACGCCGCCGACAGCTTCGCCCAGAACAGGCCCTCGGGGCTCGAGAACGAAGCGATGAACACCGTCAGCGGGGCTGCGTGCGAACTCGACAGATTGATGCTCCAGAACGCCTCGTTCCACGACAGGATCACCAGCAGCAAGGCGGTCGACGCGATGCCGGGCAGCGCCATCGGCAGCACCAGATAGACGATCTCGGTCCAGACCGTCGCGCCGTCGACGCGCGCCGCCTCGAGGATCTCGCGCGGAATTTCGCAGAAATACGTGTAGGCCATCCACACGGCGATCGGCAGGTTGATCAGCGTGTAGATGATCACCAGGCCGGTCACGGTATCGAGCAGGCCGGAAGACTTCCACAAGAGATAGATGGGCACCAGCACGCCCACCGACGGCATCATCTTCGTCGACAGCATCCACAGCAGCGTGGACTGCGTGCGTTTCGTCGGGAAGAAGGCCATCGCGTAGGCGGCCGGCACGGCGATCAGCAGGGACAGCACCGTCGAGCCCAGCGCGATCGCCACCGAATTCCACGCAAAGCCGAAATAGTTGCTGCCCAGCAGCACATCGCGAAAGCTTTGCAGCGTGGGCGTGAAAACGAAGGCGGTCGAGTACGCCTGCTGCTCGGACTTGATCGAGGTCAGCGCCATCCAGAAGATCGGAAAGAACAGCCCCAGCGCGATCAGCCAGGCGACCACGCCGGCCAGCGCGCGCAGCGGCCAGCCGCGCCGCCAGCCCTTGCGCACGGCGGGGCGGGGCGTGGCGCGCGTGCCGTCGCCGGCGCTGTCGGGGCGCGCAGCCGGCGCGATGGGCGCCACTGCCGCGTGCGGCGCCGCGGAAAGAGGATTCGGCGTGGTCATGAGGCGTGGTCTCCCTTCAGGTTCTTCGCCAGCATGCGCACCAGGAAGAACGAGACGACGTTCGCCAGCACCACCGCGAGAATGCCGCCCGCCGACGCGAGGCCGACGTCGAACTGCTGCAGGCCGAGCGAGAAGATGAGATAGGACAGGTTGGTGGTCGCGGTGCCGGGGCCGCCGCTCGTGGTCGTATAGATCTCGGCGAAGATCGACAGCAGGAAGATGGTCTCGATCATCACCACCACCGCGATCGCGCGCCGCAGGTGCGGCAGCGTGATGTGAAAGAACATGGCGAACGGGCCCACGCCGTCCAGATGTGCCGCTTCCTTTTGTTCCTGGTCCAGCGACTGGATCGCGGTGAACAGGATCAGAAAGGCGAACGGCAGCCATTGCCAGGCAACGATCATGATCACCCCGGCCATCGGCGCGGTCGCGAACCAGTCGATGGGCTGCAGACCCAGCCAGAGGAAGACCTTCGCCAGCACGCCGTAGACGGGATGCAGGATCATGTTCTTCCAGATCAGCGCGGCCACGGTCGGCATCACGAAAAACGGCGAGATCACCAGCAGCCGCGCGATGCCCTGACCCAGGAACTCCCGATCGAACAGGACCGCGAGAAGAATGCCGCCAACGACGGTGATCGCCAGCACCGAACCGATCAACACCAGCGTATTGATGATCGACGGCAGGAAGGCGGGATCGGTCGCCAGGAAAGTGTAGTTCGAGATGCCCGCGAAACCCTTGGTATCCGGGTTCAACAGGTTGTAGTGGATCAGCGAGAACCAGATGGTCATCGCCAGCGGCACCGCCATCCATACCAGCAGGAGGAGGATGGAAGGTTGCGCCAACCAGCGCGCCGGATGGCCGGCGCGTCGCCCGCCCCCCGGCGCAGGCGTACGCAGGGGCGTCGGTGGGGGCGCCGCTGGGGACGGAATTGCGCTCGGGGAGTGGGCCATGACTGTCTCCTTACTTCTGGTAGCCGCCCGCGCGTACCGCGCGGTCCGCCGTTGCCTGCGCCGCCGTGAGCGCCTGGTCGACCGTCAACTGGCCCGCCAGCGCGCCGGCGATGCTTTGTCCGACGACGGTGCCGAACGACTGGAATTCCGGAATGGCCACGAACTGGATGCCGGTGTAGGGGACCTTGTGCAGCGTCGCGTCGTTCGGATTGGCGGTTTCGATCGCCTGCAGGACGAATTTCGAGAACGGGGCGGCCTTCTGGTAGTCGGCGCTGGCGTACGTCGACTGACGCGTGCCGGCCGGTGCCGAGGCCCAGCCCTCATCCTTCGCCACCAGTTGCACATACTCCTTCGACGTCGCCCAGGTCACGAATTTCTTCGCGGCGTCCTGTGACTTGGAGCTTTTCGGAATGGCGAGCGACCACATCCACAACCAGTGGCTGCCCTTGGGCGTGACCGCCACCGGCGCGTTGGCGAAGCCGATCTTGTCCGCCACCTGCGACTGGCCCTTGTTGTACAGCAGGCCGGCGGCCACCGTGGCATCGATCCACATCGCGCACTTGCCCGAGGACATGAGCGTCAGGTTCTCGTTGAAGCCATTCGAGCTCGCGCCCGGGGGGCCGTATTTTTTCAGGATGTCGACATAGTAGGTCAGCGCCTTCTTCCACTCGGGCGTGTTGAGCGTCGCATGCCACTTCTCGTCGAACCACTGGCCGCCGTTCGTGTTCACCAGCGTCGAGAAGTAGGCCATGTTCTCGCCCCAGCCGGCCTTGCCGCGCAGGCAGATGCCGTACACGCCATGCGCGCGGTCGTCGACCTTCGCGGCGAAATCGGCGATCTGCGCGTAGGTGGGCGCATCCGGCATCGTCAGGCCCTTCGCGGCGAACAGGTCCTTGCGATAGAAGGTCATCGAGCTTTCGACGTAGAACGGCAGCGCGTACAGCTGACCCTGATAGGTCAGGCTTTCGCGTGCGGTCTTGACGATGTCGTCCACGTCGTAGGCCGCGCCCAGGTTCGTCAGGGGTGCAAGCCAGCCGCGCTTGGCCCACAGCGGCGTTTCATACGCGCCGATCGTCATCACGTCGAACTGGCCGCTGCCGGTGGTCACGTCGGTGGTCAGGCGCTGACGCAGCAGGTTCTCCTCGAGCGTCACCCAGTTCAGCTTGATGTCCGGGTTCGCTTTCTCGAATTGCGGCGCGAGCTTTTTCAGCTCGACCATGTCGGGGTTGTTGATCGTGCCGATCGTCACCGTGGTGGCTGCCGCCGCCGTGGGCGCGTAGAGCAGCGATGCCGACAGCGACAGAGCGGGGAGGATCGCCGCCGCCCCCAGCGGCAGCAACGCCCGCGCAACGGAGCGGGGCAGGGAACGGAAAGCACCAGAATTCCGCGATTGCGGGCGCCGCTTGATCATGACCTTGTCTCCTGATTGGACGATCCCAGCATATGGGCGGACATGAACCTGCCGCCGCCAGATGAATTTTTGATCGCTGGGTGGGCTAATGATCTATTTCGGGATGATGTCCTGTCAAGGGAGGCTTACCCGGAGAAGCGCGCCATGGTGGGTGATGTCCTACGGCCGACGTTCGAGCGAAAACACCGCGTTCAGCAGGATGGCGCCGAAGGTGGCGGTGCCGATGCCGCCGAGCGGAAAGCCCCACAGGTGGATCGTGAAATCGCCCGCGCCCAGGACCAGCGTCACCGCCGCGACGATCAGATTGCGGTTTCGGCTGAAATCCACCTGGTTCTGCATCCAGATGCGCGCCCCCGATACGGCGATCAACCCGAACACCACGATCGACACGCCGCCCAGCACGGGACCGGGGATCGTCTTGACCAGCGCGCCGAATTTCGGCGACAGCCCGAAGCCGATCGCGATCGCGGCCGCGGCGACGAAGACCAGCGTCGAATAGATCCGCGTCACGGCCATCACGCCGATGTTTTCGGCATAGGTGGTGACGCCGGTGCCGCCGACCGCGCCCGAGAGCATCGTCGCCAGGCCATCGCCGACGAAGGCGCGGCCCATGTAGCGGTCCAGGGGCCGACCCGCCATCGCGCCCACGGCCTTGATGTGGCCCAGGTTCTCGGCGATCAGGATGATCGCGACCGGCACGATCAGCAGGATGCCGTGGGTGGTGAAGCGCGGCGTGCTCAGGGGCGGCAGCCCGAACCAGGGCGCGGCGGCGAGGCCGGAGAAATCGACCGGCCTGCCCAGCCCCAGACCGTTGGTCAGGACGACATACAGCACGTAGGCGAGCAGCAGGCCCAGCAGGATCAGCAGGCGTTGCAGCGTGCCGCGCGCGAGGATCGCCACCGCGCCCACGCACAGCACCGTGAGGATTGCCATCGCGCTGTCGAATCCCGAGCCGGACACCGAGCGGATCGCCACCGGCGCGAGGTTCAGGCCGATCACCGCGACGATCGCCCCCGTGACCACGGGCGGCATCAGGGTCTCGATCCAGCGCGCGCCCGCGGCCATCACCAGCAGGCCGACGAGCGCGCACACGGCGCCGCAGGCGATGATCCCGCCCAGCGCCTCGCCGATGTCCGGATTGATGCCGTGCCCGGCATAGCCGGTGACCGCGATCACCACACCGATGAAACCGAAGCTCGATCCCAGATAGCTCGGCACGCGGCCGCCCACCACCAGGAAGAACAGCAGGGTGCCGATCCCCGACATCAGGATCGCGAGGTTCGGGTCGAACCCCATCAGCAGCGGCGCGAGCACCGTCGAGCCGAACATCGCCACCGTGTGCTGCGCGCCCATCAGCACCGTCTGGCCCAGGGGCAGGCGTTCATCGGGGGCGACGATCTGCCCCGGGCTCGAGGTCTGCGTCGGCCGCCATTGCGGAAACCAGGAATTCGCCATGTAATTTTCTCAAGACAGGAAAGAGGCGGCTTGCCGCGGTCGGGCAAGCCGTGCGTGACGATGCTAAAGGCACCACAAATAAAACGGCGATGCGTGCCGCAATAGGGAGGATATCGGTGCCCCTATCCGGCGGTCCCGCATCCGGCAGTCCCACATCTGGTAGTCCTATTGGGCCGCAGGCCTCAGAATACGCATTCGATCCCCCGTTTCGCGAGCCGCCATGCTTCTGGTCCGATTTTCCCGTGCGTCGAGTCTCTCGCCGCTTCCTTCCCATCGCGCGGGAGCCTGCGCATGACGGCCGCACCGCGTATTGAATGGCGGGAAGGCGATGCGCCGCGCGCCGCGCGCTGGCGTTCGGAAGCCGGCCTGCCGCCGCCCAAACGGGTCGTGGTCATCGACGACACGATGTCGGCGGACGATGCCTATCATCTGGCGTGCGAAGGCACGGCGCTGCTGTGGCGCGGGGACTTCCAGAACGCGCGGCAGATGCTCCAGGCGATGGCGCGGCGCGTCGAGCAGAAGCCGCGCCGTGCCCGCCAGCGGGCGGCCGATGCCGCGAAAACGACCGCGGCCGCGGCCGCGCCCGGCGACGCCTTTCACCGGCACCGCCTGATGCAGTCGCAACGGGCGCGCACGCTCGCCGCGCTGCTCCTGCCGCTCGAGGCCGACTACACGATTCCCTTGCGCCGCGCGCCGGACGTGCGCGCCGCCTGCGTGGAAGCCTATGGCCCGGCGAGCGCCGAGGCGTCGGCGTCCGTGGTGTCGCTGCGGGAAATCCTCGGTCTGGTGGGCGCGCACGAGTGGCGCAAGAAAGGCGTCGAGGTGCCCGCGGCCGGCGGACGCATTCATCCGCACTACGGCGTGTTCTCGCCGGTACGCGGGGAATACGTCGATCTGGTGGCGCGTGCGCCGCTGCCGGCGACCACCCTGGCGTTCGATATCGGCACCGGTACCGGGGTGCTCGCGGCGGTGCTGGCGCGGCGCGGCGTCGCGCGCATCGTCGCGACCGATACCGACGCGCGCGCGCGCGCCTGCGCCATCGAGAACCTGACGCGCCTGGGCGTCGCCGGTCAGGTCGAGGTGATCGCCGCCGACCTCTTTCCCGAAGGCCGGGCGCCATTGATCGTCTGCAACCCGCCATGGGTGCCGGCGCGGCCCAGTTCGCCGCTCGAGGCGGCGGTGTTCGACCCGGACAGCCGCATGCTGCTCGGCTTCCTGCGCGGGCTGGCCGCGCATCTCGCGCCAGGCGGCGAGGGCTGGCTGATCCTCTCGGATTTTGCCGAGCACCTGGGGCTGCGGCCGCGTGCCGATCTCGACGCGGCGATCGCCGCCGCGGGCCTGACGGTGATCGATCGCATCGACGTCAAACCGGTTCACCCGCGCGCGTCGGATCGCACGGACCCGTTGCATCAGGCCCGCTCCGCCGAACTGACCTCGCTCTGGCGGCTGGGTGCGGGCGTGCGGTTCGCGAGATAGGCCCGCGCGCCGTCGCCGGCGACCTGCCCGCTTGCGAAGCAGGCGCTGAGCAGATAGCCGCCGGTCGGTGCCTCCCAGTCCAGCATCTCGCCCGCGCAGAACAGGCCGGGATGGTCGACGACCATCAGCGCCGCGTCCAGGGCCTCGAAGGCGACGCCGCCCGCGCTGCTGATCGCCTCGGCGATCGGCCGGGGCCGGTGCAGCGTCACCGGCAGCGCCTTGATCGCCGCGGCCAATCGATGCGGGTCGAGCAACGTGTCCTTCGACAGGCATTCATGCAACAGCGCGGTCTTCACGCCCGTCAGCCCCAATGTGCTCTGTAGATGACTGCCGAGCGAACGCTTGCCGCGCGGGCGGGCGAGCGCCTCGCGTACCCGTTCGGGCGTATGGTTCGGCAGCAGATCGAGCTGGATCACCGCGCGGCCGTCGCGCTCGATGCGATCGCGGATCGCGGCGGAGAACGCATAGATCAGGCCGCCTTCCAGTCCGGTCGCGCTGACCATGCATTCGCCTCGACGGAAGCGCGCTTCGGTCCCGGCCTGTTCGATGTCGGAGGGTTCCTGCCCTTCTGCCATCGCCAACGCCACGGTTTTCAACGGCTGGCCGGCGAAACGGGTCGCGAAAAAGGGCGTCCAGTCCGCCTCGAAGCCGCCGTTCGCCGGACGGAAATCGGCGATCGGCAGTCCCGCGTCCCGCAGCGCCGGCACCCAGGCCGCATCGCTGCCCAGGCGGGGCCAGCTGGCCCCGCCCAGCGCCAGCACGAGCGCGTCGACGGTCTGCGTGCGTTCACCGTCGGGCGTCATGAAGCGTAGCGTGCGGCGGGGTGGCGAGGCCGCCGGCCCTGAATCGACATCGCCGTCGCCCGCCGGCGACGGCAGCCAGCGATGCCGCATATGCAGGGTCACGCCCTGGCCGCGCAGCCGTTGCAGCCATGCACGCAAGAGCGGCGCCGCCTTCATGTCCGCCGGAAAGACGCGCCCGGAACTGCCGACGAAGGTCTCGATTCCCAACGCGTGGACCCATGCGCGCAGCGCCGCGGGCGGGAAGGCGTCGAGCAGCGGCGCGATCCGTTCGCGACGGATGCCATAGCGCGCCGTGAAGGCCGGCGGCGGTTCCGAGTGCGTAAGGTTCATGCCGCCCTTGCCGGCCATCAAAAACTTGCGTCCCGCCGACGGCATCGCGTCGTAGACGCTGACGCGCACGCCCGTACCCGCCAGCCGCTCCGCGGCCATGAGTCCGGCAGGCCCGGCACCGATCACGGCCACGTGCGGTGGCGCCGTCTCAGCTTCGTTGGCCATGCAGGGCGACGGCTCCGGCAGGAGAGAGGGCGCGTGGGGCGCAGCGGCGGCGGAGGGCGGAAAGGGCACGGAAAGCGTTCGGTTGGCGGGCGGCATGCGCATTCTTGCACCCGGCGCGCCGAGCCGCAATCGGCGATGCGACGTCATTGCGACATCGTGGTGACGTCTTCATGACGGCGAATACCCATAAACCCGTCAGGGATTAGGGAAAAGGCCGGATGCAGGCAAAGCGTCTATGATCAAGGGAAGTTGTTTCCATCCCCCTTACGAAAGAGAGGTTTTCATGGCCTATACCCTGCCGCCGCTGCCTTATGCCTATGACGCGCTCGAGCCGCATATCGACGCGCAAACGATGGAAGTCCACTACACCAAGCATCACCAGACCTATGTCAACGGTCTGAATGCCGCGGTCGAAGGCACCGATCTGGGCGAGCAGCCGGTCGAGGAACTGGTTCGCAAGCTCGAGACGTTGCCCGAGAAGGTGCGTCCGGCCGTGCGTAACCATGGTGGCGGACATGCGAACCACTCGCTGTTCTGGCAGGTTCTGTCGAAGGACGGCGGCGGCGCGCCCAAGGGCGCGGTTGCCCAGGCGATCGACAATGAACTGGGTGGTTTCGAAGCCTTCAAGGACCATTTCACGCGCGCCGCGCTGACCCGGTTCGGCAGCGGCTGGGCCTGGCTGAGCGTCACGCCCGAGAAGAAGCTGGTGGTGGAAAGCAGTGCGAACCAGGATTCGCCGCTGTCGCACGGCAACACGCCGATCCTCGGCCTGGACGTCTGGGAGCACGCGTATTACCTGAAGTACCAGAGCCGCCGCCCGGAATACATTGCCGCGTTCTACAACGTCGTCAATTGGGACGAAGTCGAGCGCCGCTATCAGGCCGCGATTGCCTGATCCAGCGCATTTGGCGGAACGGGCCTGACGACAGGCCTGAACGAGCGGACCCGGCCAAACGGGCCGAATCGAACGGGCCGGTTTCAGCGCATGCTGGCGTCGGGGTCGGTTTCGCCGCCGAAGCACTGCTCGGGCCACACGTCGATCCCTTCCGGATCGATCGTCACCGGGTATGGGGCGCCTGTCTTACGCGCCGGCGCCTCGCCTTCTGTCCCCTGCGCGCACCGGTCGCGCAACAGGACGCGGGCGCCTCCCAGGCGAAGCGCCAGATAAGGCCGTCCATCCTGTAAGACCGTTCCCTCGACCGTTGCCGCCAGACCGTCGGCACCCGCCGGGTGAACCCGTTCCGCGTCCACGCGCCACATCCAGCGGCTTCCCTGCGCGAGTTGGCGGCGCGCCTGCGCGCCGACGTCCAGCCGTATCCCTGCGCCGATATCCAGCCATCCCGCCGCATCCGCCACCCCGACGCCGATTGCCGACAGTCCCAGCAGCTGCGCGACCGTCAAGCTGGCGGGGCGCGCGAAAACCGCTTCTGTCGGCCCCGCCTGCAGGACCTGACCGCGGTCGATCACCAGCAACTCGTCGGCGAGCAGTGCCGCCTCGTCCGGGTCGTGCGTGACCAGGATGGTGGTCGCGGAGATCTGTTTTTGCAGTTCGCGCAGGCTCTCGCGCAATTGGCGTCGGCGCGGCGTGTCGAGCGCCGAGAAGGGTTCGTCCAGCAGGATCAGCCGGGCGGGGCGCGCCAGCGCGCGGACGATCGCGACACGCTGACGCTGGCCCAGCGACAGCGCCGCCGGCAGCCGGTGCTCGAGGCCGGCCAGCCCGAGATGATCGCCCCACGAGCGGGCGTCTTCGCGCTGCGCGTCGCGGGCGAACACCCATTGCTCCCATACCGTCAGATGCGGAAACAGCCCGTAGTCCTGCGGTACATAGGCGATATGCCGCGTTTCGGCGTCACGCTGCGCGTAGGACTCGCCATCCAGCGCGAAACGGGCGGTATCGGCCGCGTCCAGGCCGGCGAGCAAGCGCAGCAGCATCGATTTGCCCGAACCCGATGCGCCCAGGATGGCAAGGCGGCGCGCCTGCGGTGCCCAGGCGATGTCGAGTCTGAAGCCCCCCAACTGCTTGCCGAAAGCGAACTGCACCAACGCATGGCGCGGTGGCGGCGATGGCGGATCGCGCAAGAGAGCGGGAGCAGGACAGAGGGGGAAGAGGGGCAACGCCGGCCCGCCCGGCGAGGTTGCCGGCAGGAGACCGCGTTCAGCGCGCGCTGCGGCAACCGCGTGCCGTGCAGGGCCATCCGATTTCCCGCCGCCCATCGGTTCGCGGGTCGCGCGCCACGGCGACAGACGCGCCGACCATGCCGCCAGCAAAGCGGCGACCAGCGCCACGGCCAGCGTCGGCAGCACGATCGGCATCATCACCGGCAGGCCCTGGCTGCCGAACGCGACATAGGTGTACACCGGCAGCGAATACGGATGGTAGGCCACCATCACCGTCGCGCCGAACTCCCCGAACGCGCGCAACCAGGACAGCAGCAGTCCGGCGCGGATCGCCGGCCACGCCAGCGGCAACGCGACGCGGAAGAAGCGCGCATGGGCGCGATGTCCAAGCGTGGCGGCCACGTCTTCCAGCAGCGGGTCGACGCTCGCGAAGGCCGAACGCGCGGCCACGATCAGGAACGGCGCGGCCACGAACACGCCGGCGAGCAGGATGCCGATGAAGGAATCGGTGAGCGCGCCGTTCGTCAGGCGCCCGGCGGCGCTGTAGGGGCCGAACAGGAACAAAAGCAGGATGCCGCTGGTCAGCGGCGGCAGGGCCAGCGGCAACTGCACGAGAAACCCGATGACCGACGCCGCACGCGACGAACGGCGTGTCAGCCAATAGCCAAGCGGAATGCCGCCGAGGGCGATGAGCAGGGCGGCCAGCGTCGCGCTTGCGGCGGACACGCCTGCGGCGCTGCCGAGCGTGCGCCAGTCCACCGCGCCCCAGTCCGAGGCCGCGATGCGCGGCAGACTCGCCAGCAGGGGCGCGCAGAGATAGATCGCGAGCAGTCCGCCCAGCCAGGCGAGCGGCGTGGCTGGGCGGCGCCGCATCTATCGGCTGGCGTCGAAGCGCGCGCGCAGGCTGGCGGGCACGGCGGTGGCGTCGCCCGATAGCTTCGGCGTGACGATGTCGATGCCATGTTCCTTGAGCAATGCCTGCCCCTGCGCGCCCAGCAGGAAGTCCACGAAACGCGCGGCGCCGTCCGCGTCCGGGGCTTGCTGAAGGACCGTCAGCGTGTACTGCGCCTTTTCCTTCAATTCATCGGGCAGCGCGATCGCCGGAATCTTCAGATCCGAGGTCTCCGTGGAATAGAAGAAGCCCGCATCCAGCTGACCGGATTGCAGACGTCCGACCAATGCTTCCTCGGGCAGCACCTGCTGCGGGTTCTCGGCCGACCCCAGCGTGCGTTCCAGCAGATCCGGCTGCTTGTAGACGATGGCGGCGTGTTCGAGCAGGCTCACCGTGAAATGGCCTTTCGGATCGAGCTTCGGATCGGTGCGGCCGATGCGGATGCCCGGTGCCTGCAGCGCGATGTCCCAGCGGCGCGTCCTCAGATCGTTCGCGAAACGGCTCGCCGGGTTGTAGCCGATGACGAGCGGCGACTCGCCGAACGTCGCGTACCACCGGACCCAATCGCCATTGGCGCTGCCGCTCAGACCGTCATTGACCTTCGGGCTGGCGCTGATGAAGACATCGCCGCGCCGCAGTCCACCTTTGATCTCGTTGGCGATCTTGTTCGAACCTGCGCCATAGCCCTGGAACGACAGACCGGTCGCCTTTTCGAAGGCCGGGCCGATGCTGCGTTCCATCACATTGACGAGGGAGCCGGCGTACAGCACGCGGACCACCTTGTCCTGCGCCATCGCGGGCTTCATCATGCCGACACTCGCGCACGCCACAAGGGCGGCGAGGCCGGAAAGGCACCAACTACGTCGGGACGGTTTGACCACGTCGAACTCCTGGGATCGTTATATCGCGTGTTATACAGCGAGTCGAAGTGTAGCGGGATTTACCGCGCTTGGGCGCTGCGCGCGACAGGCGCGGGGACGCGTTTCGACGCCGCAGCGCAGACCGCTGGCGGCGCTTCGCTCCAGGCGTTTTCTGGTTTTCACGTTTTTTTCGAAAACCGCTTGCACGGATGGCGGAACGGATCTAATATTCGCCTCCCCGCTGCAGAAACAGGCCAGCGAGTGCCGCGAAAGCGGCGCGGCGCAGGCGGTGAAAGCGAGGCGGGACGGGGGTTTGGCAACGGTGGAGCGGGTGTTTGACGCTTGACCGGCAGGACGCCGAACCCGCCGGGTCGAACAGGATGTTGCAGCGAAAGCCGAAACAAAATGCTTGACGAAATTGCAGAAGCGGTACATAATCTCGCTTCTCTGCTGCACGGTACTTAACCGGCAGCAAGCAGTAGGNGATGACCTGTCATGTCGAATTGGCCCGGCAATTGAACTTGGATATCTGGTTCGCTGATCCGTACGCGCCATGGCAACGCGGCAGCAATGAAAACACGAATGGTCTGCTACGTCAGTTCTTGCCCAAAGGGATCGACCTGTCGGGAGTGAGCCAGATGCAACTCAACGACATTGCCAGATTGCTCAATGGCCGTCCTCGTCAGACACTGGGCTGGAAAACCCCGGAAGAAGTCATGGCAATGGAGTTGGCCGCCGAAGGATTCGCTAACCGTTGCACTTGACTGTTGAGACCGCCCAGTATTACATCAAGGGCAAGGGTCGCATGACGGTGTTCAACACGGGCCCGCAGGCGCAGACGGCGGATTTCAATCCGGGCGACATCGGCTACGTGAAGAAGGGCCTGGGCCATTACGTGCAGAACGTGGGCACCGACGATCTGGTGTTCCTGGAACTGTTCAAGGCGGAACGCTTCGAGGAGGTGTCCCTGTCGGAGTGGTTGGCCAATTCGCCGCCGCAGATGGTCATGGAACTCCTGAACCTGGACGCAGAGACGGTGTCGAAGTTCAAAAAGGTTCGTCAGGACATCCTTCCGGCGAATCCGGCGGCGTAAGCGCCTGGATTCAGCACCGGATGCAAAAAAGCCCGCTTCGGCGGGCTTTTTTTCGTGCATCGTTCTTCGGCGGCGGGAGTGGACCGGGACACGCGTCGATTTTGTTCGCTTGCTGAAAGTACTGTATGATTATACAGTCAATCGCCGGCCAAGCCCGAAGCGTCGGGTCGCCGGCTCTCGCCAATGGCCGATGGATGGTGGCAGGTCTTTCACATCGAACGGAGATGTCGCATGCAAACGCTGACCGTGGATCCCGAACGCATCCAGGCCATCATTCAATCCGCACTGCGGGCGGCGGCGACGGCACCGACGATTTTCGACGCGCTCGACGTCACGGGCGCCGCCTTGCGCTCGATCCAGGAATTGTCCTACCAGACGACCGGTGACGACGCGGAGCGCGGGAACGCCATGGCGTTCTCGATCGCATCGGCGATCTAGTCCCGGGAAAGACCGAGAATCGGCGATGCGTGCGGCCTAGACGGCGTCGACCAGGTGGGCGATATGCTCGACATCGACGACCGTGCCGAACGGCGACGTCGTGCCCTGCCCCCACGCCTGGACATGCGCGCCCGGGGCAAGATAATCATGCAACGCGAGAGCCGCATGCGGGGCCATGCGCAGTGACGTGCCGTCTTCCAGCAAGGCCCCGCGCACGTCGCCCCTGGGTCCATACAGCTGGCGCACCACCGCGCCTTGCACGTCCATGGGCTTGCCCGCGCGTCGGGTCGCGGGCTCGGAGCGCGGCGGCCCATCGTCGACGATGGCCTCATCGCGTGTCGGGATCAGAGCGACCGCGGCGATCAGGTCGATGCCGCGTGGCCGCACGCCGCGCACGCCGATACGGTCGCCGATGCCGATGTGCCGGGCGACCCGTTCCGACAAATGCGGCGGGAAATGGACCTGCAGGGCATCGTCGAGCAGAAGGCCGTCGAGTTCGCCATGCGGATTCATCAGAAACCGCGTGACGATGCCGCGCGTTTCCGGAAGATGGGAGGGATCGATCCAGTGCATGAGGACTCCAAACCGGGGTTATTGGGGGACGGCGTCGTAGAGCGGCGTCACATGGCCGGGGGTACCGAAAGCGGTTGCTTGCAGTGATTCGCCGTAGCGATTGCGCGTGCCATAGCCTTTCGCCGCGACGCGGGCGCCGGGACGCAGCAGGTTTGCGAATCGCGCCGCGGCCGACGGCGTGAGCTTGACGATCGTGCCGTCGGACAGCAGCACGCCGTCCGGTTCTCCAAGCGGCGCGCTCGTCACGTGCGTCACGCTGCCGCTCGCCTCGAGTTCGACGAGGCGTGCGCCGCGCTGCGGCTCGCGTGGCGGCGATGCGCCCGGCGGTACGTCAGCCATGGTGCTTCCGGTTTTGGCGATCGTGATCCGCTCGGCGCGCACGGTGCCGTTGTCGAAGCGACGACCGACGACGCTCACGCGGTCGCCCGGCGCGGCCGTGGACGTCAATTGCGCGCCGAGCGGTGGCGCGAACACGACGATCGCGTCGTTGGCGAGCAGCAGGCCGTCGACATCGCCCGCGGGGTTGATGAGATAGCGCTCGATCGCGCCGGCGGTGGTGGCGGAAGCGTCGTTCGGCGCGGGCGACGTGGGCGGCGGCGGCGCGGCGGACCCCGCTCCTGGCCGCGGTGGCGGAACGGCGGACGCCGTGTGCGGTGGCGGCGGAGGAAAGGCCGCTTCCGGTCGCGGCGGCGGGGGCATGTCGGGCGGTTCCTGGGCGATGGCGGTCATCGACACGAGCAGCGCGCCGAGCGTTGTGGCGAGTTTGATTGGTCGCATGGTGGTGGTTCCTGTTCGACGGTAATGTCGTGACCTGCCAATGCAAATCGGGTGCCATGCGCCGCGCGCACGGCGCGCCGGAAGGGTTGGGTTCGGCGAGGCACGTCGGCATGTCCAGTACCTGGACGGATGCTGTCTATGATTCCGACACCCTGCCCACACCGTAGGCGGCCAGCTT
The DNA here is from genome assembly GCF_026624755.1 of Robbsia betulipollinis. Classification (NCBI taxonomy): domain Bacteria; kingdom Pseudomonadati; phylum Pseudomonadota; class Betaproteobacteria; order Burkholderiales; family Burkholderiaceae; genus Robbsia; species Robbsia betulipollinis. Next base: position 52,258 of record NZ_JAPMXC010000006.1, read on the forward strand.
GGTGTACAGCGCCTGCCGGCTGATGCCCAGCCTGCGCGCTGCCTCGGCGCGGTTGCCCGCGCTTTCGGCGAGCGCGGCATGGAGCGCGGCGCGTTCGAGCCGTTCGATCGCTTCGGGCAGGGTCAGCGCGAGCAGGGCCGCCGGAATGCCGGCGCCCGTGTGCGCGGGCGGCGCATGGTGCAGGAACGCAAGGTCGTCACGCGTGACTTGCGGCCCGCGCGCGAGCACCGCCACGCGTTCCATCGCATTGCGCAGCTCGCGCACGTTGCCCGGCCATGCGTGGCCGCGCAGCCGCGCCTCGGCCGTCGCGCCCAATACCCGCAGCGGTCCGCCGCTCGCCGCGGTGACGGCGAGAAAATGCGCGGCGAGGGGGACGATGTCGTCGGGGCGCTCGCGCAGCGCCGGCAACGCGATCGGGATGACGTTGAGCCGGTAGAACAGATCTTCGCGAAACGTTTGCGCGGCGACGTCCCGCGCGATGTCCCGGTGCGTGGCGGCCACGATGCGTACGTCGAACGCCACGGTGCGCTCACTGCCCACTGGCGTGATCACGCGCTCCTGGAGCGCGCGCAGGAGTTTCGCCTGCATGGCCAGGGGCAGATCGCCGACCTCGTCGAGGAAGAGCGTGCCCCCATGGGCCTGGACGAACCGTCCGGGCCGGTCCGCCACGGCGCCGGTGAATGCCCCCCGGACATGCCCGAAAAGTTCGCTCTCGAGCAGGTCCTCGGGAATCGCCGCGCAGTTGATCGCGACGAACGCGCCACCCTTGCGGGCGGAGGCGTTGTGCAGCACGCGCGCGGCCACCTCCTTGCCGGTGCCGGTTTCGCCGGTGAAGAACACGGTGGCGTTGCTCATGGCGGCGCGGCCTATCTGCTTTTGGACCTCGCGCAACGCCTCGCTTCGCCCCAATAGCCGGGGCGCATCGCCCATGTCGAAGTCGGTCAGGTCGGGAAGCGCCGGTTCGGGTCCCGCCGACGCATCGATCTTCGTCAGCAACTGCGCGATCGCCTCGCGCCCGACGGGCTTGGTCAGGTGCTCGAACGCGCCAAGCCGCATCGCATGAATGGTGTTGTCGCTGGTGGCGAATCCGGTCAGCATCACGACCGCGACGCCGGCCCGCGCCGGCATCGCGCGCAGGCGTTCGAGCACCGCGAGCCCATCGATGTCGGGCAGACGGAAATCGAGGAACACGCAGTCGATGATGCCGTCGCGCGCCAGGCGCGCGAGCGCGTCGACACCGTCGACGCTTTGCAAAACCGCGTGACCGAGGTCCATGAGGGTTTCGGCGAGGCTTTCCCGAAAAGCGTCGTCGTCGTCGACGATCAGGATGACTGACATGGCACCTCGATGACGAAACGCGCGCCGCGCTCGCTCGGCGCGATGAACGCGCGGCCGCCGTGCGCGATCGCGATCTCGCGTACCACCGCGAGTCCCAGCCCGGTGCCCGCGGCATGGCCCGTCACGAATGGATCGAATACGGTCTTGTGCTCCGTCACCGCCACGCCGGGCCCCGTGTCCAGCACTTCGATGCGCAATGTCTCCCGGGACACCGTCGCGCACAATGTCACCTCGCCAAGCGCCGGCGTGTGCCGGAGCGCGTTGACGAGCAGATTATCCACGGCACGCGCGAGCTGCTCGGCGTCGATGCACACGCGCACCGTGTCCTCCCCTGCATAAACGCACGTGAGCGTCACCCGGGCGCGTTGCGCGCGCTCGCCGTGCAGCTCGACGCGCGCACGCAGCCACGCCGGGAGCGCGACCGGTTCGGCGCTGATGCGTATCGGGCGGGTCAAGGCGAGCAACGCGGCGAGTTGCGTCTCCACCCGGGCGATTTGCTCGAGAATCGCGGCAAGGGCGCGGTCCTTGCGGTCACGCTCGCCCACGAGCGCGTTCTCGGCTTTCAGCCGCATCGCGCCGATGGGGTTGCGGATTTCGTGCGCCACCTCGGCGGCGAGCCGCCCCAGGGCCGCGAATCGCTCCGCCGCCCCGAGGCGTTCCCGCAGGGCGAGGCTTTGCCGTTCGAGTGCGGCGGCTTGCTCTCCATACGCGTTGAACGCGAACACGATCCGGTCGAGGTCGGGCGTGCCGACCGCGCTCATCGGCGCGAAACGCGCGTCGCGCGTGGCGAGGGCCACCTCGATGCGGGCAAGACCGGCGCGCCATCGACGCAGGTGAACGCCCAGCCACACGGCGCTGGCGACAAGCAGCGCGAGCAACCCCGCCAGGCCCCCGAGCAGGATGAGACCGTTGGCGCCGAGCGGCGCGTGGGCGCGGGCGAGCGACCAGACGAACAATCCCGCATGGTGCGCGACCGGGCACGCGGCCACCACGATCGCATCGTTCTGCACCGCGACGGTCGCGCTGGTCGCACGGCCCGCCATGCTGGCCTTTTGCAGCGTGCGCAGGATGAGCGGCGTCTCGGCTTCGGGAATGTCCCGTTTGACGCCGCTGCCCGGATAGGTGGGAAACGCATAGACCTCGAACGTGCCGCGCGCCGTGGGATGAACGCCGTGTTCGAGGTCGATGCGCCAAAATCCGCCCTCCACCCCTTCCATGTGCGCGAGGACGATGTCGAGGATGGCATGCATGAGATCGCTGCTGGCGGGCTGCGACGGCTCGGCGGACGCGTCGTAACGGGACGCGACCGACTGACAGCCCGCGAGGCTCGATTGCCGCGCGAGATCGAGCTGGCGCGCGCCGTTCGCGTTGGCCATGAAGCCGAGGAGGCCGAGCAGGACCGCGCATAGGGCCGCCACCAGCACCCAGAAGATGGCGAGCTGGCCGGCAAACGAGAGACGCCGAGAGGGCATGACGGGGGGACCGAGAGGGAGGATGGCGTTACCTAGCAAAAGGCTCGCCTAGCTTATCGCATGTCGGCACTGCAGGAGGTGAGCGTAACCGCGTACGCCGATACGGTCCGCGACGCGCCGGACCCACCGTGTCGGGTGTCCGGTTATTGGACACCCGATGTACTGCGATCAGACACGCGCGCGGCACGCGACTCACCGCCGGCAGCCCGTCCCGCGGGGCGGCACATGGCATACACCTTGCAAACCGTGTCGTGCCGGCGCCCGGCCGACGTCGTGGACGATTCACGGAATGGTCCACATCCACCTTTTTTGAGTACCTCGTTCGTGAATCCAGTTTTCCTATCGTGGGGCATTGCGGCGGCCGCCACCGCGGGCGTGATCACGCGCCCCTTCAAGTGGCCCGAGGCGGTCTGGTCCGTGTCGGGCGCCGCCCTTCTGGTCATACTCGGACTGCTGCCCGCGTCCCAGGCATGGCAGGCGGTGGTCCAGGGGACCGACGTCTATCTGTTCCTTTTCGGGATGATGGCGTTATCCGAGATCGCGCGGCGCGAAGGCTTGTTCGATTGGGTCGCCGTGCTGGCGGTGAACCACGCCAAGGGTTCGCCCCGACGTCTTTTTCTGCTCGTGTACCTGATCGGCGTGGCCGTCACGACCTTCCTCTCGAACGATGCCGCCGCCGTCGTGCTCACGCCCGCGGTGTTCGCCGCGGCGAAGAAGGCGGGATCGAAGCCCCTGCCACTGCTCTTCGCATGCGCCCTCATCGCGAATGCGGCCAGCTTCGTCCTGCCGATATCGAATCCCGCGAACCTCGTTCTCTACGGCAACCATACGCCCGCGCTGGTCAAATGGATGGGGCGCTTCATCGTGCCGTCGATCCTCTCCATCGTCGCCACGTATTTCATGCTGCGCTGGACGCAGCGGGACGATCTGCAGGGCGAATGCGAATCGGATCCCGAACAGGCGGATTTGTCACCGAGCGGGCGCATCGCGCTCGGCGGCATCGCGGTCACCGCGATCGTGCTGTTGGTCGTGTCCGCATTCGACATTCAGTTGGGTTTGCCGACGGCCATCCTGGGCGCGTTGACGGCGGCCCTCGTGCTGGCGCAAAAGCGCGCTTCTCCCGTGCCGGTGCTGAAGGACATCTCGTGGAGCGTCATGCCGCTGGTCGCGGGGCTGTTCGTGCTGGTCGAAATGCTGCAGCGAACGGGCGTCATCGCGCACCTCGCGCAGATCGCGCAGGCTGCCGTTCGGCACCACGCGGCCGCCAGCGCCGCGATATCGGGCGGGGTCATCGCGGTGGCCGCCAACTTCATGAACAACCTGCCCGCGGGTCTGATCGCCAGCTCGACGGTGATGCAGGCGCACAGCCCCGAGAAGATGATCGACGCATTGTTGATCGGCGTGGATTTGGGGCCGAATCTTTCGATCACCGGCTCCCTGGCGACGATCCTCTGGCTCAACGCCATACGGCGCGAAGGAGAAGACGTGAGCTTCATGAAGTTTTTGCGCGTGGGTGTGGTCGTGATGCCACCCGCCCTGCTGCTGGCGATCGCCGCGCGCGTACTGATCTGAATTTTCACTACGGCGAACCGACGAGGCAGTGTCTGCCGGCAAACACGGTCCCCGGGATTTTAGGATAGGCTGAAAAGGAGCCGGTTCCGGCATTCCCCTTTCAGGAGCAAACCATGGCAAAACTCGTTGCCGACGTCGTGATCGAAACGCTTCAGAACGCGGGCGCGAAGCACTGTTGGGGCGTACCGGGCGATACGTTGAATTACGTGACCGACGCCATCCGGCGCAGCGAAATCGACTGGGTGCACGTGCGTCACGAGGAAGTCGGCGGCTTCGCCGCGGGCGCGGAGGCGATGGTGGCGAACCGGCTGACGCTATGCGCCGGATCCTGCGGCCCGGGCAGCCTGCATTTCGTCAACGGGCTCTACGAGGCGCATCGCAACCGTTCGCCGGTGGTGCTGATCGCCAGTCAGGTGACCAGCGACGAACTGGGGTTCGACTTCCCGCAGGAAGTGGACTACAAGCCGATTTTCGATACCTGCAGCGTGTTCTGCCAGGAAATTCGCACGCCCGCCCAGGCACGCCGGGTGACGGCGATGGCGGCGCAGGCGGCGCTCTCCAAACGCGGCGTGGCGGTGATCATCCTGCCGGTTGATATCTCGAAAGCGCCGGCGCCCGACGAACCCGATTTCGCGGTGCATCTGTCGCAGCCGGTCACGCGACCGAGCGACGGCGAACTCGATCGCATCGCCGCGGTGCTCAATGCCGGCAAGAAAATCGCCATCTACGGCGGCTCCGGCTGCGAGGGCGCGCACGACGGCATCGTCGCGCTGGCGGAACGTTTGAAGGCGCCGTTCGCGCACACGTCGCGCGCGAAGGATTTCGTCGAATACGACAACCCGTACAACGTGGGCATGACGGGGGTGTTCGGCATCGACTCCGGCTATCACGCGGTGTCGGAATGCGACACGCTGCTGTTGCTGGGGTGCGATTTCGCCTGGCGCCAGTTCTATCCTGAAAAAGCGCGCATCGTGCAGATCGATATCGATCCGACCCATCTGGGGCGGCGTCATCCGGTGGAGATCGGTGCGGTCGGCGATATCGGCGCCACCGTGGAGGCGCTGCTGCCGCGTCTGGCCGAACGCGAGAACCGGACCTTTCTGGACGACTGCCTGAAGCGGCACGAAAAGACCGTCGAGCATCTCAACGAACGGGCCCAGGTGGGCCGCGGCGGCGCGATCCATCCGCAGTATCTCACCGCCCTGATCGACAAGTACGCGGACGACGATGCCATCTTCACCGCCGACGGCGGCTCGCCGATGGTCTGGGTGCTGCGCCATACCCGTGCGACCGGCAAGCGCCGCACGGTGGTGAGCCTGACGCATGGCACGATGGCGAACGCGATGCCGCAGGCGCTGGGCGCGAAGAAGGCCTTTCCCGATCGCCAGGTGATTTCGCTATCGGGCGACGGCGGCCTGACGATGTTGATGGGCGATCTGATCACGGCCGTGCAGGAGAACATCGCGATCAAGATCGCGGTCTTCAACAATGGGTCGCTGGGCTTCGTCGAACTCGAACAGAAGGTGGAGGGTTTGCTGGATACCTATACGGATCTGCAGAACCCGAATTTCGCGATGGTCGCCGAGGTGATCGGTATCTATGGCCGGCGCGTCGAGACGGCGGGCGCGCTGGAGGACGCCGTGCAGGCCTGGCTCGCGCACCCCGGCCCGGCCCTGCTCGACGTGACGACCGATCGCCTGGAACTGGTGATGCCGCCGACCGTGGCAGCGTCCCAGGTGTTCGGTACTGCGTTGTACTCGGCCAAGGCGGTCATCGGCGGCAAGGGCAAGGATGTGTTCAGCCTGCTGAAGGACAATTTCCTGAAATAGTCGGAATGCGTGCACGGCGAGCGGCGTGCGACCGGTGCTTGATGGTACAGGTGTCAAATGCGCGTCGAGCGATTACACTCGGGGGGCCGGTACTGAAAGGCACTTCGCTCAGCGACGCGCTGCGGAAACGCTCCAAGGCGCGGCAATACTGACCGATGGGCCGAACGCTCCTGACGGTTTTACCGTTTCGATTCGCGATTGTTTGCAGTGCCCGCTCCTTGCTCGCCAATCTCTGAAGATTGGGTGTTTCGCCCATGTGGCTTTTCGAGATGGCGAAGACGGCGCGCGTTCCGGGAACGACTCCCCGGGATGCGCGCCGATGCGCGTGGGCAGTGCGAACGGTCGGATGCTCTCCTATGCCATGCCCATGACTCTGCCTACCGCCCCACGCATCGCGCGCCGCACTGCGACGCTCGCTTCCGCTGCCATCGCGCCTGCTGCATTGCCCTCTTCCCATTCGCCAGGTGCGGCGCGCGACGCAGTGCCGCGCCGCCTGCGCCTGTCGTTGTGCATCGCCACGAGCGTGGCGCTCTGCCTTTCGGCAAGCGGTTGCGGCTCGCTGTTCAACGAAGGCGCGGCCGCCGGCGCCGGTGTCGGCGGCACGCTGCTGGCGTCGAAGATCACCCGTAACGCGACGGTGGCATCCGGCATCGGTCTGGGCGTGCTGGCGGGCGCGCAGGCCGGCGCGAAATACGTCGAGAAGGGCCAGCACCAGGATCAGCAGGACGCGATCGCCGAGGTCGCCGGTCCCCTGTCCGTGGGACAGGTCGGCAACTGGCGGAGCCATCATCTCGTGAAGCTCGAACCCGACGAGCACGGCCGGGTCACGGTCAACCGCGTCATCAGCGCGATCGGGCTGGACTGCAAGGAACTGGTCTTCTCGGTGGACCGGATGCACAAGGACACGCCGGTCAGCAATTTCTATGTCGCGACGATCTGTCGTGATGGCGAACACTGGAAGTGGGCCAGCGCCGAACCGGCGACGGAGCGCTGGGGATCACTGCAATGAAGCGATTTTTTCGGTCTCCTCACTCCACCATTGCCGTCTCCGCACCTGCCGCGCGTCCGCTTGCGGGCATGAGCGGCACCCTCGCCGTTCTGGGCGCCAGCGTGCTGCTCGCCGGCTGCGCGTCGATCGGCGGCTTTGTCGGCGCGGCGAGCGGTATCCTGGCGGGTACCTTCACCACCAATCCGGCGATCGGCGTGGGAGTGGGTATCGCGGTGCAGGCCGCCACCGATACCGCGTTCGCGACGATCTATCGGAACATGCAGCGCGGCGAGCAGGATCGCATCGCGATGCTGGCGGGCACGCTGCCGGTCGGTCAGCTCCAGGACTGGAACATCCACCATCGGATACCGTTCAACGACGAGCACGGTCAGCTACAGGTCGCCGGGGAAATCGACAATGCGCTCGCGCCCTGCCGGATGGTGATGTTCTCGGTGATCGGCGGCAAAAAGAAGGCGCCGACCGAAAACTGGTACGAGACGCAGATCTGCAGGAACAGCGCGGGCCAGTGGAAGTGGGCCGCCGCGGAACCGGCGACCGGGCGCTGGGGCAATCTGCAGTAGCGCAGTCCCCGCCGCTGGCGTTGCGCGTCATCGGGATCGCATAGGGATCAGGCGGCGGGCGCCCGCGCGGCCGCGAGCATCGCCCGCAGCAGCACGTTACAGCCGGCTTCCAGATGCTCCGGCTCCGCGGACTCGATCTCGTTATGGCTGATGCCGTCCTTGCACGGCACGAAGATCATCGCCGTGGGCGCGACCCGGGCGACATAGACCGCATCATGCCCGGCGCCGCTCACCGCGGGCATCCACGACAGGCCCAGGCTGTCGCTGGCCTGCCGCACGCTGGCGATCAGCGTGGCGTCGAAGGCCTGCGCCGGAAAGTAGACGACCTGTTCGACGTCGATCGCCAGATGCGCGTCCGCGGCCGCGCGCGCGCAGGCGGCGCGCAGCGCGGCGTCCATGCCGCCGAGCGTGGTCTCGTCCGCCGCGCGCAGATCGACGCTGAAACGCACCTGTCCCGGAATCACGTTGCGCGAGTTCGGATAGTTCTCGATCCAGCCGACGGTGCCCCGGCCGTTCGGCGCGTTGGCCAGGGCGATCGCGTTGACCTCGGCGATCAGGCGCGCGCTGCACAGCAGGGCATCGCGCCGCATCGCCATCGGCGTCGGGCCGGCATGCGCCTCCATGCCCTTGACGGTGACCGTGTACCAGCGCTGCCCGAGCGCCGCTTCCACCACGCCGATCACCTTGTCGTGGGCTTCCAGCACCGGGCCCTGCTCGATATGTGCCTCGAAATAACAGGCGGGGGTTTCGATATGGTCGCTGCCCGCATAACCGATCGCGTCGAGCGCCGTGGCGACGGAGATGCCGTCGAGATCCACCGCGGCAAGCGCGGACGCCAGCGTAAAGGCCCCGCAGTAGACGCCCGAGCCCATCATGACCGGTACGAAGCGCGAGCCCTCCTCGTTGGTCCAGATGGCGACTTCCAGCGGACGATCGGTGACCACGCCGGCCTGATGCAGCGTGCTCAGCACCTCGATGCCCGAGAGCACGCCGAAGTTGCCGTCGAACTTGCCGCCGGTCGGCTGCGTGTCGATATGGCTGCCGGTCATCACCGCGGGCAGATCCAGCCTTCCGGCGCGGCGCATGAAGATGTTGCCGATCGCGTCGACGCGGATGCTGCAGCCCAGTTCCCGCGCCCATTGCGTGACCAGATCCCGGCCCTGACCGTCGAGTTCGGTCAGCGCGAGCCGGCGGTTGCCGCCGGCCGGGGTCGCGCCGATCTGCGCGAGCGCCATCAGGCGCCGCCACAGACGCTGCCCGTCGATGCGCAGATCCGCGCCGTCCACAGCGTCCGAAGGTGCGCCGCCGGTATCGATCACGACGCCGAATGCGCCCAGCGAGGCTTCCAGCAAACCCGATTCGAAAGGAGGCGTGCTCATGCTCTTTTTCCTGAAAAGGCGACGGACGCAGCCGTCGCGAAACTGTCCTGCGTGATGACGCGGTTTTCGCCCGGCACGCGCAGGTGCCAGTCGGTATGTTGCTGGTATTGGTGGCCGATGCGCAGCAGCGTCGCTTCGTCGAGCGGCCGGCCGACGAGCTGCATGCCGTTGGGCAGACCGTTCGCGGTGAAACCGATCGGCAACGCCAGCGCGGGCAGCCCCAGATAATTGATCCCGCGGGTCCAGTACGAGAAGCGCCCGAAACGCGCTTCCACTTCCGCGTCGGTGCCGCTCAGACTGTCCGCGATCGACGGCACCGCGTGCGGCAGGACCGGCAACAGCAGCGCATCCGCACCGGGCAGTGCCTGTTCGAGAAAGCGTTGCAGCAGCGGCGCGCGCAGACGCAGCGCTTCCACGTACTGGCTGGCCGAATACAGCAGGCCACGCTCGATGCGCCGCCGGACCTGCGTGCCATAGTCCTGCGGCCGCGTTTCCAGCCAGGGACGGTGCATCGCCGCGGCCTCGGCCATGCAGATCAGACTGGCAAGCGCACCCAGTTCGCCCAGGTCCGGCACCGGCACCTCGATCAGCGTCGCGCCGGCCTCGCGCAACACCGTGACGGCGGCGTGCAGCAGCGCCAGCACCTCCGCCGACAGCAACGGGCCGATTTCGAAACGCGGCACGGCGATGCGCAGGCCCGCGTGCAGCGGCTGCGCGATGTCGCGTTCGTAGTCCTGCGTGTCGCGCGCGATGCATTCGGCGTCCAGCGGATCCGGGCCCACGACCGCGCTCAGCAAACGGGCGCAATCCCGTGCCGACGGCGCGAGAAAACCCACGCAATCGAGGCTGGGCGATAGCGGCATCACGCCATGGGTGCTGACCAGATGCGCAGTCGGTTTGATGCCGGTCACGCCGCAGATGGCCGCCGGGCCGCGAATCGAGCCGCCGGTGTCCGAGCCGAGCGCGCCGGCGACCAGCCGCTGCGCGACCGCGATGGCGCTGCCGCTCGACGAGCCGCCGCTGACGTGCGGCACGCTCGCCCAGGGGTTGCGGCCATCGCCCAGATGCGCGTTGACGCCCGTCGGACTCATCGCGAACTCCGCCATGTGCAGCGCGCCGAGGTCGATCGCGCCCGCGGCCTCCAGCCGCCGGACGACGGTCGCGGTGACCTTGGGCCGATGGCCCGCGAGTATCCGGCTGCCGCATTCGCAGACCTCGTCGTCGCGAAAATACATGTCCTTGCGGCCGAACGGAATGCCGTGCAGCAGTCCGGTCGCGCTCCCCTGGGCGAACCGCGCGTCGCGGGCGCGCGCGTCGTGCAGGGCCTGTTCGCGACGCGTGCGGACGAAGCCGCTGTTCGTGCTGCGGTCGATGGCCGCGAGGTGGCGGCGCGTCAGGGCCTCGGCGCCGGTCTCGCCGCGCAGCAAACGCGCGCCGGTGTCGACCAGCGTGTCGCCGAATGCCGGCGCGGACGCCGCCGCATGCGTGTTCTCGGGGCCGGCGAAAGGATCGGGGGTTTCGCTCACCATGTCTCCTCGCGAGGCGCGCGCGCTGCCAGCAGCAGCGGCGCCAGGGTCTGCCGGGTGGAAGTCCAGTCGAGATCGCGCGAGGCGGCCAGCCGCACCGCGCGCACGACCGGCTGCGCGAGCGCCGCCACCGTTTCCAGGTCTTCGTCCTGCACCGGCGCGCCCGACATCGTGCGCGCGTACCAACCGAGGGCGGCCTGCTCGGTGCCGGTGAGGGCCGGGGCCGTCGGCGATGGCGCCGGAGCCAATTCGGGTGCGCGGATCGCGCTCGCCGGCGGCGTCAACTCGGCGATGCGCGCGACCAGACTGCGATCCGTGCCGGCCGGCGACAGCAGCGACAAACCCAGCGGCGCGCCCAGACGCCCGGCGAACGGCAGCGAGACCTGCGGGAAACCGCACAGGGGCGTCAGCCCCATCAGGTGCGTGGCGCGATTGCGGTAGACCTCGATCTCGGCCGCGGGGGTGCCCCGCAGCGGCGCGATGTCGGGCTGCGTCGGCAGGATCAGCACGGCGTCATCCCCGCACAGTTCGGTGATCCACGCAGTGAACGTATGACGCAGCGCCAGCGCGTGCGCAGCCTGTTCGGCGGTGATGCTGCGCGCGTAGGCGAAGCGCGCGGCGACGTCGGGGCCGAGGCGCAGGCCGTCGCGCTCGATGCGCTCGCCCTGCATCTGCCACGCCTCCCAGCCCTGCAGCACCCGATAGGCCTGGTAGAGCACGGCCAACGCATCGGCGCCCGACGCATCGGATTCCGGACCACCCGCGCGCACCGGTTGCGCCTTGCCCCAGGCGGCTTCGATCGTATCGATGCCGGGCTGCAGGGCCGCACGGACCTCGGGCGCGAGCAGGTCGAACAGATCCGTGGCGATCAGCACCCGGGGACGCGCCGGCAGGGGCCGCGAGTCCGGCTCGAACAGGATATCGGCGACCCGCTGGAAGGTGGCGGCGTCGCGCGCGAAGAAACCGCAGGTGTCGAGGGTCGCGCACAACGGGAAACAACCCGTCAGCGAGATCCGGTCCTGGGTGGGCCGCATGCCATACAGGCCGCAATGGCTCGCCGGCCCGCGCACGGAGCCGCCGGTATCGCTGCCCAGCGCGAAATCGCACTGTCCGTGGGACACCGCCGACGCCGAACCGGAGGACGAGCCGCCGGTGATCCGTTCCGGCGCCGCGGCGTTGACCGGCGCGCCGAAATGGACGTTGTCGCCGATCGCGGAAAACGCCAGTTCGTCGGTGACCGTCTTGCCGACGAAACGCGCGCCCGCCGCCAGCAGGCCGGCCACCACCGGTGCGTGCGCGGTCTTGATGCCGGAGCGCACCAGCACGTGGGGGTTGCCCGCGCCGGTGGGATAGCCGGCGACGTCGAACAGGTCCTTGACCGCGAAGCACAAGCCCGCGAGCGGGCCGTGCGGTGCATGCGGCACGGGGGCCTCGGGATACGGCAGGAAGGCGCGGCTGGACGGCGCGGGCGGGAACGGAGGGGACATGGCGGCGTCTCGAAAAAAATGCGTCAGGACGATTGATCAGGGCAAGCAAGCACGACGCGTGAATCAGAACGAGTGAGTCGGGACGAATGCGTCGGACGAATGCGTCAGAGCCGCAGCACCGGCCGGCGCGCGCGGTGGCCGGCGGCGCGCTCGAACGCGTGGCCTGCCCGGAGTACGCGATCGTCCTCGAACGCGCGTCTGGCGATCTGCAGCGACAGCGGCAGGCCGTCGGCGGAAAACCCGCTGCACACCGACAGGGCGGGCAATCCGAGGACGTTGAAGGGCCGCGTGTAGGTCATCGGATGGCGCGCGGCGCTCATGCGGCGGCAACCGCCAGCGGCGGCCGCGAGCCGGAAGCGACGGCGTGCACGGCATCCACGCTGGCGATGCGCGTGCCGTCGGCGCCGTACAGATAGCACCGCACCGAGTGATCCGCCGCCGGTGTCGCCGCGGCGACCGGGGGCGGCAAGGCCGTCGTGCAGACCGGCATCACATGCGCGCAGCGCGGCGCGAACGGGCAGCCGGGAATGTCTTTCGAGAGGTCCGGCGGCGCGCCGCCGATGGCTTCGAGCCGCTGCCCCTTCTCCATGCCGCCCTCGCGACGGCTTTTGAGCAGGGCCAGCGTGTACGGGTGGCGCGGGTCCCGCATCACATGATGAATCGTTCCTTCCTCGACGATCGATCCGCCGTACATCACCGCGATCCGATCGGCGATCTCGACCGCGGCGCCGATGTCGTGCGTGACGAACACGATCGACAGGCCGAGATCGCGCTGCAATTCGCGCAGCAGGATCAGCACCTGGATCTGCACCGTCGCATCGAGCGCGGTGGTCGGCTCGTCGGCGAGCAGGATCTGCGGATCGCCGGCGAGCGACAGCGCGATCATCGCGCGCTGCCGCATGCCGCCGGACATTTCGTGCGGATAGGCATCGAGCCGGCGTTCGGGACTCGGAATGCGCACCGCCTGTAACAGTTCCAGCGCCCGCTGACGCGCCGCCGCGCGCGACACCCGGCGATGTGCGCGCACGGTCTCGGCGATCTGTTGCCCGATCGTGTAGACCGGATCGAGAGCGAGCAGCGGCTCCTGGAACACCATCGCCACCTTGCCGCCGCGCAGCTTCGCGAGCGCGCCCGGCGACAATCCCATCACCGCTTCGCCCGCCACATCGAGCCGGCCCTCGATGGTCGTCGTGCGCGGCGCGTGCAGCCGCATCATCGCGCGCAGCGTCACGCTCTTGCCCGAGCCCGATTCGCCGATCAGCGCGAGCGCCTCGCCCTTCGCGACGTTCAGCGATACGCCATTGACCGCGCGGATCACCTTGCCATGGGCGGTGAAGCGGACGTGCAGATTCTCGATCGCGATCGCGCTCATGCCGGCACCTCGTGTGTCGCGATCCGATCCGCGCCCTGCCCCGCCGCGCTGTGGCCCGAATTCGGTTCGAGCATCAGGCAGGCGGTCGCATGGCCGTCGCGCTCCAGCAATTGCGGCACCCTCACCGAACAGACTGCCTCGGCATGCACGCAACGGGGATGAAAGGGACAACCCGACGGCGGATCGACGGGGTTCGGCGGATCGCCCGCGAGCGGCGGCGCGAGCGTGCGCCGGTCCGGATCCATCGACGGCACCGACGACAGCAAGGCCCGCGTATAGGGGTGGGCGGGATGCGCGAACAGCGTCTCGGTCGCGCCGATCTCCACCACCTTGCCCAGATACATCACCAGCACCCGGTCGCAGAGATAGCGCACCACGCCGAGGTCATGACTGATGAAAAGATAGGTCAGGTCGAACGCCGCTTTCAGGTCGATCAGCAGATTCAGCACCTGTGCCTCGACCGATTTGTCCAGCGCCGACACGGCCTCGTCGAGGATCACCAGCCGCGGCTGCAACGCCAGCGCCCGCGCGATGTTCACGCGCTGCCGCTGCCCGCCGGACAGCTCGTGCGGATAGCGCCCGGCGAAACGCGCCGGATCGAGCCCCACGCGCGCGAGCAGATCCTGCGCGCGTTCGGTCGCGGCCCGGCGCGACATGCCGTGCACGCGCGGCGAGAAAGCGATCGACTCCTCGATCGTCAGGCGCGGGTTCAGCGAGGCATAGCTATCCTGGAACACCATCTGCACCTGGCTGTAATAGCGGCGCAGCGGCAAGGTGCGCGAACCCACCAGTTCGGCGTCGAATACCAGTTCGCCGCGATCCTGCCGGGTCAGCTGCATCAGCAGACGCGCGGTCGTCGATTTGCCGCAGCCGGATTCGCCGACGACGCCGAGCGTCTCGCCCTTGCGGATATCGAAACTGACGCCATCGACCGCCCTGACCGACTGCCGGCCCGCTCCCGGCAACGCTTTTTTCAGCGGGAAGTGCTTGACCAGCCGGCTTACCGCCAGCAGCGGTTGCGCAGGTCCGCCGAGATCGGTTTTTTCGAGAATCATATGCGGAACTACCCCTTGATCTCCATCGCCGAACGGATCGCGTCCGCCAGGATGTTGAATGAAATCGATGTGATGAAGATCATCAGACCCGGCAGCGCGGCGATCAGCGGCTGGCTGTAGATCGCCGTGCGCAGCGTATTGAGCATCAGGCCCCATTCGGGATTGGGCGGCGTCACGCCCAGCCCGAGAAAGGACAGACCGGAGGCAAGGATCATCGACACCGAGATCAGGCTCGTCGCGTAGACGAAAATCGGCCCGAGCACATTGCCCAGCAGGTGCACGCGCACGATCGTCAGCGCCGAGGCGCCGGAACTGCGGGCCGCGTCGATGAAGTCGCTGGTGCGCAGCTGCGTGGTGACGCTTTCCGCCACGCGTACGATCTGCGGCACGAATACGATCGTCAACGACAGCAGCGAGTTGCCGATGCCGGTCCCCAGCGTGCCCGACAGCGCCACCGCGAGCAGAACCGACGGGAAGGCGTAGAGGACATCCACGACGCGCATGATCAGGGTGTTCGCAAGGCCGCCCGCGTAACCGGCGAACACGCCCAGCGCGCCGCCGATCACGAAGGACAGCGCGACCGGCACGATGCCCATGAACAGCGACAGCCGCGAACCGACGATGAGTCGCGTCAGCATGTCGCGGCCGAGTTCATCGGTGCCCAGCAGGTGGCCCGGCGTGCCGACCGGCTTGAGCCGGTCGACCATCGAGGTCTGGAACGGGTCCGCCGGCGCCAGGTGATAGGCGAAGACGGCCATCAGCAGCAACAGCAGGACCACGGCGCCCGAACCCAGCGCCATCGGACTGCGTCGCAGGCGGTGCAGCGTGCTGACCCAGTAATTCGTCGAGCGCGCCAACGGCGGCGGCGGAGCGACGGCCGGTGTCTTGAGCGAAAGGTCCACGATGACTCCGAAAAAGGGGGACGGTTGCTCATCCCCGGGCGATGCGCGGATCGAACAGCGTCTGCACCACATCGACCACCAGGTTCAGCAGCACGAAGAACAGCGCGAGGACGAGAATCGTGCCTTGCAGCAAGGGGTAATCGCGCTGAAAAATCGCGGTGTTCAGCAGGAAGCCCGTGCCCGGCCAGGAGAAGATCGTCTCGACCAGGATCGAGCCGCCGAGCAGATACCCCAGTTGCAGGCCCATCACCGACAGCGCCGTGGGCGCGGCGTTCTTCAGCACGTGGCGGAAGATCGCCGTGCGGCCGAGGCCCCGCGCCTGCAGGCCGATGATGAATTCCTGCGCGAGGATGTCCGCCACCAGCGCGCGCACAGTGCGCGCGATGATGCCCATCGGGATCATCGCCATCGCGAACGCCGGCAGCACCATGTACTGGATGTGATCCCAGTCCCAGGACCAGCCGCCGGCGCCGTCCGGACCGCCGCCCGTCGCGGGCAGCCAGGGCAGAAACACCGAAAAGACGATCACCAGCAGGATCGCGAGCCAGTAATGCGGCACGCTCACGCCCAGCACGGAGCCGATCGAGGCGATCCGGTCCAGCCAGGAGTTCTTGAAATACCCGCCGAGAAAGCCGAAGGTGCCGCCGAGGATGAAGCCGATCAGCGTCGCGAGCGCCGCCAGACGCAGGGAATTGGCGACCGCCGCCAGCACGTCGCGGGTGACCGGCGACCCGGTGGAGATCGATACCCCGAGGTCGCCGTGCAGCGCGCGCCAGAGCCACGTGAAGAACTGCACCGGCAGCGGTTTGTCGAAACCGTACAGCGCGATCAGTTGCGTGCGCAGCGCCTGGGAGGCATCGGCGGGCAGCACCGCGGCCAGCGGATCGCCCGGCGCGAGGTGCAGCAGCATGAAACACAGCAGGCAGACGCCGAACATGATCGGGATCGCATACAGCACGCGGCGCACCAGGTAGGCGAACATCGCTTACTTCACCGACATCGTCGCGATGTCGATCATCCAGTTCTTCGGCTGCACCACGCCCGTGACCTTTTTCGAGATCGCACGCGGACCGACGTCGTGCGCGACCCAGAGGTCGGCCGCCTGGTCGACCATATAGGTGTTCAACTCGCCCAGGGCCGCGTCGCGCGTCTTCTGATCGAACGCATTGCGTGCCTGTGCGATGAGCTTTTCGGTCGTGTCGTCGCTGTAGTAACCCCAATTGTTGGACACCGGCGGGAACGCGCTCTTGCTCGCGAAGCGCACCATGCCGAAGAACGGATCCATCGACGCGAAACTGACGTTGATCGCGTTCGCGCCATGCGCGGCCGAATCCTTCGCGCCCTGACGCCAGTTCGTCAGCAGCGTGTTCCACTCGACCACGTCCAGCTTGACGTCGAAGAAGCACTGTTTGAGGTTCTGCTGCATGTACTCGTTCATCGGCTGCGGCTGCATCTGCCCGGAGCCCGACGCCGAGATCTGTACCTTCACCTGCACCGGTTTCGCCGCCGAATACCCGGCGGCGGTCATCAGCTTGCGCGCGGCGTCCGGATCGTATTTGATGTGGA
This sequence comes from Robbsia betulipollinis, assembly GCF_026624755.1. Lineage (NCBI taxonomy): Bacteria > Pseudomonadati > Pseudomonadota > Betaproteobacteria > Burkholderiales > Burkholderiaceae > Robbsia > Robbsia betulipollinis. The sequence continues at coordinate 69,325 of NZ_JAPMXC010000006.1, forward strand.
AGCTCGGGTGACCGTACCAGGGGTCGCCCGGCTCGTAAGTGCCGGTGGCGGGCGTCATGTAGCCGCCGAGCAGCGTCTTCAGACCCTCGCGGTCCACGCACAGATTCGCGGCCTCGCGCACGCGTTTGTCGAGCCAGGGCGAGCCCTCGGCGTAGGAAAACTGCCAGGGCCAGTTGTGCGGCTGCGTGTTCGAATAGATCGTGAAGCCGCGGCTCTTGATCTGCGGGATCGCGTCGGGCGCGGGCGCCTCGATCCAGTCCACCTGGTTCGACAGCAAGGCGGCGGTACGCGCGCTCGCCTCGGGCATCGGCAGCAGCACGACGCGGTCGATCTTCGCCGTGCGCCTGGGATCCCAATACGCGGTGTTGCGCACCAGTTCGAGACGCTGCCGCGGCACGAGCCGATCGACCTTGAACGGGCCGGTGCCCGCGGGGTGACTCGCGAACGCCGCCCAGGCGGCCTGCGAGCGTTTGCCGGCATCCGTCACCGCGGCCGGTACCGCGTCGAAATCCGCCTTCCAGAGGATCGGCGACGCGAAATACAGATTCGTCAGGTTGTAGGGGAAGAACGAATCCGGGCTTTTGGTGGTGAATTCCACGGTCGCATCGTCGATCCTGCGCACCGACACCAGCGTCGGCAGGCGCGACACCGTCAGGCCCGCCTGACGCGGATCGAATTGCGGCGCGGTCTTGTCGAGGATCTTCTGCACGTTCCACACCACCGCGTCGGCGTTGAACGGCGTGCCGTCATGGAACCTGACGCCGGGGCGCAGCTTGACGATCCATTTGGTCTTGTCCTGCGGGGAGACTTGCCAGTCGGTCGCGAGCGCGGGAATCAGCGTGCTGGGCGCGTTGTTTTTCGTCAGATCCCACTGGATCAGCGAATCGTAGATCGTGATGCCGGTGAAGCGGTTGCCTTCGTATCCCTGGTCGGGCTGCCCGGCCGTATAGGGAATGTCCGCGGCGGTCATCGCGATGCGCAATGTCGATTCCGCCCGCGCCGTCGCCCCCGTCAACAGCCCTCCCGCACACACCATTGCCGCCACGCCGGAACGACACCAGAACCCATTGCTGAAAATCATTACCGCTCCAAGGAATCACGAAGGTCTCGACCTGCCGGTTACCGTTGCGGCGCGTGCCGCGCACCGTACGATTCCGGCCTGGATGAAACGATCCTAGTGAGCGCAAAAATCTTTGTCCAATAGTCCTTTCTCGTTTTCGACGTTTCTCCCTTGTACCGAAGCGTTTCCGCCGGGTTGCGCGGCTAGCGCAATGACGGCGACCCGCCATCCACCGCGAGCGGCGCCTCGCTGTCGTCCTTCAAGGCCACGCCGGTCAGCCCGCGCTGCCGCGCATGCGTCAACAGGTATTGCAGCTTGTGCGCTGCGGCTTCGTAGCCCAGGCCCTCGGGCCGCACGTTCGACACGCAATTGCGCTGGGCATCGTTGCAGCCCACGCGTGGCGCGTGCGTGAGATACACGCCGAGGCTGTCCGGCGAACTCAGTCCGGGACGCTCGCCGATCAGAATCGCGAGCAGCGGTGCGGCCAGCCGTTCGCCGATTTCATCCCCGAGCGCGACGCGCGCGTGACGCGCCACCACCACCGGCCCGATGCGCCAGCCGTCCAGGCGGCGGCGCAACGCTTCGAGCAGCGGCACCGCGTGCCGCATCACCGCCAGCGCGGAAAGACCGTCGGCCAGCACGAAGACGATGTCAGGCGCGATGTCGGGCGCGATGCCCGGCGCGATGTCCCGTGTCGCTCCGCCGGCGACACCTGCGGCACAGGCGGCGGCAAGCGGGGCGAACGCTTCCCGGCTGGTGTCGCACAGGCGACGGCCGAGGTCGGGGCGCCGCAGATACTGCTCGCGATCGGATGCGGCGCTGTCCACCGCGAACGAGGCGAACCCCGCGGTGTCGAGCCGTTGCCGCAGCGCCGGCACGTCCAGCGGCTGGTGCACCGCGTCGCGCGCCTGCGCATGCGACAGGTTGAACGCCAGCAGCGGCGCGGTCGGCACGCCGTGGCCCGCCCGGCCCAGCGCGATACGCGCCCGGGTGAACTGCCGCAGCGGCTCCCAGGGGCTCTGCTCCAGTGCTTCGCTCATGCCTGTCTCCCGCGTATGGCGCCATGGGCCCTCATGCGCCGATCCATTCCCGCGCGCCCGCCAATAGCGGCGGGTGCGCGCCCTGCGGCAACAGCGCGCCGCGGGCATCGGTGATCCCCATCGTTTCCAGCCACGCCTCGAATTCCGGCGCGCGCCGCAGGCCCAGCACATCGCGTATGTAGAGCGCATCGTGGAACGACGTGCTCTGATAGTTGAGCATGACGTCGTCGGCTCCCGGCACGCCCATGATGAAGTTGATGCCGGCCACGCCCAGCAATGTGAGCAGCGTGTCCATGTCGTCCTGATCGGCCTCGGCATGGTTCGTGTAGCAGATGTCGCACCCCATCGGCACGCCCAGCAGCTTGCCGCAGAAATGGTCCTCGAGCCCGGCGCGGATGATCTGCCGGCCGTCGTACAGGTATTCGGGGCCGATGAAGCCCACGACCGTGTTCGTCAGCAAGGGCTTGAACTTGCGTGCCACCGCATACGCGCGCACCTCGCAGGTCTGCTGGTCGACGCCGTGATGCGCGTCGGCGGACAAGGCGCTGCCCTGCCCCGTCTCGAAATACATCAGGTTCTCGCCGACCGTGCCGCGCCTGAGCGAGAGGCCCGCTTCGTACGCTTCCTGCAACAGCGCGAGCGAGACGCCGAAACTCGCGTTCGCTTTTTCGGTACCGGCGATCGACTGGAACACGAGATCGACGGGCGCGCCACGTTCGATCGCGGCGATCGTGTTCGTGACGTGCGTCAGCACGCACGACTGCGTGGGCACCGCGTAGCGCTGCCGGAACGCATCGATCATCTCGAGCAGCGTGGTGATGGCTGAAAGACTATCGGAGGCCGGATTGATGCCGATCACCGCGTCGCCGCAGCCATACATCAGGCCGTCGAGCATCGACGCGGCGATACCGCGCGCGTCGTCGGTCGGGTGATTCGGCTGCAGTCGCGCCGAGAGCCGTCCCGGCAGGCCGATGGTATTGCGAAAGCGCGTCACCACCGGGCGTTTCTTCGCGACGGCGATCAGGTCCTGGTTGCGCATCAGTTTCGACACCGCCGCGACCATTTCCGGCGTCAACCCCGCCGTGATCGCGCTCAGTTGCTCCAGCCCCGTGCTCTCGGCCAGCAGCCAGTCGCGGAAATCGCCCACGCTCAGATGGCTGACGGGCGCGAACGCCGCGCGCGAATGCTCGTCGACGATCAGACGCGTCACCTCGTCCGACTCGTACGGCACCAGCGCCTCGTTCAGGAAGGCGGACAGCGGCACCGCCGCGAGGGCCATGCGCGCCACCGCGCGTTCTTCCTCGCTCGCCGCCGCGAGTCCCGCGAGCTGATCGCCCGAGCGCAGGGGGCTGGCCTTCGCCAGCAGGGTGGCGAGCCCGTCGAACCGGTAGGTCCGCGGACCGACGGTCTCGGTATGGATCATGCGGCATGCCCCTGCAAAATCGTCACGCGGGATGGCGTTGGACGTATCGATGAAAGGATCGACGCCCCTCATGATACGTCTTGCAAAATTGCCTCGCAGCGGGTTGCAGGCGATCCCGACCCCGCGAAGCGCGGTAAGATGCGCGCGATGCCCGGCACGCGCCGCACCGTGCCGGGCCGCACCTGCCGTGGAGGAGAAAACATCGTGGAACCCACCGAACTGTATTTGAAGCTGCTGACCGAAACCGCCAGGGTGCGCTGGTCCGAATTGACCGCGTTGTTCGCGCGCGGCGCCCTGATCCGCATCGCCGGGGATCTGGACCTGGTGAGCGTGGCGGAAGCCATCGCCACGGACGAATCGGCGCAGGTAGCGGCCTGGGCCGCCGCCGGGCTGCTGGAAAAAATGCCGGCGGATCTGGCCAGCGGCTACGAGGCGCGCGACGCCGAACTCTGGGCGGTGGTGGTCTCGCCGTGGGTGGTGGTGCAGGAACGCCCGGGCACCGAAGCGCACGCCGCGTCGTCACGACCCGCATGAACCTCGAGACGATCCTGTTCACGCAGGGGTTCGGCAGCCGACGACAGTGCCGGGCGCTGATCGGCGCGGGCGCGGTGCGGATCGGCGCCGCGGTGCGTACCGACCCGGGCGCCGATTTCGATACCGCCGGTCTGACGTTCGACGTCGAGAACACGTCCTGGCTTTTTCGGGAAAAAGCCTACCTGATGCTGTACAAGCCGGGCGCCTACGAATGCTCGCGCCAGCCGCAGCATCACGCCAGCGTCTTTTCCCTGCTGCCCCCGCCGCTGCTCGCGCGCGGCGTACAGTGCGTCGGCCGGCTCGATCAGGATACGACCGGCCTGCTGTTGCTGTCGGACGACGGCAGCTTCATGCATGCGCTGGCGTCGCCGAAAAAAAAGGTGCCGAAAATCTATGTCGCGGGCTTGCGCCATCCGCTCGACGAGGCGCAACTGCAGGCGCTGCGCGACGGCGTCCTGCTGCATGGCGAAACGCAGCCCAGTTGCGCGGCCGCCGCCCGTGCGCTCGACGCCCACACGCTCGAGCTGACGATCGCCGAAGGCAAATACCATCAGGTGAAACGCATGGTCGCGGCCGCCGGCAACCGGGTGGAGACGCTGCATCGGCGGGCGGTAGGCGCGCTGACCCTGCCGCCCGGGCTCGCGCCGGGACAGTGGTGCTGGCTGGACGAGCGGCAACTGGGACAGGCGCGAAGCGCAGGCACCGATGCGGGGGCGGGGGACGTTGCCGGCGGCCCTGCGCAATTGCCGGCTTGAGACGGCTGGCGACCTGGCCCGGCTAGCGACCTGGCCCGGCTAGCGACCTGGCCCGGCTGGCGACTCAGCCTGCCCCGCGGTCCCCTTCGCCGGATTCGGCGCGAGACCATTCGCCAGGAATGCATCGACCGTCGGAAAGCGCAGGCGGTACGCCAGCTCCCCGGTAAGCCGCCGGTTGTCGAGGCGGCGCGATTCGCGCATGAACGACATCAGCATCGGTTCGAGCACCTGCTCTGCTTCCTCGCGCGAAATGCGCGGCGGCCGGGGCAGTCCCAGCGCATCGGCGACGCGATCGAAGTAGTCGCCCATGCGCAAACGGCTGTCGTCGGTCGCGTGGTAAAGACGTTGCGGCCTTCCCCGCCACAGCGCGCGCACCGCGATGGCGGCGAGATCGTCGGCGTGGATATGGCTGGTGAACACGTCTTCCTCGGCTCGCAGGGCCGGCGTGCCGCGATGCAAACGCGCATCCGGCAGACGCTCGCGCGCATAGATGCCGGGAATCCGCAGGATCGACGCGGCGAACGTCCCGCGGGTACCCGCCGCGCGCAGCAGATGCTCCGCCCCCACTCGCCGCACGGCGCGCGGATTGCTGGGGCGCACGCGCCGGGTCTCGTCGATCAACGCGCCCCCGCAGTCGCCGTAGACGCCGGTCGTGCTCGCGTAGACCAGCGGTTGCGACGCACGCGGCGGCTTGCCGATCCAGACACCGCGGGCGCCCGGCGCGAGCGTGCGGGAGCGCCGCGCCGGGCCACCCGCGTCGGGTACAATAGCCGCGCGTTCCGGCGGCGCCGGGCGGTGCCGGACGGCACTGCCCGCACCGCCCAGCGCCGCGATCAGCACCCGCGTGCGCTGGTCCGTGCGGCCCTCGGCGGGCGGCGGCGCGAAATGCAGCACGCCGAAGGCAGCGCGCGCCAACGCGGCGGCACGGCGCAGGCTGCGCCGGTCGTCGAGATCGCCCGGGACCGGAATCACGCCGGCCGCATGCAGGCGCTGCCGCCCCGCCTCGCGCCGGTTCAGCGCGAGAACCGTGAAGCGGGGCGCGAGGAGCGCGACGGTGCGCATGCCGACGTCGCCACAACCGACGATCAGCACGCGAGGACGACGAAGCGGGCGGGTTGGAATCATGATCGATATTGTATCTTGCCGCCGGTGTTACAGCCGAGACCGCTGGAATGGCCCCGCCGGCCGGCGGCGCGACGGGGTCTCACGCCGGGACGGCCGCGACGCCGGTCCCGTTTGACGAATGCACGGACACAGCACACCACTATGAGTTTCAACGTGACGATCCGGCCGAGCGGCCGACAATTCCAGGTGGACGCGGGCGAACCCGTCCTGAGCGCCGCGCTGCGCCACGGCGTGGGTTTGCCGTACGGCTGCAAGAACGGTGCGTGCGGCTCCTGCAAGGGCCGGGTCATCGAGGGCGCGGTGGAACAGGCGGCGCACTCGTCCTCGGCCCTGGCCAACGACGAAAAAACGCGCGGCTTCGCGCTGTTCTGCTGCGCGCAGGCAACATCCGATCTCGAAATCGAGATCCGCGAGATCGCCGGCGTCGGCGACATGCCGGCGAAGAAACTGCCGTGCCGCGTCAGCGCGCTCGAACGCGCCGCCGACGACGTCATGATCGTACGCCTGCAACTGCCCGCCAACGAACGGCTCCAGTATCTGGCCGGGCAATATCTCGAATTCATCCTGAAGGACGGCAAGCGCCGCGCCTACTCGATCGCGACCGCGCCGCACGCGGAGGGCCTGCTGGAACTCCACATCCGCCATCTGCCCGGCGGCCAGTTCACCGATCACGTCTTCTCCGCCATGAAGGCGCGCGACATGCTGCGTTTCGAAGGTCCGCTGGGGACGTTCTTCCTGCGCGAGGACAGCGACAAACCCATCGTGCTGCTGGCGTCGGGCACCGGTTTCGCGCCGATCAAGGCGATCGTCGAACAGGCCATTTACAAGAAAATCACGCGGCCGATCGCGCTCTACTGGGGTGCAAGAACGCGCCCGGACCTGTATCTTGAAGCATTGGGCGCCCAGTGGACGACCGAACTGCCGAACTTCCGTTTCATCCCGGTATTGTCCGAGCCGACGCCGCAGGACACCTGGGACGGGCGCACCGGCTTCGTGCACCACGCGGTGATCGCGGACCTGCCGGATCTGTCCGCTTATCAGGTCTACGCATGCGGCGCACCGGTAATGGTCGAGTCCGCGCAGCGGGATTTCACCGCCAACCATGGGCTGCCCGCCGAGGAGTTCTACGCGGACGCCTTCACCAGCGAAGCGGACCTGGTGAATGCGGTCTGATCCCGCAGTCCGAGTCTGACCCCGCGCCGCGCGCGCGGCGCGGCGCCGCAGCCGTTACCTTCGCGTTTTATTTTTGATCTTATTTGCGATCGAACCCCTCGTCCGATCGTGTGGAGCCGCTGATGAATTTCCAGGAATATCCGACCGACGCGCTGATGTACATCACCAACCGCCCGGAGATCGTTTTCACTCGCGGCAAGGGCGCCTGGCTGTATGACAACAACGACAAGCGATACCTCGACTTCATCCAGGGCTGGGCGGTCAACTCGCTGGGACATTGCGACGACGGCATGATCGCCGCGTCGGACCGGCAGTCGCGCCTGCTGATCAACCCGAGCCCGGCCTACTACAACGAGCCGATGGCGCGCCTCGCATCGAAGCTGACCGCATTGAGCGCCTTCGACAAGGTGTTCTTCGCGAACAGCGGCGCCGAGGCCAACGAAGGCGCGATCAAGCTCGCCCGCAAGTGGGGCCAGAAGAACAAGAACGGCGCGTTCGAGATCATCACGTTCGATCACAGCTTCCACGGCCGCACGCTGGCGACGATGTCGGCGAGCGGCAAGCCGGGCTGGGACACGATCTTCGCGCCCCAGGTGCCCGGCTTTCCGAAGGCGGACCTGAACGACATCGCCTCGGTGGAAAAGCTGATCACGCCCCGGACCGTCGCGGTCATGCTCGAACCGATCCAGGGCGAAGGCGGCGTGCTGCCGGCCACGCGCGAATTCATGCAGGCGCTGCGGGAACTGACGCGCCGGCACAACCTGCTGCTGATCGTCGACGAAGTGCAGACCGGGTGCGCGCGCACCGGCGAGATGTTTGCGTATCAGTTGTCGGGGATCGAGCCGGACATCATGACGCTCGGCAAGGGCATCGGCGGCGGCTATCCGCTCGCCGCGCTGCTCGCGACCGAAGCGGCTTCGGTGTTCGTCGCCGGCGACCAGGGCGGCACGTACAACGGCAACCCGGTCATGACCGCGATCGGCCTGGAAGTGGTCTCGCGGCTGTCGGCGCCGGACTTTCTCGCGGGCGTGCGCGAACGCAGCGCCTATCTGAGCCAGGCCCTGCTGAAGCTGTCGGCCGATTACGATTTCCAGGGAGAGCGCGGCGAGGGGCTGCTGCGCGCGCTGCTGCTGGGCCGCGACATCGGCCCGCAGATCGTCGAGCAGGCCCGCCTGCTGGAACCGGCCGGCCTGCTCATCAACGCCGCGCGCCCGAACCTGCTGCGCTTCATGCCGGCGTTGAACGTCACCACCGACGAAATCGATCAGATGATCGCCCTGCTGCGCCAGGCGATCGACCAGGCGGTCTGACGGCATACGGCGCGGCGCATCCACGCCGTGCCCGTCTGCCGCGTGCCTGCCCGGTTCATTTCCATGGAAACGGGCGATGCGCAGTCCCCTATCGACGGCACATCCGTCTTTCCCCTGCCTTCGGCTTTTCGCCGCCTCCCTCTTTTCTCATCCTAAGCGACCGCCATTCGCGCCGCGCGCGGGCCGGCACTGCGGCGGTGTCCTGCGCCTTGCGCGGAAAATTGTGCGTCGCGCGACGTCAATGTTCGCAATTCGTTGAAAATGCGAGCGGGCTTTACCCCCTAGAATCATCCCTGTCGAGAAATTTCGGCGACGCAGGCCACACACTAAGACCGGTCTCATATGCGCCGAGCCTGTGTTTTGCCAAAATGCAGGATTGCGGAAGTTCCGCCGCTATGACGCGGTAGTCCCGAGGTAGCCGCTTGCTCCTGTCCGTCGAATCCCGCTTCCGCCACACCCATTTCGCACCCCTATTTATTTTCCAAGACGTGGAAATGACCGAACTCGTGACCATAGGCATCGTCCTTTATCGGAACAGCGCACAGGAGATCGCGCGTTGCCTGAACGCCCTGAAGCGCCAGACACGCATCGACGCCATCAAGGAGATCCTGATCAGGGACCAGGGCGGCGGCGACGCGTTGGAGCATGTCGGCCAGTGGTGTGAAAGGCATGCCATGCCGGTGCCGATACGGATCTCCAGCGGCGCGAATCTCGGTTTCGGCGGCGGGCACAACACCTTGTTCGCTTCCAGCGATCCCGTCTCCACCGCCTACCTGTGCCTGAATCCCGACGGGTTCATGCATCCCCGCTGCCTGGAGGTCATGCTCGAGTCCGCGAGAAAGCAGCACTGGTCGGGAATCTTCGAGGCGATCCAGGAACCGGTGATGCACCCGAAGCGCTTCGATCCGAAAACGGGTACCACCGCGTGGTGTTCCGCGGCCTGCCTGCTGATTCCCGCCTCGCTCTATCGCGAGATCCGCGGTTTCGACGAGGATTTCTTCCTGTATTGCGAGGACGTCGATCTGTCGTGGCGGGCGAAGGCCGCCGGTCAGCGTTGTTTCACCTGCGCACAGGCCTGGTTTTTCCATTACGCCGAGGACCGCGGCGACCGCCAGATCGAGATCTGGCGGTCCGCCCACCTGCTTGCCCACAAATGGCGTGCCCACCAATTCAAGACGCATGCGGTGAACGTACTCGCGTCTCTGGTCGACATCGACCGCGACCTGCTCGAACAGCAGACGACCCACATCGAGCCGCATTCGATCCCGGAAATATTCCGCGCGCTGCCGAATTTCCGCAATCAGCTGACGTTCGCCGAACCGATGTGGACCTGACGATGACAGAACGCATTTCCGTTGTGATCCGGACCATGCCGGGGCGCGAAGCGCACCTGGAAAAATGTCTTTTCATCCTTCAAGGGCAGACGTATTCCGCCATCGAGGTCGTCGTCGTCGTGCAACGGCTCCGGCAGAACGACGGCATCGCCAGTATCGAAAGGATCGTCGACCGGGAGCGGCATGCATTTCACGACATGCGCCTGTTCGAGCATGTCTGCGCCGCGGATGCCCGCTCGAAAAGCCTGAACATCGGCAAACGCCATGCGAGCGGAAGATACCTGGCGTTTCTGGACGACGACGACAAGCTATATCCCGAACACTACGACAAATTGATTTCGGCGCTTCGGGAAAGCGACCGGGCCTGGGCGTACGCGGATACCATTCGCGCCCTGCACAACAAATGGGGGCAAGTGATAGAACGGTCCCGCCCGTGGCAACGGGATCGTTACAGTTATCTGGATCATCTGCGCAACAACTTCATCCCGATCCACTCGTTCATCATCGACCGGACGCGCGTGTCCCATCTGGGCGACGTGAACGAAGCGCTCAGCATGAACGAGGATTACGAATTTCTTCTGCGGCTGGCATTCGGGCACGAGCCGCTGTACGTGCCGTTTCCCGGCGCGGAGTACTGCATACGCGGCGACGGCTCGAATACGGTGATGGACGGCACCGTCTGCGCCGCCCAGGCCGTGCGAAAACAGCGGCTATGGACCAACGCCCTTGCCGAATTCAATGAGCTGAAGATCGCCAACATCGGGTGGTGGGTGCGCGAGGTCGACGCTCACCCCGGCTGCGCGGCGCCGGGCGCGGCGCGGTATCCCGACAATCCCCACGCGACGCAAGGCACCCGCTACCGCGACGAACTCCGGCAGTACCACGCGTCCCATTCCTGGCGCGTGAGTCGTGCATTGCGGGGCATTGCCCGTCTGCTCAGGGGACAGCGTCCGACGGCGGCGGATCCCACGCCGGAAACCGAGACGGAAGCGCTTCGACATATAGAGCGCCTGTTGCGCTCCCGGTCCTGGCGGATCACCCGGCCATTGCGCTGGGCGAGAAGCGTGATACCCCGGCGCTGAACGCGCGGAGGCACGCGGCGGAAGGGAGATCCCAGGAAGGATCCCCCCCGAGGCTCACTCCCCCAGATACGCCGCCCGCACCTTCGGGTCGTCCAGCATCTGGCGGGCGTCGCCCGACATCGTGATCAAGCCCGAATCCATCACGTAGCCGCGGTTCGCGGCCTGCAGGGCCAGCCGCGCGTTCTGCTCGACCAGCAACACCGTCAGGCCTTCCGACGAAATCTCCCGCACCACCTCGAAGATCTTCTCGACCATGATCGGCGACAGGCCCATCGACGGTTCGTCGAGCAGCAGCAGACGCGGCCGGCTGATCAGTGCGCGCGCCATCGCCAGCATCTGCTGCTCGCCGCCCGACAACGTGCCGGCGTATTGGGCCTGCCGCTCCTTCAGGCGCGGAAAGAACCCGAACATGCGTTCGACGTCGCTGGCGATCGCCGCGGTATCGGTGCGCAGATAGGCGCCCATCTGCATGTTTTCGAGAATGGTCATCCGCGCGAAGATGCCCCGGCCTTCCGGCACCATCGCCAGCCCCACCTTCAGCAGTTCGTACGAGGGCACGCCGCGAATCGACTTGCCCAGGTAGCGGATGTCCCCGCCCGTGCAGGCCTGAATGCCGGTGATGGCCTTCATCGTGGTGGTCTTGCCCGCGCCGTTCGCGCCGATCAAGGTCACGAGCTCGCCCTCGCGCACTTCCATGTCGATACCCTTGACCGCCTGGATACCGCCGTATGCCACCTGCAGGCCCTGAATGGACAACATCGCTTCGCTCATCAATGGCCTCCGGCGCCCAGATACGCTTCAATCACTTTCGGATCCTTCTGCACGTCCTGCGGCAACCCCTCGGCGATGACCTTGCCGTAGTCGAGCACCGTCATCCGGTCGCACAGGCCCATCATCAGCTTCACGTCGTGCTCGATCAGCAGGATGGTCCGGCCGTCGCCGCGGATCTTGTCGAGCAGTTCGCGCAACTCGACCTTCTCGGTCGCGTTCATGCCGGCGGCCGGCTCGTCCAGTGCCAGCAGCTTCGGGTCGGTCGCCAGCGCGCGCGCGATCTCGAGCCGCCGTTGGTGGCCGTACGAGAGGTTGCGCGACGTGTAGTCGGCGTATTTCGAGATGCCCACGTATTCCAGCAGTTCGATCGCGCGCTCCTTGACCTCGCGCTCCTCGCGCCGTTCCGCCGGCGTGCGGAACACCGCGCCGATCAGGCCCTGGCGCGTGCGCACATGGCGCCCGGTCATGACGTTCTCGAGCGCGGTCATGCCGCCGAAGAGGCGAATGTTCTGGAACGTACGGGCGATGCCCGCCTTCGCCACCTCATGCACGGTGGTCGGCTTGTAGGCCAGGCCGTCGAGCACGAACTCGCCCGAATCCGGCTCGTACAGCCCGGTGATGACATTGAAGAACGTCGTCTTGCCCGCGCCGTTCGGGCCGATCAGGCCGTAGATGTGCCCGGCCTGGATCTGCAGCCCGACATCGGCCAGCGCCTGCAGACCGCCGAAGCGCTTGTTGACGCCCTTGATGAACAGGCGCGTGTTTTTATCGATCATGGTGGATGGCTCCGCGTGCCGCACGCTCAGGCGCGAATCGTCTTGTTGCGTTTGGCAATCCGGGCAACCCGGTCCTCGTGCTTCGGCGCCGGCCACAGGCCGTCGGCGCGATACAACATGATGACGATCATCGCCAGGCCGTATAGCAGTTGCCGCACGACTTCGACGTCGATCACGTCATGACCGAACAGGAAATGCTGCAACGGTCCCATCGTCGAACGCAGTACTTCCGGGAAGATCGACAGCAGCACCGCACCCAGGATGACGCCGGGGATGTGGCCCATGCCGCCGAGCACCACGCAGGCCAGCACGACGATCGATTCCCAGAACGTGAACGACTCCGGCGACACGAAACCCTGAAAGGCGCCGAACATCGCCCCCGATACGCCGCCGAACGACGCGCCCATCGCGAACGCCAGCAGCTTGATGTTGCGGGTATTGATGCCCATCGCCTTGGCGGCGATCTCGTCCTCGCGAATGGCCGCCCACGCGCGGCCGATGCGCGAGTGCTGCAGCCGCACGCAGATGAAGATCACGATCAGCGACAGCACCACGAACGCGTAGTAATACATGTACACGGGCGGAAACGAGAAACCGAAGAGCGTGTGGATCTGCGAGAAGTCGAAGCCGAACAGATTGATCGGCGCGATGCCGCTGATGCCTTTCGGGCCGTTCGTGATGTTGATCGGCCGGTCCAGGTTGTTCATGAAGATCCGCACGATCTCGCCGAAGCCCAGCGTGACGATCGCCAGATAATCGCCGCGCAGTTTCAGCGTGGGCGCGCCGAGCAGCACGCCGCACAGTGCGGCCACCGCCATGGCGATCGGAATGATGACCCAGATCGGAAAGTGCGGGCCGGTCGGCCAGATCGACGCGATCCAGGCGAAGTTCTGCGAGAGTTGCGGCGACGACAGGAAGGCGGCGATATAGGCGCCCACCGCGTAGAACGCGATATAGCCGAGGTCGAGCAGTCCGGCGAAGCCGACGACCACGTTCAGGCCGAGCGCGAGCATCACGTACAGCATCGCGAAGTCGAGCACCCGCACCCAGTAGTTGCCGCCGGCGGCGCCGACCAGCATCGGGGCGAAGACCACGAAAAGCGCGAGCACGACGTAGCCCAGCGTGGTCTTCGCCGTGCGACGCGGCGGCGTCAGTTCGTTCGTGGTTTGAATCGGAGGAATGGAAGGCATGGAACGAACCCCTGTTATGCGCGATCGGCGACACGCTCGCCGAGCAGACCGGACGGACGGAACACCAGCACGATGATCAACACGATGAAGGCGAAGACGTCCTGGTAGTTGCTGCCGAACACCCCGCCGGTCAGCCCGCCGATGTAGCCGGCGCCGAGCTGCTCGATGAGACCCAGCAGAATGCCCCCGACCATCGCCCCGCCCAGATTGCCGATCCCGCCCAGCACGGCCGCCGTGAAGGCCTTGATACCCGGCAGGAAACCCATGTAGAAATGCGCGTTGCCGTATTCGGATGCGATCATCACCCCGGCCAGCGCGGCGAGCGCCGAGCCGATCATGAAGGTCGCCGAAATCACGAAATTCGGATTCACGCCCATCAGCCCGGCGACGTTGCGGTTTTCCGCCGTCGCCCGCATGGCCCGGCCGAGCCGCGTCTTGTGCACGAGCAGCAGCAGGCCGCCCATCGTCACGAACGCCACGACGACGATGATGATTTCCGTCACCGAAATCACCGCGCCCGGCGTCGTGTCCGTCGCCTTGACCACGTTCAGCGGGTCGGTCGGCAGCAGTTGCGGGAACATCAGCGGGTTGCGGCCCCAGATCATCATCGCGACGGTCTGCAGCAGGATCGAGACGCCGATCGCGGTGATCAGCGGCGCGAGACGCGGCGCGTTGCGCAACGGCCGGTAGGCGACGCGCTCGATCGTGTAGCCGGTCAGCGCGCAGACCACCGCGGCGATGCCCAGCGCGATCACCAGCGTCGCCACCGAACCCAGACCGGGAAAATGCGTGTGCAGCACGTTGATCGCCGACAGGGCGACCATCGCGCCGATCATGAGCACATCGCCGTGGGCGAAATTGATGATGCCGAGAATCCCGTACACCATCGTGTAGCCCAGCGCGATGATCGCGTAGATGCTGCCCAGAACCAGCCCGTTGATGAGCTGCTGGATGAAGGTATCCATTTACTACTCCTAGAACCGCTGACTATGGCGGATGCGGACGGTCTTCGGCGCGGCGCGAACGGGCTTTCCGACCCTGTATGCCGTGCTCGACCACCCTCCCTCAAGAACCGGCGACGCGAACCGGCCGCGCGCTCCGCCGGGCGCCGAAGCCACCCGGTGAAAGCGCCGCCCCGTCGCGCCGCCGCTGGACAAACGACTCACATCGTCTTTACATCTTTACGACATCGCGCACCGCGCGCTTCTGGTCCTTGAACTGGTACAAGGTGACGGCGGCCTGTTTCAGCTCGCCACGGGCGGTGAAGGCGATCGGACCCGTCAGACCGGTGTAGTCGGTCGACGGCATGGCGGCGAGGATCTTCGCCGGGTCCACCGCGTTGGCGCGCTTCATCGCGTCGACGAGCACGTACACCGCGTCATAGGCGAACGGCGCGTACGCCTGAACCGGTATATGAAAGCGCGCGGCGTAACGTTGCGCGAAGGCCGCGCCCTGATCCATGCTGCTCAGCGCCGGGCCCACCTGCGCGCAGATCAGGTTGTCGACCGCCGCGCCGGCGAGCGCCGCGCCCTTTTCCGAGCACAGGCCGTCGCCGCCCAGCACCGTTGCGTGCAGGCCGGACGCCGCCATCTGCCGCACGAAAGCGCCGCCCGCGACGTCCATGCCCGCGAACAGGACGACATTGGGCGCGCGCGCCTTCAGGCGCTTGAGAATCGCCTTGAGGTCGGCGCCACGCGGCTCAGCCCCGCGCATGCCCGGGTTCTCGCTCTCGCGCGCGACGTCGCGCAGGTTCGCGCCGCCCGCATGGGCGCGCACCGCCTGCAGGAACGCCGCCGCGAGATGCTTGCCGTAGGGCGTGCCGTCGTCGACCACCGCCAGCGTCTTCGCATGCAAGGATTCGATGGCCAGGGCCGCCAGGGCCGTGCCCTGTTGCGTGTCGTTCGCCACCATCCGGTAGCTGGTCTTGTAACCCTGGCCGGTGAAGGCGGGATCCGTCGAGGACGAGGACAGTTGCGTCACGCCCGCCGCGCCATAGACCTGCGACGCGGGAATCGACACCGCCGAGGCAAGATCGCCGATCACGCCGACCACCTGATCGGCGACCAGCTTGCGCGCGACCGTCACACCCTTGCGCGGGTCCCCGCCGTCGTCCTGCGCGTCGAGCTCGAGCGTGATCGCTTGCCCATCGATCGACAGCCCGCGCGCGTTGATTTCCTCCACCGCGAGCCGGGCGGCGTTCTCGCTGTCCTGGCCGAGATGCGCTTCCGCGCCGCTCAGCGGGCCCGCGTGACCGATCCGTACGGTCCGAACCGCTGCCGTGCCGGTGCCGGTGCCGGATGCCGCTACCGCTGCCGGTACCGACGCGGCCATACCGCCGACCGCCACGGGGGACGCGACGACGGCCGGTACGGCAATGCCCGATGCCAGCGGCGCCGACGCCATGGCCGTGCCCGAAGCGGCCGACGCGGTATCGGTCGTGCCGACGTCCTTTTTTCCGCAACCGGCCAGCAACAGGACGGTCGCGACAGGCACCGCGTGAATCCACCTCAAGGGCATCGATGACTCCGGAAGCAGCGTTTCGCACCCCTGTACGAATATTCCGCCCTTCAAAACCGGCGAATTGTACCTTCATTTATCGCGCGCGCAATATTGGTTGCAACCCGTGGTTGGAAGGGGTTGCAACTACTCGGTGACGGTTGCACCCGGCCTCGGCGAGACCGTGCGAATGGAAAGGTGCATGAAGCACCAAAATCGTGCAAACCGACGAGGAACCGGTTCATCGTGGAGGCTTTCCCGACGGTCATCGGAAAGCCGAAAAAGCGGGCCCTGCCCTGCCTGAATCCCATAGGGCGAGAAAATACGCCCCATAAGTGTGCACCGCAAAACCCGTCGGCTTATTGTTGAAGCCCGCTTTTTTAGAGTGTTAGCTCTATATTTTCCTCGACAAAGGTCTTCTGCGGGGCCGGCCGCTTTTTCGAACGACGCACGCGCGCCGTGCGAATTCGCTCAGGACAGGCCGCGCGGCAACGGGAACGAGATGTTCTCCTCGATGCCTTCCAGCGGACGCACGCTGCGCACGCCGAACTCGTGAATGCGGGCGATCACGGACTGCGCGAGCACCTCCGGCGCCGAGGCTCCGGCGGTGACGCCGATGCGCTTCTTGCCGGCGAACCAGTTCGGATCGAGCTGCTCGGGCGCATCGACCATGTACGCCGGCACGCCAAGTTTTTCCGCCAGTTCGCGCAGCCGGCTGGAGTTCGAACTGTTGGGGCTACCGACGACGATCACCACGTCGCAGCGCGGCGCCATGAATTTCACCGCATCCTGCCGGTTCTGCGTCGCGTAGCAGATGTCCTGCTTCTTCGGTTCGCGAATCAGCGGGAAACGCGCCTTGAGTGCGGCGATGATCTCCGCCGCATCGTCGACCGACAGGGTTGTCTGCGTGACCAGCGCGAGACGCGACGGGTCGCGCACCTCGAGCTGGTCGACATCGGCGGCGCTCTCGATCAGGTGCATGCCGGATGGCGTCTGTCCCATCGTGCCTTCCACTTCCGGATGCCCACGATGGCCGATCATCACGATCTCGTACTCGTCGGCGCGCATCTTCGCGACCTCGACGTGCACTTTCGTCACCAGCGGACAGGTGGCGTCGAAGACCCGCAGGCCGCGCGTCTCGGCTTCGGCGCGCACCGCGCGGGAGACGCCATGCGCGCTGAACACCAGCGTATTGCCAGCCGGCACGTCTTCGAGCGATTCGATGAAGATCGCGCCCTTCTGCCGCAGGTCCTGAACGACGTAGGCATTGTGGACGATCTCATGGCGGACGTAGATCGGCGCGCCGAACATCGCGATCGCGCGCTCGACGATCTCGATGGCGCGATCGACGCCCGCGCAGAAGCCCCGCGGCTGCGCGAGGACGATTTCGCCGTCGCCTTCCAGCAGGGCCAGTGAGTCGTTCTGGAGCGCGCTCAGTTCAGCGTTCATGGTTTGCTTCCTAGTGAATCAAAGAATACCGATGACCTGGACCTCGAAGGTCAAGGCCTGCCCGGCGAGCGGGTGATTGAAATCGAACAGCGCGGACGTCTCGCCGACCTCCTTCAACACGCCGGCATACCGCCCGCCCCCCGGCGCATTGAACTCGACCAGATCGCCGGGCGTGAAACTCTCGTCGACCATGCTGTTGGCGCGCAGGGTCGCCATCGACACGCGCTGGATCAGCTCCGGGTTGCGCGGGCCGAACGCTTCCTCGGGTTTCAGCTGAAAGACAGGGTGGTCACCGGCCTTCAGTCCTACCAGAATGTCTTCCAGCGGGGGCGCGAGCTGCCCCGCGCCCAGCAGCAGCGTGGCGGGCTTCTCGGAGAAGGTATTGACGATGTCGGCGCCGTCCGCCATGGACAAGCGGTAGTGCAGCGTGACATGCGAGCCGGGCTTGACCCGGGCGAGGTCGATGAGCGTCATGAAAGGGGTCCGGTGGGCCGGCGCGGAAAATTCGCGTTGCGGGTCGATGACAGACCGTCATTGTAAGCCAGGCGGCGTGTCCCGGCTGCGGCATCCGGACCACAGCCGGGCCGAACGAAAAATGGGGGAACCAGGACCGCGATGAAAACCGACACGATCGATCCGGCCGGTGCCGCCGTGCCTGCGCCCATGCCCGGGGAAGATGCGACGCATGCCCCTGCCCGGCGGCGCTCCCGCGCGCGCGCCGCGGGAGCCGGACGGCCGGTCCGCTTCACCTGTCCCGGATCCCCTCCCGGGAGTCCCCCCGGCGCAAGCTCGGGCGGACTTCGTCACTGGCCGCTTGCCGAGCGACCGCGCGAGCGGCTCTACGCGGCCGGGGCGCAGGCCTTGAGCGACTGCGAACTGCTGGCCCTGTTCATACGCACCGGCATACCCGGCCACGACGCCGTCGACGTGGGCCGCCTCCTGCTGCGCCGTTTCGGCTCCCTGGGCGGCATGCTCGACGCCGACGCCACGCAACTCGCCACCGTCGCCGGCCTCGGCCCGGCGAAGATCGCGCAGTTGCAGGCCATCAGCGAAATCGTCCGGCGTTCGCTCGCGCAGCGCATCACGCGGGGCGCCGCGTTCAGTTCCCCCTCCGATCTGGGCGACTATCTCCAGTTGCTGATCGGCGGTCGCCCGCACGAAGTCTTCGTCTCGCTCTACCTGGACAGCCGCCATCGCCTGCTCCAGGTGGAGGAATCGTCGCGCGGGACGTTGACGCAAACGGCCGTCTACCCGCGCGAGATCGCGCGCACCGCGTTGCAGTGCAATGCCGCGTCGCTGGTCGTCGCGCACAACCACCCTTCCGGGGACGTCCAGCCCAGCGAGCCGGACCGTCTGCTGACAGGCAGGTTGCGCAATGCGCTGGATCTGCTGGATATCCGCCTGCTCGACCATTTCATCGTCTCCCGGAATGCCCGCCTGTCGTTCGCGGAACACGGCTGGCTATGACGATTCGGGCGAAGATGGAGCGGGCGACGGGCGGGATGCAACGAAATACGGACAAAGCATTTGATTCGCCTGCAATTTCTCTGGTAAAATCTTCGTCTTTGTTCCGGCCTAGCCCGGATGCCCGAATTCAGAGGCCGAATTCAAGCGGAGCCGTTTTGGGGACGCGTGAGCGGAATCAAACGCGAATTCTAGCGGATCCGATGAGCAGGCTATTCAAGCGAATTCAGCGTACTAGGAGTGCTTCATGGCACGCAAATGCATCGTGACGGGGAAAGGGCCGCAGGTCGGCAACAACGTTTCCCACGCCAACAACAAGACCAAGCGTCGTTTCCTGCCGAATCTGCAGAGCCGTCGTATCTGGGTTGAGAGCGAAAACCGCTTCGTGCGTCTTCGCATCTCGACCGCGGCACTGCGCGTGATCGACAAGAACGGCATCGACTCCGTGCTCGCAGACCTGCGCGCACGCGGTCTCGCTTAAGGGGATCTCAGATGGCCAAGGGCGCACGCGACAAGATCAAGCTGGAATCGACCGCAGGTACGGGTCACTTCTACACGACGACGAAGAACAAACGGACGATGCCGGAAAAGATGGAGATCTCGAAGTACGATCCCGTCGCTCGCAAGCACGTGCCGTACAAGGAAACGAAGATCAAGTAACGCGACGGAAGCGGCGCACCGCGTCGCATCCTACCCGCCTGCTCGACAGGGCCCTCCCAACCGGGACGGTCACTTCGCAAAAAAACCCCGCTTGCGGGGTTTTTTCATGTCCGGTCGATCCACGGCGACTCAATCGATGATGCGCATGGAGTAATCCGTGGCGCGCACATCCTTCGTCAACGCGCCCACGGAAATTCGATCGACGCCGGTCTCCGCGAAACCGCGGATCGTCTCCGCGTTGACGCCGCCCGACACTTCCAGCGTCGCGCGCGCGCCATTGATCCGCACGGCCTCCCGCATCATCGCGACGTTGAAATTGTCGAGCAGGATCGACGTCGCGCCATGCGCCAGCGCTTCCTGCAACTCCACGATCGATTCGACTTCGACCTGCACCGGGACGCCCGCATTCAATGCCCGCGCGGCATCCAGCGCGGCGCCCACGCTACCCGCCGCCGCGATATGGTTCTCCTTGATCAGGATGCCATCGTAGAGCGCCAGCCGCTGATTGGCGCCGCCGCCCGTGCGCACCGCGTATTTCTGCGCCAGCCTTAACCCGGGTAGGGTCTTGCGGGTATCGAGTACGCGTGCGGCGGTACCATCGAGCAATTCGACGTAGCGCCGCGTCACGGTGGCGACGCCGGAGAGGAGCTGGAGGAAATTCAACGCGTTGCGCTCGCCCGTCAACAGCGCACGGGCCGGACCACGCATCTCGCACACGGTCATGCCGGCACGCATGCCCTCGCCCTCTTCCACCTGCCAGTCGATCTCGATGCGCGGATCGACGCGGCGCATGACTTCGTCGAACCACGGCGTGCCGCACAGGCAGGCGGCCTCGCGCACGATGATGAGCGCGCGCCGCATGGCGTCGGCCGGCACCAGGCGTCCCGTCTGATCGCCTGCGCCCACGTCTTCCAGCAAGGCGGCCGCGACGTTCGCGTCGCGCGCCACGCGCAGCGCACCGCCATATTCGGCGTCCACCGTGTCAAAAAACGACGTACCGCGTACCGGCGAGGATGGCCCCGCCACCTGCCCATTCGACTTTTGCATCGCTCCAACCGCTCCCGAGACCTCATTGCAAAAAAAAACCCCGCCGTGGCGGGGTTCTTCTCGTGCTGCCGCCCGTCACACCCGCGTCAGGCACGAGTGTAGCGGAATTCGTCAGGCGTAGCGGCGCAGGCGGATCGCGAAGTCCTGCAAGGCGGTGATGCCGCTTTGCTCCGCGCGCTGGCACCAAGCCTGCAACTGCAACACCAGTTGCTCGCGGGACACGTTCGAACGTTCCCAGATCGTCGCCAGTTCGCGGCGCAATTCGTAGAAAGTGCGTAGCGCGCTGCTTTGCTCGAAGATCTCGGGCAGCTGTTGCTTCTGCTTGTCGGCCAGCGCCGCTTCGTCTTTGTGGAACCACTTGCGTCCACTCTTGAACTCGCGGTACTTGTCGCTCGCGCCCAGGGACTTGATGTGCGCCAGCTCCTGGCGATAGGCACGACGCAGGGTGGACGTATAGCGCTCCATCACTTCGTACCGGTTCGACAGCACGGCCTGCAGCGTTTCCAGATCGATCGCGGTCTTGCCATTGAGCAGCTTCGGCGTCGGCGCGATCTTCTTCACATGCGCGAGCTTGCACGCCGACAGCACCCGGATCCACATCCAGCCGATGTCGAACTCGTACCACTTGTTCGAGAACTTGGCCGACGTGGCGTACGTATGGTGATTGTTGTGCAGTTCTTCGCCGCCGATGAGCAGGCCCAGCGGGAACAGGTTCGTGCTGGCATCTTCGCAGTTGAAATTGCGATAACCGAAGAAGTGACCGACGCCGTTGACGACGCCCGCCGCCCAGAACGGGATCCAGACCATCTGGATCGCCCAGACCGAAAGACCGACGAGGCCGAACATCGCGACGTTCAGCACCATCAGCAGGCTCACGCCCATGATGTTGTAGCGTGCGTAGATGTTGCGCTCGAGCCAGTCGTCCGGCGTGCCATGGCCGAACTTTTTCATGGTCTCTTCGTTGCGCGCTTCCTCGCGATACAGCTCGGCACCCTGAAAGAGCACCTTTTTCAGGCCGCGCGTCTGCGGGCTATGCGGATCTTCTTCGGTCTCGCATTTTGCATGGTGCTTGCGGTGGATCGCCGCCCATTCCTTCGTGACCATGCCGGTGGTCGCCCACAGCCAGAATCGGAATAAATGACTGATCGCGGGATGCAGATCGAGTGCACGATGCGCCTGGCAACGATGCAGATAGATGGTCGTGCTCAGAATCGTGATGTGCGTCACGACGAGCGTGTACAACACGATTTGCCACCACGACAAATCCAGCACGCCGTGGGCAAAAAACTGAAGCAGGGAGTCGAGCAAGATAGTGGACCCTTACAGGAAAAACGGAGAGGACGAATAAAACGGCTTGCCGGCGCGGCCGCGACGCTGATTTGTCGCGAACGTGCCGTCAACTTACGTCAGATCCAATTCTAACTCATCAGTTCCGACTCATTTGAGAGGAAATTGTAACCTCCGCTCTCGACCCAGCCTTGCGCTGGATCAAGTCCCGTCCGGTTTTACCGGCAATCCTATTCCATGTCCGTGCTTATTGGCTTTGCGGCCGGCGCACCGGCTTTGCGCTGCATGACGGCGGCGAAGAAACCGTCGGTGCCGTGGCGGTGCGGCAACAAAGACAGGTATTCCCCTGTGTCCAGGTCAACCTTTTGCTCGGCAAGCACCCGGTTCGCCGGAATCAACTCGAATTGGTCGTTGCCGGCCAGGAAGGCCTCGACGATCGCCTCGTTCTCGGCGCGCAGCAGGCTGCAGGTCGCGTATACCAGGCGGCCACCCGGTTTCAGCAGACGCGCTGCCGCTGCCAGGATCGACGTCTGCTTGGGAACCAGTTCGGTAATTGTTGCCGGCGTCTGACGCCATTTCAGATCGGGATTGCGGCGCAGCGTGCCCAGGCCGCTGCACGGCGCATCCACCAGTACCCGGTCGATCTTGCCGGCAAGGCGCCGGATCTTGATGTCGTTCTCGCTGTCGATGACGATCGGGTGCACGTTCGACAGACCGCTGCGCGCCGCGCGCGGCTTCATCTTCGCCAGACGCCGCTCGGCCACGTCGAACGCATAGAGCCGGCCGCTCGAACGCATCATCGCGCTGAGCGCCAGCGTCTTGCCGCCCGCGCCCGCGCAGAAATCGACGACCATCTCGCCGCGCTTGGGCGCGACCAGCTGGCACAGCAGCTGGCTGCCTTCGTCCTGCACCTCGATCCACCCCTCCTGGAACAGCGGCATGCGCGTCAGCGCGGGCTTGCCCGCCAGCCGCACGCCGACCGGCGAGAATGGCGTCTCCTCGGCCTCGTGCCCCGATTCGCGCAGGGATTCGAGCACTTTCTCGCGATTCGCCTTGAGCGTATTGACGCGCAGGTCGAGCGGCGCCGGGTAATTCAGCGCGGCCGCCAGCGCGGACATGCCCTCCGCGTCGAACCGTTCGGCGAAGCCGTTGTAGATCCAGTCGGGCAGATTGGTGCGGATGCGCAGCGGCAGACTGCTCGGATCGATCGTCGCGACATGTTCGAGCCAGGCCTGCTCGGTCGGCGACACGTGATGCTTGAGCGCCGCGCGGCCGACGGTCTGCATCAGCCCGAGCAGCGTCAGCCGGCGCGCCGGCGAACCGCTGCCGCTTTCGGACAGGTGCGCGAACTCCATGCGCCGGCGCAGCACCGCGAAGATCGCCTCGGCGATCACGCCCCGTTCGGCGTGGCCGAGCTTCGGATGCGCGCGGAAGAAGCGGCTGACCATGGCGTCCGCCGGTCCGGTGAATTGTAGAACGTCGGCGAGTAAGGTCTCGGTCTGGCCGATCAGGAAGCCGTGCAGTTTCATGCGCACTCCGTGGCGAATAGCCACTGTGATTCGGGGGGATCCAGGCGTGCCAGCACGCGCGAACCCTCGATCGACAGCCGTCCTTCGACGAACCATCGTACCGCCCTGGGATAAATGAGATGCTCGGCATGCAGCACGCGTGCGGCGAGCCGGGCGGGATCGTCGTCGTCGCGGACCGGCACCGCGGCCTGGGCGACGATGGGACCGCAATCGAGTTCGGCCGTCACGAAATGCACGGTGGCGCCGTGCAGGCGCACGCCCGCCGCGAGCGCGCGTTCATGGGTCTTCAGACCCGCGAAACTGGGCAGCAGCGACGGGTGGATGTTCAGCAGGCGTCCCGCGTAATGCTGGACGAAGTCCGCGCCCAGCACGCGCATGAAGCCAGCCAGCACCAGCAGGTCGGGGGCGAACGCATCGATCTGCGCCATCAGCGCCTGGTCGTACGCGTCGCGCGACGCGTACGCCGCGTGCTCGAGCACGACGGCGGGGATGCCGTGCGCGCGCGCATAATCGAGCGCGTCGCCGGAAGCCGCGTCGGCGCGATTCGACACGACCGCGACGACGCGGGCCGGCCAGCGCTCGGCAGCGCAGGCGTCGACGATCGCGCGCATATTCGTGCCGCGGCCCGACAAAAGGATCACGATATTGTTCATCCGGCGGATTTTATCACTCCGGGGCACCGGAAAAACCGCGCGCCGTCCAACTCTCACCTGCTTCGTCTATAATCGAATGCTTTGCTGAAGTTTTCGCAAATCGGCCGACAGTCATCGTGAAAGTTTTCAGGGGTCTTCCTAACGCCGAAAGCAGAGCGCCATGCGCTTTGACGATCGGCAATTTCGATGGCGTCCATCGGGGGCACCAGGCACTGCTGGCGCACGCCCGCGCGGCGGCACAGTCGTTGAACCTCCCCCTGTGCGTGATGACCTTCGAGCCGCATCCGCGCGAATTCTTCAACCCGGGCGGCGCGCCCCCGCGCATTTCCCTGCTGCGCGACAAGCTGGAAGCGCTGGAGCGGGCGCAGGTCGACCGCGTCGTCGTCGAACATTTCAACCACACTTTCGCCGCGCAGCCGCCCGACGCCTTCATCCAGGACGTGATCGTGGACGGGCTGCACGCGCGCTGGGTGATGGTCGGCGACGATTTCCGCTACGGGGCGCGCCGCGCGGGCGACTTCGCGGCACTGCAACGCGCCGGCGCCGCGCATGGCTTCGCGGTGGAGCGCATGGCCACGCTGACCGACGGGAACGGTGCGCGCATTTCCAGCTCCGCGGTCCGCGCCGCCTTGATGGC
The DNA here is from genome assembly GCF_026624755.1 of Robbsia betulipollinis. Classification (NCBI taxonomy): domain Bacteria; kingdom Pseudomonadati; phylum Pseudomonadota; class Betaproteobacteria; order Burkholderiales; family Burkholderiaceae; genus Robbsia; species Robbsia betulipollinis. Next base: position 94,120 of record NZ_JAPMXC010000006.1, read on the forward strand.
CGGCGACCTCGACGCCGCAGCGGCGCTGCTGGGCCGCCCGTACATGATTTCCGGCCATGTCGTGCATGGCCAGAAGCTGGGACGCGAACTCGGTTTTCCGACGCTGAACCTGCGGGTCGCCCACAAGCGGCCCGCACTGGCCGGCATTCTCGTGGTGCGGGTGCATGGCCTCGCCCCCACGCCCCTTCCCGCCGTGGCCAGCCTGGGGCTGCGGCCCACGGTCGACGACTCGGGGCGCATCCTGCTCGAAGTCAACGTGCTCGGCTGGACCGGCAACGCGTACGGCAAGGTGGTGCGCATCGAATTCCTGAAAAAATTGCGGGACGAGGAACGTTACGTGGACCTGCCGGCGTTGAGCGCCGCGATCCAGCGCGACGTCGCCCACGCGCACGCGTATTTCGACCAGGCCACCGGCATCACCGATCGAATTAGCTGATCGGCGTCCAGCCCGACCCACGGGCCCGCCGAAGCGCTCCGTCAGACGCGGCCGATGCGGATTCCGGCCGCGAACCCGTCGAACCCGCCTGCCGCGGTCGAACGCCACGCCGCGGCTTGCGTCAACCACCTATTAAAAAACGATGAGCGATAAACAAGCCGATTCGAACGCCGCGAACGCCCAGCCGGCGCCACGGGATGGTGCCGCTTCCGCGAACCCGGCGGAAAAACAGCGGACCCCGCAAGGCAAGCCGCAGACCAAGCAGTCGGGCAATACGCAGGGCAAGAAGCCGAAGCCCGACCGCAACGCGGACAGGCCCGCATCGAAATATCCGGTCAATCTGCTCGACACGCCGTTTCCGATGCGCGGCGACCTGCCCCGCCGCGAGCCGCTGTGGGTCAAGGAATGGCAGGAACGCAAGATCTACCAGAAGATCCGCGCCGCCAGCGCCGGCCGGCCGAAATTCGTGCTGCACGACGGCCCGCCCTATGCGAACGGCGCCATCCACCTCGGACACGCGGTCAACAAGATCCTCAAGGACATGATCGTCAAGGCGCGCACGCTCGCGGGTTTCGACGCCGCCTACGTGCCCGGCTGGGACTGCCACGGCATGCCCATCGAGATCCAGATCGAGAAGCAGTTCGGCAAGAACCTGCCGATCGCCGAGATGCAGCGCCGTGCCCGCGAGTACGCGGCCGGCCAGATCGAAAGCCAGAAGGCGGATTTCGAACGGCTCGGCGTGCTGGGCGACTGGGACAACCCGTACAAGACGATGAATTTCGCGAACGAGGCCGGCGAGCTGCGGGCCCTCGCGCGCATCCTCGAGAAGGGCTATGTCTATCGCGGCCTGAAGCCGGTCAACTGGTGCTTCGATTGCGGCTCGGCGCTGGCCGAGGCGGAAGTCGAGTACAAGGACCGCACCGACCCGGCGATCGACGTCGGCTTCCCGTTCGCGGAGCCGGAAAAACTCGCGCAGGCGTTCGGCCTGGACGCGCTGCCCGCCAATACCGGTGGCCATGCGGGCCAGAGCGGCCAGATCGTCATCTGGACGACGACGCCCTGGACGATCCCGTCGAACCAGGCGCTGAACCTGCACCCGGAGATCGAATACGCGCTGGTCAGCACGCCAGCCGGCCTGCTGATCTTCGCCACCGAGCGGGTCGCGCCGTCGCTGAAGCAGTACGGTCTGGCGGCCCTGGGCGAAGGCAGCGAGATCGTGGCCGTCACCACCGGCGAGAAACTGTCGGGCATCCGTTTCCACCATCCGCTGGCCGCGGTCGACGCGGGCTATGCGCGGACCTCGCCCGTCTACCTGGGCGACTACGTCACGCTGGACGCGGGCACGGGCGTCGTTCACTCGGCACCGGCCTACGGCATCGAGGACTTCCTGTCGTGCAAGGCGCATGGCATGCAGGACGACGACATCATCGGCCCGGTGATGGGCGACGGTCACTTCGCCACCAGCCTGCCGCTGTTCGGCGGCCTGACGATCTGGGAAGCCGGCCCGAAGATCATCGAGACGCTGCGCGCCGCCGGCACGCTGTGGCACGACGAAGCGCACGTGCACAGTTATATGCACTGCTGGCGCCACAAGACGCCGATCATCTACCGCGCGACATCGCAGTGGTTCGCCGGCATGGACCGCACGCCCGCCGACGGCGGCGCGTCGCTGCGCGAGACGGCGCTGGCCGGCGTCGAGGCCACGCAATTCTTTCCCGCATGGGGCAAGCAGCGGCTGTTCAACATGATCGCGAACCGTCCGGACTGGACGCTGTCGCGCCAGCGCCAATGGGGCGTGCCGATGGCCTTCTTCGTGCACAAGGAGACGGGCGAGCTGCATCCGCGCTCGGTCGAACTGCTCGAACAGGTCGCCGATCGGGTCGCGGAGCAGGGTATCGAGGCCTGGCAGAAGCTGGACCCGGCCGAGCTGCTCGGCGCCGACGCCGCGCACTACGAGAAGAACCGCGACACGCTCGACGTCTGGTTCGATTCCGGCACGACGCACTGGCACGTCCTGCGCGGCTCGCACAAGGACACGCTCGCCTATCCGGCCGACCTGTATCTCGAAGGCTCGGACCAGCATCGCGGCTGGTTCCATTCGTCGCTGCTCAGCGGCGCGATGCTGGATGGCCGGGCGCCGTACAAGGCCCTGCTCACGCACGGGTTCACGGTGGACGGCGAAGGCCGCAAGATGTCGAAGTCGGTCGGCAACACGATCGTCCCGCAGGAAGTGTCGGACAAGCTCGGCGCCGAAATCATCCGGCTGTGGGTCGCGTCGACCGACTATTCGGGCGAACTGTCGATCTCCGACGAAATCCTCAAGCGCGTGGTCGAGGGCTACCGGCGCATCCGCAACACGCTGCGTTTCCTGCTGGCGAACCTTTCCGATTTCGACGCCGGCACCGATGCGCTGCCGCCCGAACAGTGGCTGGAGATCGACCGTTACGCGGTCGCGCGCACCGCGGCGCTGCAGGCGCAGGTGCTGGCCCACTACGAACGCTACGAGTTCCACCCGGTGGTCGCCGCGATCCAGACCTTCTGCTCGGAAGACCTGGGCGGCTTCTATCTGGACGTGCTGAAGGACCGCCTGTACACGATGGCGCCGACATCGCCCGCCCGCCGCGGTGCGCAGACCGCGCTCTGGCATATCGCGAACGGTTTGCTGGCATTGATGTCGCCCTTCGCGTCGTTCACCGCCGAGGAAGCCTGGCGGGTGCTGCACCCGCGCAGCGAGACGATCTTCACCGGGCTGTTCCACGCCTATCCGGAGATCGCCGACGCCGCCGCGCTGCTCGACAAATGGCAGTTGCTGCGCGACGTGCGCGGCGAGGTCACGAAGGCACTCGAGGAAGCCCGCACCGACAACCGCATCGGCTCGTCATTGCAGGCCGACGTGCTGCTGCGGGCGGCGGGCGCGCGTTTCGACGCGCTGTCGAGCCTGGGCGACGATCTCAAGTTCGTGCTGATCACCTCGCAGGCCGTCGTCGAACGCGTGGCGGACGAGGCTTCGCAGGCCGTGACGATCCAGACGTCGAACGCGCCCAAATGCGAACGATGCTGGCATCATCGCAGCGACGTCGGCATCGATCCCGCACATCCGACGCTGTGCGGGCGATGCTTCAGCAATCTCTTCGGCGCGGGTGAAAACAGGAGCGCAGCGTAATGGCCGTCAAATCCAACGTTTCGGGCCCGGCCGGGCGCACCGGCGGTTCGCCAGGCGGCGCGGCGCGCGCCGGCTCCCTGCTGCCCTGGCTGGGCATCGCCGTGATCGCGATCCTGCTCGACCAGTTGAGCAAGGTCGCGATCCTGCATACCTTCGGCTACGGCGAGGGGCGTGTCGTCACGGGGTTCTTCAATCTCGTGCTGGTGTACAACCCCGGCGCCGCCTTCAGCTTCCTGGCGGCCGCGGGCGGCTGGCAGCGTTGGCTCTTCACGGCGCTGGGCATCGTCGCGGCGCTCGTGATCTGCTACCTGCTGAAACGGCACAGCGCGCAGAAACTGTTCGCCACCGCGCTGTCGCTGATCATGGGCGGCGCGATCGGCAACGTCGTCGACCGCGTACTCTACGGCCATGTGATCGATTTCCTCGATTTCCATGTGCACCACTGGCACTGGCCGGCCTTCAATCTCGCCGACAGCGCCATCTGCGTCGGCGCCGTGCTGCTGGTGTTCGACGAATTGCGGCGCGTTCGCGGCAGCCGTTGAGCGAGACGTCCGACAAGGCCGATATGAACCCTCCTCTTCCGCGCGACGCCGGCGCCCTGGCCGGCCGTCACCTGGTGCTGGGCCTCACGGGCGGCATCGCGTGCTACAAGACCGCGGAACTGGCACGGCTGCTGGTCAAGGCCGGCGCCACGGTCCAGGTCGCGATGACGGCCGCGGCGGCCCGTTTCATCACGCCGTTGACGATGCAGGCATTGACCGGCCGCCCGGTGCAGCTCGACGAATGGGCGGAACAGGACGGCAACGGCATGGCGCATATCGATTTGTCGCGCCGCGCCGATGCGATCGTGATCGCGCCGGCCTCGGCGGATTTCCTCGCCCGTCTGGCGCATGGCCATGCGGACGACTTGCTCGCGACGCTGTGCATCGCCCGGGACTGCCCGTTGAGCGTCGTGCCGGCGATGAACCGGCAGATGTGGTCGAACCCCGCGACCCAGCGCAATGTCGCGCAATTGCGCGCCGACGGCGTAACGGTGCTCGGCCCCGCGGCCGGCGAGCAGGCCTGCGGCGAGGTCGGCGAGGGCCGCATGCTCGAACCCCGGCAGATTTGCGATGCGCTGGTGGCGTCGTTCCAGCCGCAACGGCTTGCCGGCCGGCGCGTCGTCATCACGGCGGGCCCCACGTTCGAACCGATCGACCCGGTGCGCGGCATCACCAACCGGTCGAGCGGCAAGATGGGCTATGCCATCGCGCGCGCGGCCGCCGAGGCCGGCGCGCGCGTCGACCTGATCAGCGGTCCGACCGCGCTCCCGGTACCCTGGGGCGTGACGCGCACCGATGTCGAAACCGCCGCGCAGATGCGCGCCGCCGTCCTCGCCGCCGTGCACGGCGCGAACCTTTTCGTGGCGGTGGCCGCGGTCGCGGACTGGCGCCCTGCCGTGCCCCACGCCGAGAAGATCAAACGCCGCACGAACGGGCCGCCGGCGATCGACTTTACCGAGAATCCGGACATCCTCGCGGAGGTCGCGGCGCTGCCCGGTGGTCCCTATTGCGTGGGCTTTGCCGCGGAAACGCAGCACCTGGAGGCGCATGCCCAGGCCAAACGCCGGTCGAAGAACGTCCCGCTCATCGTCGGCAATCTGGGGCACCTGACCTTCGGCAAAGACGACAACGAGATCGTGCTGTTCGATGCCGCCGGAGCGCATCCCCTGCCGGCGGGCGACAAGCTGACGCTCGCGCGCGTGCTGGTCGCGGAAATCGCGCGACGGCTCGACGCATCCTCTTCCGCTTCTTCCGTACCGTTTTCCCATGAAGCTTGAAATCAAAATCCTCGATGCCCGGGCACAGCCGCCCGCCTACGCCACCTCCGGCAGCGCCGGGCTCGACCTGCGCGCCTGTCTCGATGCGCCGCTGACGATCGCGGCCGGGCAAACCGTCCTGGTACCCACCGGCCTCGCGATCCACCTCGCCGACCCCGGCTATGCGGCGATGATCCTGCCGCGCTCCGGACTGGGGCACAAACACGGCATCGTGCTCGGCAATCTGGTCGGACTGATCGATTCGGACTATCAGGGGCAATTGATGATCTCTACCTGGAACCGTGGCCAGGAGGCATTCGTGCTGCAACCGTTCGAGCGGCTCGCGCAATTGGTGATCGTGCCGGTCATGCAGGCGCAGTTCGCGATCGTCGACGAATTCGCCGCCAGCGAGCGCGGCGTCGGGGGATTCGGCAGCACCGGCCGCGGCTGATGATGTCCACGGTACTGGCCACGCGGGGATAGCGCGCCGCGTCGTCCCGCAACGCCGCAACGCCGCAACGCCGCAACGCATGAAAAAAGCCCCTTCACGCTCAAGACGTGAAGGGGCTTGCGGCGGTCGTCGACATCCTTCCCGCGCCGGCCTCGGCCGACGCGGGACCAACTCACTCGATTTCGACCGTCTCCGGGCTCGGATTGCGCGGCGCGCCGCTGTCGTCGAACGTCAACTGCACCTTGTCGTGCTCGTCGACATCGACGCTAACGCGTCCGCCATTGGCCAGCTTGCCGAACAGCAGCTCGTCCGCCAGCGCGCGCCGGATCGTGTCCTGAATCAGACGCTGCATCGGCCGCGCGCCCATCAGCGGATCGAAACCGTGCTTGCCGAGGAACTTGCGCAGCGCGTCGCTGAACTGCACGTCGACCTTCTTCTCGTGCAGCTGATCTTCCAGCTGCATCAGGAACTTGTCGACCACGCGCAGGATGATCTCCTCGTCCAGCGCACGGAAGCTGATGATCGCGTCCAGCCGGTTGCGGAACTCCGGCGTGAACATCCGCTTGATGTCGGCCAGTTCGTCACCCGTCTCGCGGCGGTTCGTGAAGCCCATCGACGACTTCTGCATCGCCTCGGCGCCCGCGTTCGTCGTCATGATGATGATGACGTTGCGGAAATCCGCCTTGCGACCGTTGTTGTCCGTCAGCGTGCCGTGGTCCATCACCTGCAGCAGCACGTTGTAGATGTCCGGATGCGCCTTCTCGATTTCGTCGAGCAGCAGCACGCAGTGCGGCTTTTTCGTGACGGCCTCCGTCAGCAGGCCGCCCTGATCGAACCCCACATAACCCGGAGGCGCGCCGATCAAGCGGCTAACAGCATGCCGCTCCATGTACTCGGACATGTCGAAGCGGATCAGTTCGATCCCCAGCGTGAAGGCGAGTTGCTTCGCCACCTCGGTCTTGCCCACGCCCGTCGGGCCCGAGAACAGGAAGGAGCCGATAGGCTTGTCGGTCTTGCCCAGGCCGGCACGCGCCATCTTGATCGCCGCCGACAACGCGTCGATCGCGGGTTCCTGACCGAACACCACCGCCCGCAGATCGCGGTCCAGCGTCTGCAGCTTGCTGCGGTCGTCCTGCGACACGCTCTGTGGCGGAACGCGGGCGACCTTCGAGATGATGTCCTCGATCTCCGACTTGCCGATCGTGCGCTTCTGCTTCGACTTCGGCAGGATGCGTTGTGCCGCGCCGGCCTCGTCGATCACGTCGATCGCCTTGTCCGGCAGATGCCGGTCGGTGATGAAACGCGCCGACAGCTCCGCCGCCGCCGACAGCGCACCCGACGAATACTTGACGCCGTGATGCTCTTCGAAGCGCGATTTCAGCCCGCGCAGGATCGCCACCGTCTGCTCGACGGTGGGCTCCGGCACGTCGATCTTCTGGAAGCGCCGCGACAACGCCGCGTCCTTTTCGAAGATGCCCCGGTATTCGGTGAACGTGGTGGCGCCGATGCATTTCAGCTGGCCGGAAGACAGCGCCGGCTTCAGCAGGTTCGATGCATCCAGCGTGCCGCCCGATGCCGCGCCGGCACCGATCAGCGTGTGGATCTCGTCGATGAACAGCACCGCGTGCGGGCGGTCCTTCAACTCCTTGAGAACCGTCTTCAGGCGCTGCTCGAAATCGCCCCGATACTTGGTGCCGGCCAGCAGCGCGCCCATGTCCAGCGAATAGACGATCGCGTCCGCGAGGATGTCCGGGACTTCGCCGCGCGTGATCCGCCAGGCAAGACCCTCGGCGATCGCCGTCTTGCCGACCCCGGCCTCGCCCACCAGCAGGGGATTGTTCTTGCGCCGGCGACACAGTACCTGCACGACGCGCTCCACCTCGGCCTCACGGCCGATGAGCGGGTCGATCCGGCCGTCTTTCGCCGACTGGTTCAGGTTCTGCGTGAACTGCGCGAGCGGCGTCTCCTTCTGGGCATTGCCCTCCTCGGATTCGACGCTCGCGTCCGCCGCCTTCGCCTGCTCGCCGGTACCTGCCTTGGCGATGCCGTGCGAGATGAAATTCACCACGTCCAGGCGCGTGACGCCCTGCTGTTGCAGGTAGTACACCGCATGCGAGTCCTTTTCGCCGAAGATCGCGACCAGCACGTTCGCGCCGGTGACTTCCTTCTTGCCGTTGGACGTCGACTGGACGTGCATGATCGCGCGCTGGATCACGCGCTGGAAGCCGAGCGTCGGCTGGGTATCGACATCGTCGGTACCGGGGACGGTCGGCGTGTTGTCATGGATGAAATTGCGGAGGTTCTGCCGCAAGTCATCGATGTTCGCCGCGCAGGCGCGCAGCACTTCCGCTGCCGTCGGATTGTCGAGCAGCGCAAGCAGAAGATGTTCGACCGTGATGAATTCATGGCGCGCCTGACGCGCTTCCATGAACGCCATATGCAGACTGACTTCCAGTTCCTGGGCAATCATGCTTCCTCCATCACGCATTGCAGGGGATGCCCCGCCTGCCGTGCATGTGTAACAACTTGCTCAACCTTGGTCGCCGCGACATCTCGCGAAAAGACCCCACAAATTCCCCTGCCATCGCGGTGCACCTTCAGCATGATCTGCGACGCAGTTTCCCTATCCTTGTTGAAATATTGCTGAATGACCATGATCACGAACTCCATCGGCGTGAAATCGTCGTTCAACAAAACGACTTTGAACATGGACGGCGGCTTTAGCTTCTGCTCCTGCCGCTCGAGAACGGTGCCGCCTTGCTTGTTCGGGATGATCGCCATACGTCCATTCTAAACATCTTGCGTCGCCCCGCCACCCAGACCGGATAGTGGCAGGATCGTTTCTCGGACCCGCTTCAAGGGTCTTTCGAAATGGCGGGACGACACCAGGGATCAACGGTCGGCAGGCTGCGTCGGCCACGTGGGACCCAGTATCGCACACCTGCCGCATGTTTTCGGGAGGGGATTCTGTCCCCTATCTGGGGCACAGTATCACCGTTTTCAAGACGTCTTGCTGCGCGTCCACAATACCCTGCCCAGCATAAGGAATTTGGCCGTCGTTACCGTGCGTCAACACTCCCAGTGTGCGCTAAAAATCGCTTGACAGACGAATAAAGAGCACCAAAAATCGAAATGGCATTTTCTCGAAAACGAAATTTCGGCGTATGCACCGAGGGCGACGGCCGGCGATCGAAGCGCACCGCCAGCGTCGCGGGGCTCGGCTGATCGGCGCGCGGCATTGATGCAGAGGGGAAGCGGGATGGCGACAGGGACGGTGAAGTGGTTCAACGACGCGAAGGGGTTCGGCTTCATCACCCCGGATGAAGGGGGCGAGGACCTGTTTGCGCACTTTTCGGCGATCCAGATGAACGGGTTCAAGACGTTGAAGGAAGGCCAGAAGGTCACTTTCGACGTGGTGCAGGGTCCGAAGGGAAAACAGGCGTCGAACATCCAGGAAGGTGGCTGAACGGCGGGCAGCCGAAGTCGCGAACGAGAACCGCATGCCCCGTTCGCGGCGACCGTCAGCCGGCGCACGTCCCCGCCGCCCTTACATGTTGGCGATCAGCGCACGACCGAACCCCGAGCAGCTCACCTGTTCCGCGCCCTGCATCAAGCGTGCGAAATCGTAGGTGACGGTTTTCTGGAGGATGGTCTTCTGCATCGTCGCGATGATCGCATCGGCCGCCTCGGTCCAGCCGATATGGCGCAGCATCATCTCCGCCGACAGGATTTCCGACCCCGGGTTGACGTAGTCCTTGCCCGCGTATTTCGGTGCGGTACCATGCGTGGCCTCGAAAATCGCGATCGTGTCGGACAGATTCGCCCCGGGCGCGATGCCCACGCCGCCCACCTGCGCGGCGAGCGCGTCGGACGCGTAGTCGCCGTTCAGGTTCAGCGTGGCGATCACGTCGTACTCGACCGGTCGCAGCAGGGTGCGCTCCAGGAACGCATCGGCGATCGAATCCTTGACGATGATCGCGCCGCCGTGGACGGGATGCCGGATGCTGACCCAGGGACCGCCATCGATCAGTTCGCCGCCGAATTCCGCGCGGGCCAGCGCATAGCCCCAATCGCGAAACGCGCCTTCGGTGAACTTCATGATGTTGCCCTTGTGCACGAGCGTCACCGACTTGCGGTCGTGATCGATCGCGTACTGGATGGCCTTGCGCACCAGTCTTTCGGTGCCTTCACGGGACACGGGCTTGATGCCGATCGACGAGGTGTCCGGGAAACGAATCTGCGTGACGCCCATCTCCTCGCGCAGAAAACGGATCATTTTTTCCGCTTCCGGCGTCCCGGCCGCCCACTCGATGCCCGCGTAGATGTCCTCCGAATTTTCCCGAAACACCACCATGTCGGTTTTTTCCGGCTCGCGCATCGGCGACGGGACCCCCTTGAAGTACTGCACCGGCCGCAGGCAGACATACAGGTCGAGCTGTTGCCGCAGCGCCACATTCAACGACCGAATGCCGGTGCCGATCGGGGTCGTCAGCGGCCCTTTGATGGCGACCAGATACTCGCGCAGCGCCTGCACGGTTTCGTCCGGAAGCCACACGCCCGGCCCGTAAACCCGTGTGGCTTTTTCGCCCGCGAAGATTTCCATCCAGTGGATCCGGCGTTCGCCCCGATAGGAATTCGCCACCGCCGCGTCGACCACCGCCATCATGACCGGCGTGATGTCCGCGCCGATGCCATCCCCTTCTATATAGGGGATGATCGGCTGATCCGAAACCTCGAGCGAATGATCCTCGCGCGCGGTGATCGGCTGGCCGTTCTCGGGAACCTTGATGTGCTGGTACGACATGAGGCGACTCCAATAGTGGATTGCGGGCCGGACCGCCCTTGTTTTCATGCTATTTTACGCGCCCATTGCGTTTGACACGGGCAGCGGCCGCGGCGACATCTTCACGCACCGCCGCGACGCCCGTTCGCTTGCGCGTCTCCTCTCGATATCATGCCCCTGATTGCGCTCAACAAGCCTTACGGCACGATCTGCCAGTTCTCGCCGCATGAGACGCGTCCGACGCTCGCCAGCCACATCGCGGTCCCGGGTGTCTACGCGGCGGGCCGGCTCGACGTCGACAGCGAGGGTCTGCTGCTCCTCACCGACGATGGCGCGTTGCAGGCGCGCATCGCGGAACCGCGCCGCAAGCTGGTGAAACGGTATTGGGCGCAGGTCGACGGCCTGCCCTCCGATGCGGCGCTCGCCCGCCTGGCCACCGGCGTCGATCTTGGCGATTTCACCACGGCCCCGGCCACCGTCACCCGGCTGGAAACGCCCGCCGGCCTGTGGGACCGCGATCCGCCGATCCGGTACCGTGCGGCGATTCCCGCGCCTTGGCTAGAGATCGCGATTCACGAGGGCAAGAACCGTCAGGTACGGCGAATGACCGCGGCCATCGGCCATCCGACGCTGCGTCTCGTGCGGGTGGGCATCGGCGCGCTCGACCTGTTCGCCATGGGGCTGCGACCGGGAGAATCTACCGTACTACCGGCGACGGCGCCCTGGGGCGAGCTGTCCGAACCGCGTGCGACGCCGCGTGGCACGCCCCGCGCGAATCGGGCTCGCAGGAAATAAGGGAGAAATTTCCGTTCCGGCTGTCAACCAAACGCACGCTGTCCCGTTTATCGCTATGACAGGCCGCAAAACGCGGCTGTCGCCACCAAATCGATAGATCGAGGAAGACATGAACAAATTGATCGCTGCGCTGATCGCCGGCCTGTTCGCAACTGCTGCGTTCGCTCAAGCTCCGGCTTCCGACGCAGCCAGCACCCCGGCTGCCGCATCGTCGACGAAGACGGTGAAGAAGCACACGACGCACAAGGCCAAGTCGGCCAAGAAGGCATCGGCTGTGGAAGCCGCATCGGCTGCGCAATAAGCGTCGTCGGCAAGCGAACTACGAGCTGTACAGTTGCACCGGCCGCAGTGACGGCCGTTGACGAGCGGATACGAATGCGTGTCCGCTTTTTTTTTGAGCGCGTCGCCGGGCGTGCAGTAAGATGAAGCCGCCCCCCATCAGCCGGAGACCGGTCTTGAATGTTCTGCATGTCCCTGCCGCCAGCGGCGCCTCGCGCGTCAATCTCGATGCCGGCGTTCGCGCCGATCGGTCCCCCTCTTCGCGGCGCCCGCTCCTGCGCGCCCTGCGCCGCGCCGCCGCGGTGACGTTCGCTGCCCTCGCGCTGGGCGGCAGCATGGCGGCGCTCGCGCAACCGCTGGGTCCGGCGGATCGCCCGATCAAACAGCCGGGCGAGTTCCCCACCGTGCAGTTGAGCGTCGGGCTGAATCTGATCCATGCGGAAGTCGCCGCCAACGACGCCGACCGCGAGCAGGGTCTGATGTACCGTAAATCGCTGGCGCCGAACTCCGGCATGCTGTTCGTGTTCGACGAGCGCGCCGGCCATTGCTTCTGGATGAAGAACACGCTCATTCCCCTGTCGATCGCCTTCATGGGCGACGACGGCACGATCAGCGACATCGACGAGATGGCCGCGGAAACCGAGAACAACCACTGCCCGACCCGTGCCGGCCGCTACGCGCTGGAAATGGAGCAGGGCTGGTTCACGAAGCACGGCATCCGCCCCGGCATGCAGATCAAGGGCCTGAGCGGCGGCCAATGACGCCCGCGGCGCGTCCCGCCTTCGTGCTCCGCTGAACTGCGGTACAGTGGATTTTTCGACAGGTTGGAGATACGCCGTGGCCCGCAAGACTCCCATCGAGCGCTACCGCAACATCGGCATCAGCGCGCACATCGACGCCGGCAAGACGACGACCACCGAGCGCATCCTGTTCTACACCGGCGTCAACCACAAGATCGGCGAAGTGCACGAAGGCGCGGCGACGATGGACTGGATGGAGCAGGAACAGGAGCGCGGCATCACCATCACGTCGGCGGCCACCACCACCTTCTGGAAGGGGATGGCGGGAAATTATCCCGAACACCGCATCAACATCATCGATACGCCGGGACACGTCGATTTCACGATCGAGGTCGAGCGTTCGATGCGCGTCCTCGACGGCGCCTGCATGGTGTACGACTCGGTCGGCGGGGTGCAGCCGCAGTCCGAGACCGTCTGGCGCCAGGCCAACAAATATCACGTGCCGCGCCTTGCCTTCGTCAACAAGATGGACCGGGTGGGCGCGGATTTCTTCCGCGTGCATCAGCAGATCATCGACCGCCTGAAGGGCACGCCGGTGCCCATCCAGATTCCGGTAGGCGCCGAGGACCATTTCCAGGGTGTCGTCGATCTGGTCAAGATGAAGGCGATCATCTGGGACGACGCGTCGCAGGGCGTGAAATTCACCTACGGCGACATTCCGGCCGAATTGCAGGACCTCGCCGACGAATGGCGCGAGAAGATGATCGAGGCGGCAGCCGAGGCCGACGAGACGCTGCTCGACAAGTATCTGGGCGGCGAGGCGCTGAGCGAGGCCGAAATCATGCAGGGCCTGCGCACGCGCACCATCGCGGGCGAGATCATGCCGATGCTGTGCGGCAGCGCGTTCAAGAACAAGGGCGTGCAGGCGATGCTCGACGCGGTGCTCGACTACATGCCGTCGCCGGTCGACGTGCCGCCGGTCACGGGCGTGCTTGAAAACGATCAACCGGCCGAACGCCGCGCGGCCGACGACGAGAAATTCTCGGCGCTCGCCTTCAAGATCATGACCGACCCTTTCGTCGGCCAGTTGATCTTCTTCCGGGTCTATTCGGGCTGGGTCAAGTCGGGCGACTCGGTCTACAACTCGGTCAAGGAAAAGAAGGAGCGCCTGGGCCGCATTCTGCTGATGCACGCCAACGAGCGCGAGGAAATCAAGGAAGTGTTCGCCGGCGACATCGCCGCGGCGGTGGGTCTGAAGGAAGCAACCACCGGCGACACGCTGTGCGACCCGGACGCCGTCATCATCCTGGAAAGGATGATCTTCCCCGAACCGGTGATCTCGCAGGCGGTCGAGCCGAAGACCAAGGCCGACCAGGAAAAGATGGGCATCGCGCTGAACCGCCTGGCGCAGGAAGATCCGTCGTTTCGCGTCGCGTCGGACGAAGAGTCGGGCCAGACGATCATTTCCGGGATGGGCGAACTGCATCTCGAAATCCTGGTCGACCGGATGCGGCGCGAGTTCAACGTCGAGGCGACGGTCGGCAAGCCGCAGGTCGCCTATCGCGAAACGATTCGGGCGGTCGCCGACGATGTCGAGGGCAAGTTCGTCAAGCAGTCGGGCGGCCGCGGCCAGTACGGGCATGTCGTCATCAAGGTCGAGCCGTCCGAACAGGGCAAGGGCTATGAGTTCGTCGACGCGGTGAAGGGCGGCGTGGTGCCGCGCGAGTACATTCCGGCGGTCGACAAGGGCATCCAGGAAACGCTGAAGGCCGGCGTGCTGGCCGGCTATCCGGTCGTGGACGTCAAGGTCACGCTGTTCTTCGGCTCGTACCATGACGTCGACTCGAACGAGAACGCGTTCCGCATGGCCGGTTCGATGGCGTTCAAGGAAGGCATGCGCCGCGCCAAACCCGTGCTGCTCGAACCGTCGATGGCCGTCGAGGTCGAGACGCCCGAGGAATTCATGGGCAACGTGATGGGCGACCTGTCCTCGCGCCGCGGCATCGTCCAGGGCATGGAGGATATCGCGGGCGGCGGCGGCAAGGTGGTGCGGGCCGAAGTACCGCTTGCGGAGATGTTCGGCTACTCGACATCGCTGCGCTCGCTGAGCCAGGGCCGGGCAACCTACTCGATGGAGTTCAAGCACTACTCCGAAGCGCCGAAGAACGTCGCCGACGCGATCATCAACGCGAAAACGAAATGACCCGGAAACCCCCGCGGCGGCGGTGCGGACCGGCGGCGCGCCGATGAAGCCGGATGGCACCGTGCGGCACGGGCTCGAACAGGCCTTGCTGCACGATGCGCTCGACGCGTGGCGCGCGGGGCGCGTGGACCGTCGTACCGCGCTGCGCTATGCGGCCGCGACGGGCCTGTCCGGGCTCGCCGCCGCCATCGTCGCGTCACCGACGCATGCCGCGGCCAGCGCGGTCGATACGGGAGAGGCCGCGCGCGCCCGCCCCGCGCCCCGCCCCGGCGCGACGATCCGCGTCGCCAACCTGACGCCGACGAGCGCCATCGACCCCGTCACCGCGTCGGATTCCGCATCGATCTGCCTGCTGTCGCAGACCTGCGAATTCCTGATCGACGACGATGGCGATACCCTCACCCTGCGTCCGGCCCTGGCGCTCGCCTGGTTTCCCGATGCCACCGCGCGGGTATGGACGTTCCAGCTGCGGCGCAACGTACGCTTTCACGACGGGCAGACGATGACCGCGGCGGACGTCGTCGCCAGCTTCGATCGCCTCACCGACACGGTGCGGGGATCCGCCGCGCTGTCCGTGTTCAATGGCGTGTTGTCCCAGGGTGGAACGCGTGCGCTCGACGACCATACGGTCGCGTTCCACCTGGATGCGCCGAACGGCAATTTCCCGTATTACGTCTCGTCCGACAATTACAACGCCGCGATCCTGCCGGCGCGCCTCGCCCGGGCGGACCCGCAGGCCGCACGCTACGAGCAGAGCTTCATCGGCACCGGCCCGTTTCGGCTCGAACATTTCACGCCACGCGTGGGCGCATCCTTCGTGCGCAATCCTGCTTACTGGGGCGCGCCGGCGCTGCCGGAGCGCGTTGTCTTCGGCTTCTACGCCGACCAACAGTCGCAAATTCTCGCGCTACAGGGCGACGACGCCGACATCGTCGTCAACTTCGCGATCCAGGGCGGCCGCGCCCTGCTCGATCACCCGCGCTACAAGGTACAGGCGGTGCGCTCCAGTTCGCATCGTCAGGTGCACATGCGCTGCGACGCCGGCCCGTTCGCGGACAAGCGCGTGCGCCAGGCGCTGGCGCTGTCGATCGACCGCGCGGCGATCGTCGAGGGCATCTTCCTGGACCGGGCGCAGCGCGGCAACGACAGCCCTTTCGCACCCGTATTCCCGACATCGCCCGCCACGCTGCCGCAGCGCGACATCGATCCGCCCGGTGCGCGTGCCCGGCTTGCCGCGGCAGTGCCCGGCCAACGGCCGCGCGCAACCCTGGTGACCGAGAAATTCATGGAGATGCCCGACTACGCGGTATTGCTGCAGAACGCCGCGCAGTCGGCGGGCATCGACCTGCGCCTGCGCATCGAGAGCCAGTCCGCCTATTACGGCGCCGCCGTGCGCGGTCAGTCCGACTGGCTCGATTCGACGATCGGCATCACCGACTACGGTCACCGCGGCGTGCCGAACGTCTTCCTGAACGCCACCTTGTCGAGCCAGGGTGCATGGAACGCCGCGCGCTTTCGCAATCCCCGCTACGACGCGCTGCTGGCGCGTTATGGCGCAGCGCTCGCCTTGTCGGAGCAACAGATGCTGGCCACGGAAATCGGCCGGTTGCTTCTCGACGAAACCCCGATCATCGTCGCATATTTCTTCGATGCCATGCTGGCGCTGCGGGCCGATCTGCAAGGGGTCCGCTTCACCGCCATCACCCAGCTGCTGCTGGCGGGCGCGGGGTGGGCCGCGCCGGGAGAACGCCATGCGCGCGGGTGAGGTGTCTGCGGACCGTTTCCGGCCGGCACGGCGCGTCGGGCGCGTCTGGCGCGCGGCCGGCCGTCGCGCCGCGCTGCGCGTGGGCGGCGCCTTGCTGACGCTGTGGCTGCTGTCGATGATGGTCTTCGCCGCCGGCCAGTGGCTGCCCGGCAACGTCGGCCGCGCCGTGCTGGGGCCGCTGGCCGACCCGCGCGCGGTGGCCGCGATGAATCACCAGCTGGGCGTCGACCGGCCGTTGCTGCAACAGTACGGCGCATGGCTGGCGCGCCTGCTGCACGGCGACCTGGGCCAGTCCACGTCCTATCGGGCGCCGGTGGCGTCCTACCTGTTCGACGCCCTCGCGCATTCGGCGCGTCTCGGCCTGCTCGCCTTCGCGCTGGTAGTGCCGTTGGGCATCGCCGGCGGCGTCTGGGCAGCGATGCGCCAGGGCCGCTGGGCCGACCGGCTGCTGACCCTGCTCGGGCTCGCGGCCACCGTGGTTCCGGAATTCATTTCGTCGATCGCGCTGATCCTGATCTTCGGCGTAGGCCTGCACTGGCTGCCGGTCTCGGCGGGCGTGCCGCCCGGCACGTCGCTGCCGGAGCAGCTGCGCCATCTGCTCATGCCGGCGCTGCCGCTGGTCATGGTGTACTTCGGCTATATCGCGCGGATCGCCCGCGCCGGCACGCTCGAGGCGCTGGCCGCGGACTACACGCGCACGGCGGTGCTCAAGGGCCTGCCGATGCGTACCGTGATCCTGCGCCATGTCCTGCGCAATGCCCTGCTGCCGACGGTCACGGTGGCGACGACGCAGCTCGGCTATCTGATCGGCGGGCTGGTGGTGGTCGAAACCATCTTTCATTACCAGGGGATCGGCAGCCTGATTTTCCAGGCGGCACAGGCGCGCGATTTTCCGATGCTCGAAGCCGGCGTGCTGGCAATCGGCCTCGTCTACATCTGCGCCAACCTGCTCGCGGATGCCCTGCACCGCTGGTTCAATCCCCGTCTGCGGGAGCCTGGCCGATGAGCGCCGCCGCCCCCCGGTCCCGCGGCACCTGGCGCCGCCACGTGCGGCAGCGCCTCGCCGGCCCGCCCCGCGCCGCGCTGGTCGCGGGCGGGACCATCGTGACGTTCTGGATCGTCTGCGCGTTGTGGGCGCCCGTCCTGGTCCCCTACGACCCGTTCGCGACGCATCCGCTCCAGGCGCTGCTGGCGCCCTCGGTACACCACTGGTTCGGCACCGACCAGCTGGGTCGCGACGTTTTCTCGCGGGTGCTGACCGGCGCGCGCGACGTGCTCTCGGTCGCGCCGCTCGCGACCCTGCTCGGCGCGCTGGGCGGCACGGCCATCGGTTTGCTCGGGGGCTATCTCGGCGGCTGGATCGATCAGGTGATCGGCCGGATCCTCGACGCGCTGCTGGCCTTGCCGCTGGTCATCGTCGCCTTGCTGGCGCTGGCCGCGCTCGGCGGCAGCGATCTGACCATGATCCTCGTGATCGGCGCGACCTTCGCGCCCTTGACCGCGCGTACCGTGCGCGCCGCTGTCCTCTCCGAGCGCCACCTCGACTATGTCGGCGCGGCGCAGGCGCGCGGCGAATCCACCCTGCGCATCCTGTACGCGGAAATCCTGCCGAACGTGGCGACGCCGATCGTCGTCGAGGCCGCCGTGCGGCTGGGCTACGCGATCTTTACCGTCGCGACGCTGTCCTTTCTGGGTTTCGGCACGCAGCCGCCTTCCGCCGACTGGGGCCTGACGCTGTCCGAGAACTACACCCTGCTCGCCGGCGGCGCCTGGTGGACGGTGGCGTTCAGCGCCGCCGCCACGGCCTCGCTGGTCATCGGCGTGAATCTGGTCGCCGACGCACTGCAACGCACGGTGACCCGATGAGCGTTTCCCCGCCTGTTCCGTCTTTTCCAGCCCCGACCGGCCGCGACGCCGCGCTGTGTTTCGACGCGGTGACGGTGAGCTATCGCGTCCGCGGCGCGACGCGCGACGTTCTACACGCGCTGTCGCTGCGTATCGCTCCCGGCGAGGCGTATGGGCTGGTGGGAGAATCGGGCTGCGGCAAATCGACGGTCGCGCTGGCGGCGGTGCGCTACCTGCCCGCGGGCGGACGGCAAACCGGCGGTCGCATCCGGATCGCCGGTCAGGCGCTCGACACGCTCGATGCCGCCGCGCTGCGGCGCCTGCGCGCCCATACGGTATCGATGGTCTACCAGGACGCCGCGCGCGCGTTGAATCCTTCGCTACGCATCGGCGTCCAGCTGCGCGAGGCGTTCGCGGCCGCGGACGATGCGCACGCCGCCGACACCCGCGCCGCGGCGATGCTCCGGCGGGTGCGCTTCGACGATCCGGCGCGGGTGCTGGCGTGTTACCCGCATCAGCTTTCGGGCGGCATGCAACAGCGCGTGGTCATCGCGATGGCACTCGCCACGCAGCCCGCCCTGCTGATCCTCGACGAACCGACAACCGGTCTCGATGCCACGGTCGCGGCCGACATTCTCGATCTGCTGCGCGAGATCCGCCGCGAGCAGGCGATCGCGATGCTGTTCATCAGCCACGACCTGGCCGTGATCGAGGCGATGTGCGACCGGGTAGGCGTGCTGTACGCCGGCGAGCTGGTGGAGGAAGGGACCGTGGCCGCCGTCCTGCACGGGCCTCGCCATCCGTACACCGTGGGACTGCTGCGCTGCCTGCCGCATGGCCGGCGCCGGGACGGGCAGCCGCTCGAGACGATTCCGGGCGCGCTGCCCCCCATCGGCACCCGCCCGGCCGCCTGTATCTTCGCCGACCGCTGCACCCTCGCGCGAGCGCGCTGCCGGAGCGACGCCCCGCCGCCGTACCGGGTCGACCGGACCGGAGACGCGACCTCGCACGGCATCGCGGCCGACGCCGGGTCCGCGCCGTCCGACGCGCCCGAACACACCAGCCGCTGCCACTACCACGCCGAAGCCGCGGCGCTGCCGCCGATAGCGGCGTCGGCACCGCTTGCCCCTTCGCACCCGGCGTCCGCCGCGCCGGACGTCGGGCGCGCGGCGTCCCCCGCCCTGCGCGTTACCGACCTGAGCAAGACCTTCGACACACGGGACGGCTCCTTCACCGCGGTCGAACGCCTCTCGTTCGATTTATGGCCGGGTGAAACGCTCGGACTCATCGGCGAATCGGGCAGCGGGAAATCGACGCTCGCGCGCCTGCTGCTCGGCCTCGAAAGCCCCGACGCCGGCGGCGACATCGCCATCGACGGCGAACGCGTCGCGTCGCGCGTGACGCAGCGCAGCGCGCGGCAGATCCGTGCGTTACAAGTGATTTTTCAGAATCCCGACAGCGCGCTCAATCGTGCCTGGACCGTGCGCCGCCTGGTCGCACGCGCGATCCGTGCACTCGAACCGGCGCGCCCATGGCACGGGTGGCGGCGCGCCGATGCCCTGGCGCGCCGTGCCGCGCGGCAGCGGACGCTGACCGCGTTGCTCGCCGCGGTGCGCCTGCCGGCGGACGTTCTCGACGCCCGCAGCGCGGCACTCTCCGGCGGACTCAAGCAACGCGTCGCGATCGCGCGCGCCTTCGCCGGGGAGCCGCGCGTGGTCATCTGCGACGAACCGACCTCGGCGCTCGACGTCTCCGTGCAGGCCGCGATCCTCAATCTGCTGACCGCCCTGCAACGCCAGCGCGCCGTGAGCCTGCTGTTCATCTCGCACGACCTGGACGTGATCCGCTATCTCGCCGACCGGATCGCGGTACTGTATCGCGGTCGCCTGATCGAAATCGGCCCGCTCGACGACGTGCTGGCCGGCCCGCGGCACCCCTACACCGCGCAACTGCTGGCCGCGCACCGGCGCGGCGGCGGAAACCCGGGCAGCGCGGCGGGTGCCCCGGTCCTCGCGCAGGATTCGCGCGCAGCGGCTGAAGCAACTGAAGCAGTTGTAGCGGCTGTAGCGGCTGTAGCGGTCGCGCCGCCCGCCGCGCCGGAAGCACCCGCCGCGGCGCATCGCCGGATGGATGGACCGGGATGCGCGTTCGAGCCGTCCTGCCCGTTATCGCTCGGCGCGCGCTGCCGCGACGTCGCCCCGCCGCTGGCCGACCTGACGCCCGGACATCAGCTTGCCTGTCATCTGCCGGTGGCGGAATTGCCAGGCGCCACCTCATGACGGCGGCGCGTTTTCCCGCCCACTGATCCGTTTTCCTTCACGCTTCACGGGCAGGCATAGCACCTGTTTTCCTGCCTGACGATCAGCGCAGTCTGAACTTTTCCACATCGACGTTTCCTGTTGCAAAAACAGGACGGACAATCGATACGTTGTACGAAACGATATCGATTGCCAAAACAATTTTGCTATCTTCGCTACAGCTTTTCGCAAAGCCGATCCGCGCTTCGGACACACCGTCGCCGGGCACTTTCTCATCGAATGGAGGATTACTCATGAAGAAATCATTGCTGATGACCGCCGTGCTGTGCGCGTTTGCCGGCGCATCCCATGCGCAGAGCAACGTGACGCTGTACGGCGTGCTCGATCAGAGCATCGGCTGGCAGAACAACGCCGGCGGAAAATCGCTGATCAATACGTCCAGCGGCGCGATGCAGGGCAGCCGTTGGGGTCTGCGTGGCACGGAAGATCTCGGTGGCGGCCTGAAAGCGATCTTCGTGCTCGAAAACGGTTTCGACCTGGGCAATGGCGAGTCACTGCAAGGGGGCAGGATGTTCGGCCGTCAGGCTTTCGTCGGCCTGTCCAGCAACGATTTCGGGACGCTCACGCTGGGCCGCCAATACGACGCGCTCGTCGATTTCGTCGCACCGCTGACGATCGCTTCGCGCGGCGCCGGCGGCATCGGCGCGCATTATATCGACTTCGACAACCTCGACAATTCGCACCGCGCCAACAACGCGATCAAGTACACCAGCGCGAATTACGGCGGCTTCTCTTTCGGCGGCACCGTCAGCCCCGGCGGCATCGCCGGCAAGCCGGGCAAGAACCTGGTCTGGTCGCTGGGCGCGAACTACGCGAACGGGCCGCTCGTGGTCGCGGCAGGGTATCTCCGATCGAAAGACCCGGCGTTTTCGGTCATTCCTCGCATCACGAAGAATGTTTTCAACCTGACCGGCGACGCCACCCTGGTCGACATGCCTGGCTTGCATAGCAACTACCGCGTCGCCGCGGGCGGCGCCTCCTATACCTTCGGACCAGCCAGGATCGGCGCCGTGTACAGCGATGCCCGACAGGACACCACCCTCGCCCCGCTGGAAATGAGCCAGCGCGCGAAGACCGCGGAGGTCAATTTCGGCTATCAGCTGACGCCTTCGTTGAGCACGGGTCTGGGGTATGGCTATACGGCGTTGAGAGTGCTCGACAAGACCCGCAAATACCATCAGGTTTCCGCCGGCACCAGCTATGCGCTGTCCAAGCGCACCGACGTGTATCTGATCGCCGCCCTGCAAAAGGCCAGCGGCGACGCCGCCCGTGCTGCGCTGAACGGTCTCGCCCCGTCCTCGACGGACAAGCAGGTTTCGGCGCGCGTCGGCATTCGCCACAAGTTCTGATCCAATAATTCAGGAAAACGAACGATCTTTTTCCGTGCCGTCACGGGGAAAGATCGTCCACTGGATCCATCGGACATTTTCAGCGCTTCCCTAAGCGAATTACCCTGCCGCGTCGACCTTTCCTGACGAAGCAAAAACGCGCGAAACGCACCTCTCCCCCAAGGTGTCTCGTAAATCACACGTCGTCGAAAATCCCTGTTTTTCCAGCGTGTGTTTGCAAAAACAACTTTGTTATCGTCTCCCCAACTTCTCGCGAAGTCAGCCTGACACACACAAAAAAACCGGTGTCCGGCGCCTTTCAATCGGATGGAGATCGAGCAATGAAGAAAACACTGATCGCGGCGGCCACGCTGTGTGCATTCACCGGCGCCGCATCGGCGCAAAGTTCCGTGACGCTGTACGGCGTCCTGGATCAGGGCATCGGCTGGACCAACAGCGCCGGCGGCGGCAAGCAGATCGGCATCACCGACGGCAATCTGCAGGGCAGCCGCTGGGGCCTGCGCGGCGCGGAGGATCTGGGTGCCGGATTGAAAGCCATCTTCGCGCTGGAAAGCGGCTTCAACGTCAGCGATGGCCGCTTGACGCATGGCGGCGCCCTGTTCGGCCGTCAGGCCTTCGTGGGCTTGAGCAGCGCGACCGCAGGTACGGTGACGCTCGGCCGGCAATACGATTCGCTGACCGATTACGTCGGTCCGTTCGCCATGGGCTCGCAGTGGGCCGGCGCGACCGGCGCCCACCCGTTCGATTTCGACAATCTGCACAATAGCCGCGCGGCGAACGGGGCATTGAAGTACACCAGCTTGAATTACAGCGGTTTCACGTTCGGCGGCACCGTCAGCCCGAACGGCGTGACGGGGCATCCGACGAAGAACATCGGCTGGTCGGTGGGTGCCGGGTTCGCCGACGGACCGCTGCAACTCGGCATCGCCTATCTGCGCTCGAAGGATCCGAGCTACTCGGTGCTGGCCCAGCCACTGCTAACACCCATCAATCAATTCGGGCCGGAGGATAGCAGCCGCCACGCCACCCTGGCCGCCGGCGGCAGCTATGCCTTCGGGCCGGCGGTGATCGGCCTGACCTACAGCAGAACGCAGGACGAGTTCGCACAGGCGGTACCGGGCAACGTCCCGGAATCCACGCTTCTGCGCGCGCAGAACGGCGAAATCAGCCTGCGCTATCAGATGACGCCGGCCCTGCTCGCGGGTGCGGGCTACGGCTATACGAAGATGTCGCGGGACGGTCAGGGAAACCATTTGCATCAGGTTTCGCTGGGCACGGTCTACTCGCTGTCCAAACGCACAGCCGTCTACGCGAGCGGTTCGTTCCAGCGCGCCAATGCCGGTCACAAGGCGGCGCTGTACAGCCTCGACGAATCCGCGAACAATCGCCAGATCGCCGTCCGCGTGGGCGTGCGGCACCGCTTCTAAAGGCATCGAAGGCGGCGTCGCGGCCGCCTGCCAACCGGAAAGGACGCCTTGGGCGTCCTTTTTTCATATCCCGTCCGCACCGCCCCAACCCTGGCGTTTTCGGCGAGTGTTGCGCAAACACCCTGACGGCAGCACTGGCTTTTTTTTGCATTCCCACATGCGCTGACATTGGCATAACATACAAGTCATGTAGACCCCTTCCAGCTTTCCGCGGCCATCCGTCCTCCCGGACGATGCATGATGGAACGATCCAAAGGGGCGCGGCACCTAATGCGAATCTTGGCAAGACAGAAATGTCGGAGAGCGCGTCCGCCTTCTCCGACATGACGTTCCACGTTGGCGAGGGAAAAGCATGGATATCTACAGCAGTTTCGCAAGTCGCTTCGATAAATCCCGCGAGGAGGAATATTCGCTGGAAGAGTATCTGGAGCTGTGCAAGCAGGACGCGGCCGTCTACGCGACGGCGAGCGAACGCATGCTGATGGCCATCGGCGAGCCCGAAAGCCTCGACACGCGAAGCGATCCGCGGCTCTCGCGGATCTTCGCCAACAAGGTGATGAAGATCTATCCGGCGTTCCGGGAATTCTACGGCACCGAGGAAGTCATCGAACAGGTCGTTTCCTATTTCCGGCATTCTGCGCAGGGCCTCGAAGAGAAGAAACAGATTCTCTATCTGCTCGGCCCCGTGGGCGGCGGCAAGTCGTCGATCGCCGAACGGCTGAAACAGTTGATGGAGCACATTCCGTTCTATTCGATCAAGGGTTCGCCGGTCAACGAATCCCCTCTCGGTCTCTTCGACCACGATGAGGACGGTCCGATTC
The DNA here is from genome assembly GCF_026624755.1 of Robbsia betulipollinis. Lineage (NCBI taxonomy): Bacteria > Pseudomonadati > Pseudomonadota > Betaproteobacteria > Burkholderiales > Burkholderiaceae > Robbsia > Robbsia betulipollinis. The sequence continues at coordinate 118,293 of NZ_JAPMXC010000006.1, forward strand.
TCGAGGAGCAGTTCGGTATTCCGAAACGCTACCTCAAAAACATCATGAGCCCCTGGGCGGTCAAACGACTGCACGAATACAACGGCGACATCCGGCAGTTCCGGGTGGTCAAACGCTACCCGTCGGTATTGCGACAACTGGCGATCGCCAAGACCGAGCCGGGCGACGAGAACAACCAGGACATCTCCTCGCTGGTCGGCAAGGTCGACATCCGCAAGCTCGAACAGTTCTCGCAGGACGACGCGGACGCGTACAGCTATTCGGGCGGCCTGTGCCTGGCGAATCAGGGATTGCTCGAATTCGTCGAAATGTTCAAGGCGCCGATCAAGGTGCTGCACCCGCTGCTGACCGCCACCCAGGAAGGCAATTTCAAGGGTACCGAGGGTTTCGGCGCGATTCCGTTCGACGGCATCATTCTCGCGCACTCGAACGAATCGGAATGGAAGACCTTCCGCAACAACAAGAACAACGAGGCGATGCTGGACCGCATCTACATCGTCAAGGTCCCCTACTGCCTGCGCGTCAACGAGGAGATACGGATCTACGAAAAGCTGATCCGCAATTCCTCGCTCGCCGAGGCGGTCTGCGCGCCAAACACGCTGAAGATGATGGCGCAGTTCTCGATCCTCACCCGGCTGCACGAGCCGGAGAATTCAAGCATTTTCTCGAAAATGCAGGTCTACGACGGGGAGAATCTGAAGGATACGGATCCGAAGGCCAAGTCCTATCAGGAATATCGGGACTTCGGCGGCGTGGACGAGGGCATGAACGGCGTCTCCACCCGCTTCGCTTTCAAGATCCTGTCGCGCGTTTTCAATTTTGATTCGTCGGAGGTGGCCGCCAATCCCGTGCATTTGATGTACATCCTCGAACAGCAGATCGAGCGGGAGCAGTTTCCCGGGGAACAGGAACAGAAGTACCTGTCCTTCATCAAGGACCAGCTGGCCGCGCGCTATGTCGAGTTCATCGGCAAGGAGATCCAGACCGCTTATCTCGAATCGTATTCCGAATACGGGCAGAACATCTTCGACCGCTACGTCACCTACGCGGATTTCTGGATACAGGACCAGGAATTCCGGGACCATGACACCGGAGAAAGTTTCGATCGCGCCTCGCTGAACGCGGAACTCGAGAAAATCGAGAAACCGGCGGGCATCAGCAATCCCAAGGACTTCCGCAACGAGATCGTCAACTTCGTGCTGCGGGCGCGGGCGGGCAACGCCGGCAACAATCCGCACTGGACCAGCTACGAGAAATTGCGGCGGGTCATCGAGAAGAAAATGTTCTCGAACACCGAGGAACTGCTGCCGGTGGTTTCCTTCAATGCGAAGGGTTCGGCGGAGGAACAGCGCAAGCACGACGAGTTCGTCAACCGGATGGTGACCAAGGGCTATACGCCCAAGCAGGTCCGACTGCTGTGCGAGTGGTATCTGCGCGTGCGCAAGGCATCGTAACGCACGCCGTGGTGCCGGGGCGCCGGATCCGGCGTCCCGTTTGCGCACCCATGTTTCTTTGCAGGAGACGGTATCTTGCTGCACCAGATCATCGACCGTAGACTTTCCGGCAAGAACAAGAGTATTGCCAATCGGGAGCGCTTCCTGCGGCGCTACCGCAGCCATATCCGGGGCGCCGTCACCGAGGCCATCAAGGGCCGCGGCATCCAGGATATCGAGAAATCGGAAAAAATCACCATCCCGCGCAAGGACGTCTCGGAGCCTGTGTTCGGCCACGGTCCCGGCGGCACGCGGGAAATGGTTCACCCCGGCAACCAGGACTACACCCGGGGGGATCGCATCGCGCGACCGAATGGCGGCGGTGGCGGGGGCGGCTCGGGCAGCGGCGCTGCCAGCGACGGCGGCGAGGGCCAGGACGAATTCGCATTCGAGCTGAGCCGCGAGGAGTTCATGCAGTACTTCTTCGAGGATCTCGAACTGCCCCGCCTGCTGGCCAACCAGTTCCTCACGGTGCCGAACTGGAAAAACGTGCGTACCGGCTATTCTGCCGAGGGTACGCCGAACAACATCCATATCGTCCGCTCGCTGCGCAGCGCGCTCGGGCGACGCATCGCCCTGGGTTCGCCGCTCGCTGCGGAATTGCGCGATCTGCGCGAACGGCTCGATGCGCTGGAGCGCACGCCGGTCGACACGCCATCGCGCCGGGACGAGATCCGGCAACTGCAGGCGGACATCGTCGCGCTCGAGGGGCGCTTGAAGCGCATTCCCTTCATCGATCCCTTCGATCTGCGTTACGTGAACCGCACGCGTCAGGCGGAGCCGTCGAGCCAGGCGGTGATGTTCTGCGTGATGGACGTGTCGGGATCGATGGACGAGCATCGCAAGGATCTGTCCAAACGCTTCTTCATCCTGCTGTACCTGTTTTTGAGACGCAACTACGAGCGTATCGAAATGGTGTTCATCCGGCACCACACGCGCGCCGACGAAGTCGACGAGGATACGTTCTTTCATTCGCGCGAAAGCGGCGGCACGGTGGTGTCGAGCGCGCTGGAACTGATGGCCAAGGTCATCGAGGAACGCTATCCGCCGAACGAATGGAATATCTATGGCGCCCAGGCGTCCGATGGCGACAACTGGAACGACGACTCGCCAAAATGCCGGGGCTTGCTGACGTCCGCGATCCTGCCCGCCTGCCGCTACTTCGCCTATATCCAGGTCGCGCCGGAGGAACAGAATCTGTGGCAGGAATATGAGCAGATGGCCGTCGATCATCCGCAATTCGCGATGAAGAAAGTGCAGGCGGCGTCGGACATCTATCCCGTTTTTCGCGAATTGTTCGAGAAACCCACCGCGCGTTGAGCGAGGGAGGAACCATGCATCCATCCGAAGCAACCCTGGAGCGCCCGCCGGCGCGCGCTCCGCTGCCCAGCCCGTCGGACTGGACCTTCGAACTGATCGAGCAGTACAACGAGGAGATCGCGGCCGTCGCGGCCCAATACCGCCTGGATACCTACCCGATCCAGCTCGAAATCATCAGCTCCGAGCAGATGATGGACGCGTATGCGTCGATCGGCATGCCGGTGAATTACCGGCACTGGTCGTTCGGCAAACATTTTCTGTCGACCGAGAAGGATTACCGGCGCGGCCAGATGGGGCTGGCCTACGAGATCGTCATCAATTCGAACCCCTGCATCGCCTATCTGATGGAGGAAAACACGCTGACGATGCAGGCGCTGGTGGTGGCTCACGCCGCCTATGGGCACAACTCCTTCTTCAAGGGCAACTACCTGTTCCAGCTATGGACCGATGCGCAGGCGATCATCGATTATCTGGTCTACGCGAAGAATTACATCGGCGAATGCGAGGAGCGGCACGGGCTGGACCGCGTGGAGGAACTGCTGGATTCCTGTCACGCATTGATGAATTACGGCGTCGACCGCTACAAGCGGCCGCAGAAACTGTCCCTCGAGAAGGAACGGCTGCGCCAGCGTGAACGGGAAGCGTATCTGCAGTCGCAGGTCAACGAACTGTGGCGCACGCTGCCGTCGCGCAAGGCGGAGACGGCCGGCCAGACCGAGGCGCGCTTTCCGTCCGAACCGCAGGAAAACCTGCTGTATTTCGCCGAAAAGAACGCGCCCCTGCTGGAGCCGTGGGAGCGCGAGGTGATCCGCATCGTGCGCAAGGTCGCGCAGTATTTCTATCCGCAGCGTCAGACGCAAGTGATGAACGAAGGATGGGCGACATTCTGGCATTACACGCTGCTCAATACGCTGTACGACCAGGGCAAGCTGTCGGACGGCTTCATGATGGAGTTCCTGCACTCGCATAGCAACGTGGTGTTCCAGCCACCGGTGGGCAAGTCGTACTACAGCGGCATCAACCCGTATGCGCTGGGTTTCACGATGATGTGCGACATCCGCCGCATGTGCGAGCACCCCACCGACGAGGACCGCTACTGGTTTCCGGACCTGGCCGGCAGCGACTGGCTCGAATCCCTGCATTACGCGATGCGCAATTTCAAGGACGAGAGTTTCATCGCGCAGTACCTGTCGCCCAAGGTCATGCGCGACATGCGTTTCTTCTCGGTCCTCGATGCGGAACACGACGATGCGCTGGAGATATCGGGGATCCACGACGAAAGCGGATACCGGTATGTCCGGCAGGCGCTGTCCAAGCAATACGATCTGCATCACCGGGAGCCGAACATCCAGGTGTGGTCGGTCGACCGGCGCGGCGACCGCAGCCTGACGCTGCGGCATGTGCGCGCCGACAATCGTCCGCTCGACGGGTCGACGGACGAGATGCTGCGGCACATCACGCGGCTCTGGGGGTTCGATGTGAAACTGGAGAGCGTGGACGGCGACGGGCAGATCATCGAACGCTTTCAATGCGCCGGCCTGCGCGGCGAGCGTCCCTGAGCCGGGCGTACCGGCGTTGCCGCCGCGCGGGCCGCGGCGGTCTTTGTCGCATGGGCTTCCCTGAGCCGGGCGCTATGCTCCCGCCGCGTATTCCGCCGCGTATTCCGCCTCAGGCCGCGAAGTTCTGCGCGGCGAAGTACCAGTTGGCGACGTTCCAGAACGCTTCGACGAACTTCGGGCGCGCGTTGCGGTAGTCGATGTAGTACGCGTGTTCCCAGACGTCGATCGTCAGCAGCGGCTTGGCGTCCGAGGTCAGCGGCGTCGCTGCGTTGCTGGTGGACACGATGTCCAGCGAGCCATCCGCCTTCTTCACGAGCCAGGCCCAGCCGGCGCCGAAGGTGCCCACCGCCGCCGCCGCGAACGCTTCCTTGAACTGCCCGAAACCGCCCCACCTGGTGGCGATCGCCTCGGCCAGCGCGCCGGTCGGCTCGCCGCCGCCATCGGGCGACAACGCGTGCCAGAAAAAGGTGTGATTCCAGACTTGCGCGGCGTTGTTGAAGATGCCGCCGGACGACTTGCGCACGATTTCCTCGAGCGGCATGTTCTCGAACTCGGTTCCCGGGATCAACTTGTTCAGATTCGTCACATAGGCCTGGTGATGCTTGCCGTAGTGAAATTCGATGGTTTCCCGGGAGATGTGCGGCTGCAACGCATCCTCGGCATACGGGAGCGGCGGCAGTTGATGAGTGGTCATGGCGGAATCCTTCCATAGAGAGGGGAGCTGCGCGTTCCGAACGACGCTCGACGGCGTCTTCACGCAGGCGGAGAAAGACCGCGTGGATTGTAGGGCAATTATCCGTCGGCGGTAAACCGGTCCGCCCCGGCGTCCTCCCCGTCGCGCGCCGCCCATTCCCCGCGTGGCCGGGCGCGCGCCCCTCGTCAGAGACTCTCGTCGAAACGCGGCTGGACATCGCCCAGCGTGACATCCGCCGCCCCTTCGGCCAGATGGACACTGAGCGGCTGACCGGGCTTGAGCGCCGCGGGCGAGCGCAGGGGCACGCCGCTGCGTGGATCGATCAGCGCCGCATAGCCGCGCGCCAGGGTCTGCCGCGGCCCGAGCAATTCGATCCGCTGGCCCAGCGAACCGAGCCGTGCGTGGCGCCGCTCGCGATCGCGCGACAGCCCCTCCGCCAGCCGCGCGGCCAGACGCGTGACATGCCGGCGATGCTCGACGACATCGGGTTCGCACCGTTGCCAGCGCAGACGCGCCAACGCGAACGCCGCGGTGGCGGCCCGCACCGGACGCGCGGCCGCGGCGCTCAGGCGGCCGCCCAGTTGCCGTATATGCGCGCGCTGCCGTTCCAGCCGTTCGACCGGGCTGACCAGCCGGCGGCTGACATGGTCGAGATGCTGCTGCCGGCGCTCCATTTCGCGGCCGAAGGCACGCGCCAATTGCGCGTGCCGGTGGTCGAGCTCGCGCAGCAATACCAGCCGCTGCGGGCTGACCAGTTCGGCGGCGCCCGTGGGGGTGGGCGCCCGCATGTCCGCGGCGAAATCGGCGATGGTGAAGTCGGTTTCGTGGCCGACACCCGCGACGATGGGAATCGCGCTCGCGGCAATCGCCCGCGCCAGTCCCTCGCCATTGAACGCCCAGAGATCCTCGATCGATCCACCGCCGCGGCACACGATCAGGACGTCGACCTCGGCGCGCCGGTTCGCCGTCTCGATCATGCCGGCGAGCCGGTCGCCGGCGCCGGCACCCTGCACCGGCGCCGGATAGACGATGACACCCAGATGCGGGGCACGGCGCTGCAGCGTCGTCAGGACATCGCGCAATGCCGCGGCCTGCAGCGAGGTGACGATGCCGATCCGACGCGGATGCGGCGGTATGCGACGCTTGCGCGCGGCGTCGAACAAGCCTTCGGCTTCGAGCTTCTGCTTGAGCTTCAGGAACAACTCGTACAACTGCCCCTGGCCGGTGCGGCGCACGGCTTCGACGCTCAGTTGCAACTCGCCACGCGGTTCGTACATGCTGACCAGCGCGCGCACCTCGATGCGGTCGCCTTCGCGCGGCATGAAATCCGCATGCTGCGCGCGGTTGCGAAACATCACGCAGCGCATCTGCGCCTGCGCATCCTTGATCGTGAAATACCAATGGCCGCTGGCCGCACGCGTGAAATTCGAGACTTCGCCCGAGACCCAGGTCAGCGGGAAATGACGTTCGAGCAGCTTGCCGATCGCGCGATTCAGCGCCGAGACCGGAATGACGGCCTCGTTGGCGAAGGACCGGTCGTCCAAGAAAGGATCCATGGTGTTCCGAGAAAAAAGGCGGAAAAGACGCGACGCCGCCGGCGACGCACCGGCAGCCTGCCTTGGGACGTGCTTTTCACGAGGCACTTCGGCAGGCTGTCGGCTGGCGCATCCGTCGGCCGGCACATCCATTTCGCTCCCAGCTTACCGGCTGCGCGACGCGCTTGCCAGCACGATCCACGCGGCACGGGATGCTCGCCGGTGACACGCGATGCCATCGGCGACGCACCGCTGCCTATTTTTTGGGCAGCCGAAAAATGTCGTGTGACGGCGGAGAGTTAGCGACGCGATCCCCATATTGTCCACAAGCTGACGGCGTGTGTCTGTGGATTCGACCGCCGCGCACCGCAATGCGATGGACGGGGCCTCTTTCGCGGTGTACCGGCGATGCCGCCGGCTGATCGCGCGCACGCGGTGCAGCGGTCGGGGTCGCCTCTGCCGCATTTTTAGGCAGCCCCAAAAAATCGCGCAGTGGCAAGCAGTTAGCGTCGGACTCCCCATGTTGTCCACAAGCTTGGTGCCCTTCGCTGGGGATTGTCGAACGCTTCCGTGCCGCGCGCTGCTCAAAATTTAATCAGCCCGAAAAACCTCAATGATGCCGGTCACTTACCGCATCCCTCCCCAATTTGTCCACAAGCTGCGCCTCCCTGGCTGTGGATTGGCGAGCGCTCGTACGCACCCGCGCGCCGGATGGAGATGCGCACCATGCCTTGCGATCGTCCGCCGCGCGGGCTAGAGTGCGGACTCGATCTCCGCCCCGCCACCGGTCATGCCCTCTGCCATGCTTCCCGTCGATACCCCTCTCGTTCTGCCGCCCCGCGTCTGCGTACGCGCCGAGGCGGGTTGATGCGGGGCCGTCTGGAAGGCTGGATCGGCCGCGAGTGGCAGCGGCGCGGCCCCCTCGCCTGGCTGCTGCTGCCGCTGGCGGGCGTCTTCGGGGCGATTGCCGCGGCGCGACGGCTCGGATTTCGCCTGGGCTGGCTGAAAAGCGTGTCGGCGGGCGTGCCGGTGGTGGTGGTCGGCAATGTGACCGTAGGCGGCACCGGCAAGACGCCGACCGTGATCGCGCTGGTGGAAGCGCTACGGGAAGCGGGCCATACGCCCGGCGTCATCTCGCGCGGCTACGGCGGCCGCGCGGGCGCGGGCCAGCCCCTCGCGGTGGACACCCGCACCGATGCACGGGACGCGGGCGACGAACCCACGCTGATCGCGCGCCGCACCGGCATCCCGGTCTATGTCTGCCGGGACCGCGTCGCCGCCGCGGCCGCGCTGCGGCGCGATCATCCGCAGGTCGATGTGCTCGTCAGCGACGACGGCCTGCAGCATTACCGGCTCGCGCGCGACGTCGAAATCGTCGTCTTCGATCAGCGGCTGGGCGGCAACGGCTTCCTGTTGCCGGCGGGGCCGCTGCGCGAGCCCTTGCGCCGGCGCCGGGACGCAACCCTGATCAACGATCCGTTCGGCGCCCCGCTCCCGCCGTGGCACGAGACCTCGCGTTTGCGGCTCGAACCCGACGCCGCCTGGCGGGTCGACGCGCCCGCCGAGCGGCGCGAATTGGCGAGCTTCGCGCCGCAGCGGGTGCTCGCGGCGGCCGGCATCGGCGCGCCGGAACGGTTTTTCGCGATGCTGCGGGCGCACGGCATCCGCCCGTTCACCCGCGCTTTTCCGGATCACCATCATTTCGCGCACAACCCTTTCGCGGCGGAGCCGGCGGATGCGATCCTGGTGACCGAAAAGGATGCGGTAAAATGCGGCGGTTGGCACGATGGCCGCTTGTGGGCCGTCCCCGTCCGGGGGGTGCTCGACCCCCGTCTGATAGCGCTTGTTGTGGAGAAGGTCCGTGGACGCTCGCCTGCTTGAAATCCTGGTATGCCCTTTGTGCAAGGGTGCCCTGAAATATGACCGTGCCGCGCAGGAACTGGTGTGTGCGGTCGACAAAATCGCCTATCCGATCCAGGACGGCATTCCGGTGATGCTCGCCGACGAAGCCCGTACGACCGTCGATGGCCGCCGCGTGGATCCGGAAGGCATCCCCGCTCCGCTCAGCACGCCCAGCGCTCCGCTGTGACACGCGCCGCGGTGGAGAGCAGCACGCCGCCGTTCGTCGCCGTGGTGCCGGCGCGGCTGGGTTCGACCCGCCTGCCGAACAAGCCGCTTGCCGATATCGGCGGGCGGCCGATGGTGGTGCACGTCGCCGAGCGGGCCCGACGCTCGGGCGCGGTCCAGGTCATCGTCGCCACGGATTCGCCGCAGGTCCGCGACGCCGTTGCCGCGCACGATTTCGACGTGCTGCTGACGCGTGCGGACCATCCGTCGGGAACCGACCGGCTCGCGGAAGTGGCCAGCCGGCTCGGCTGGCCCGACGACACGATCGTCGTCAATGTCCAGGGCGACGAACCCCTGATCGACCCGGCCCTGATCGGCGACGTCGCACGCCACCTCGCCGACCATCCCGACTGCGCGATCGCCACCGCCGCGCACCCGGTGGCCACGCGCGCCGAGATCTTCGATCCGAACGCGGTCAAGGTGGTGATCGACGCGCGCGGCGTCGCGCTCTATTTCTCCCGCGCGCCGATTCCCTGGTTCCGGGACGATTACGCCCCGCCCGGCGTTGCCGCGGCCGCGTCCGATGGTCGCATCGGCGCCGCCGCCGCCGCCGCCGCCGCCGCCGCCGCCGCCGCCGCCGCCGCCGCTGGTGCGCCGGGCCTCGTATACCGGCATATCGGAATTTACGCGTACCGGGCCGGCTTCCTGCGCCGCTACCCGAGCCTGTCGGCCTCGCCGCTGGAGCGCGCGGAGTCTCTGGAGCAACTGCGCGCCATCTGGCATGGCGAGCGCATCGCCGTGAAAATCACCGAATCCGCACCGCCTCCGGGCGTCGATACGCCCGAGGATCTGGCACGCGCCCGCGCCGCTTTCGCCGCGAGCGGCGAATCAACCGTGGCATAATCGACGCTCACGCAAGCGGCGAGCGCGCGGGACCCGCGCGACCGGGGGGGTGACGTCATCCCTTCCCGGTCGCGCTTCTTCGTGTCGCACCGAACCGCGTGCAGCCTGCCGTTGGATGTCCGGCGTGTCGTCCCCGCCTGGTCAGACCCGCTCTCTGCACCCGCCGGCCCGCGAGCCGCCGCCGCTTGCCTGCCCTATTCCCATCTATGTAAACGGAGTCACCGTCATGCGTTTGATCCTGCTAGGCGCGCCCGGCGCGGGCAAAGGTACCCAGGCTACCTTCATCAAGGAACAGTACGGCATTCCCCAGATCTCCACGGGCGACATGCTGCGCGCGGCAGTGAAAGCCGGCACACCGCTCGGCCTGGAGGCCAAGCGCTTCATGGACGCCGGCGAACTGGTAACGGATGAATTGATCATCGGTCTGGTCAAGGAGCGGCTGAAGGAAGCGGATTGTGCGAACGGTTATCTGTTCGACGGCTTCCCGCGCACCATCCCGCAGGCCGAAGCCCTGCGCAGCAGCGGCGTGCTGATCGACCATGTACTGGAGATCGACGTGCCCTTCGACGCCATCATCCAGCGCATCAGCGGGCGGCGCGTGCATGCCGCGTCGGGACGCACCTATCACATCGCGTATCAGCCGCCGAAGGTCGAGGGCCTCGACGACGAGACCGGCGAAGCGCTGATCCAGCGCACCGACGATCATGAGGAAACGGTCCGCAAGCGCCTCGATGTCTACAACGCGCAGACCCGCCCGCTGGTCGACTACTATCAGCAGTGGGCGCAGTCGGGCAAGGGCGATACCATGCCGGCGCCGGCGTACCGCTGCATCTCGGGCGAGGGTTCGGTCGACGAAATCCGCAGCCGCGTGGTCACGGCGCTGCAGGACTGAGCGCCTGGTTCCGGCCCCTGTTCAACGGGGCCCCTCGCTGGCCTGCTGCACGCGGCGGCGCAGGTCCACCAGTTGCGATTCGATGACGGTCGCATCCTCCGCGGCCGGGCACTCGCCCAGATAGGCCTGCAAATCCTCGATCGCGGGCCGCAGATAGTCCAGGCGCGCGAACGCCAGGCCGCGGTCGCGCCGCTCCTCGATATCCTGGGGCAGCAGGATCGCCAGCCGCTGCTGGACGGCGAGCAGCCGTTGCCAGCGTTCGGTTTGCAGATAGATGCTTTTCAGATTGCGCAGCATGCGCGCCAGAATCTCGCGCGCGGTCGCCGGCTGCAACAGCGCGCGCAAGGCGCCACCGATCGGCTCGCCCCGCCGCGACAGATACGGATCGAGCCGGTCCATCAACTGCGCCTCGGAGAGCGATTCGCCGCTCATCGGGTCGAGCATCACCTCGCCGGCCGGCAACGTCACCCGCAGCATGAAGTGCCCGGGAAACGAGACGCCGCCCGCCGGCAGTTGCAGTTGCTGCGCCATTTCCAGATAAAGTACCGCGAGCGAGATCGGAATCCCGCGCCGCTTGCGCAGCACCACATTGAGGTGGCTGTTGTCCGGATCGTAGAAATCGTTCTGGTTTCCGGCAAATCCCAGTTCGCGGAAGAAGAAGCGGTTCAGCAACGGCAGTTTCTGCGCGAGGCCCGCATCCTTGGCCAGGCGTTTCTTCAAACGGTCGACCAGCGCGTCGATTTCCGCGAGCGTGCCCTGCATGTCCAGATCCGGATACGCGTCCTGCGCCAGCGACAACGCCGCTTCCGTCAGCGGCAGCCCCTCGTCCTCGGCGACCAGCGCCGCGAAATAGTCCAGCATCCGGGTGGATTGGGTCACGTCACTCTCCGTCGGAAGTAGCTGTATTTGAAGCCCATCGTCATCAGCATGACAAAATACAGCGCGGCGCAGACCACCAGGCTGGCGCCCAGCAGCGCGATGCGCAGCAGCGGCGTCCGGCCCAGCGCGATCCAGTCGAAGGTCTGCGCGAACCACAGCATCACGCCGGCGAGCACCAGACATGCCCCCAGCAACTGGATGAAGAACTTGCCCCATCCCGGGGACGGCTGGTACAGGCCGCGCAGGCGCAGCCCGATGAACAGCAGGGCCGCGTTCAGGCTGGCCCCCACGCCGATCGACAAGGCCAGACCGGCATGCGCGAAGAGCGGCACGAACGCGTAGTTGCACAACTGCGTCGCGATCATCACGCCCACCGCGATCTTCACCGGCGTCTTGATGTCCTGCTTCGCGTAGAAGCCCGGCGCCAGGATCTTGATCAGGATCAGGCCGAGCAGCCCCACGCCGTATGCGGTCAGCGCATGCGCGACCATGAGGACGTCGTGCCCGACGAAGTGCCCGTAATTGAAGAGCGTGGCCGTCAGCGGCGTGGCGTAGACGAACAGCGCGACGGCGCTGGGCGCGGCGAGCAGGAAGGTGAGCCGCAGGCCCCAGTCGAGCAGCGAGGAATATTCGCCGGGGTCGCTGTCGGAATGCGCCTTCGACAGACTGGGTAACAGGATCGTGCCGAGCGCGACGCCCAGCAGCGCGGTCGGGAATTCCATCAGGCGGTCCGCATACGACAACCAGGAAACGCTTCCCGCCGCCAGCCGCGAAGCGATATTGGTATTGATGATCAGGCTGAGCTGCGCGACCGAGACGGCGAAAGTCGCCGGCACCATCTTGACCAGCACGCGCTTGACGCCGCGATGCCGCAGCGCGGCGAAGGGGTTGAAGCCGATGCGCGGCACCATGCCGATCTTCATCAGGGCCGGAATCTGTACCGCGAGTTGCAGGAAACCGCCCACCACCACCGCCAGCGCCAGCGCATAGATGGGCGTTTGCAGATGCGGCCCGACGAACAGGGCCGCGACGATGAAACTGACGTTGAGCAGCAGCGGCGCGAACGCCGGCACCGAAAAGTTTCTATACGTATTGAGCACGCCCGCGGCCAGCGAGGTGAGCGAGATCAGCGTGATGTACGGGAACATGATGCGGGTCATGTGCACCGCCACCGGAAAGGCCTGGCCCTCGTGCCGCAGGCCGGTTGCCACCGCGTACACGACCCAGGTCGAACCGAGGATGCCGGCGATCGAGAGCAGCACCAGCACCCAGGCGAGCACCGTCGCGGTGGCGTCGACCAGCGCCTTGGTCGCATCGTGCCCTTTCTGGTTCTTGAATTCGGCGAGGATCGGCACGAAGGCCTGCGAGAACGCGCCCTCGGCCGACAGCCGCCGCAGCAGGTTGGGAATCCGGAACGCGACGTTGAAGGCGTCGGTATAGATGCTGGCGCCGAACGCCCTGGCGATCAGGGTTTCGCGCGCGAGTCCGGTGATGCGGGACAGCAGGGTGAAACCGCTGACCGTGAGAAGGGCTTTGAGTAGATTCATGTTGCGGCTATTATACGTACCCAACGAACGATCCCGCCCGCGGTCGCAGCAATGCTTGCCCGGGACGGGCGAAACCAGCTATACTTAGCGGTTTCGAATCATCCCTTTTCGCTTCTCCGGTTATTTTCGGTTTCGCGGGTTTGAATAAAGTACCCAGCTGGCAGCGCTCGACGATCATCGATTTTCATCGGTCTTATCGCTCAGGTATGCCCAGGGACGGTACATAACCCGGCGTCGACTCATCGAAAACCGGCGCCGGAACTGAAAAAACAGGACAAGGTACCTCTCATGGCCAATACTGCCCAAGCTATCAAACGCGCTCGTCAAAGCAAGCAACGCAATGCCCTGCGCTCCGCGCAGCGCTCGCAGGCGCGCACCTCCGTCAAGAACGTCGTCAAGGCCATCACGGCGGGCGACCTGGCGAAGGCCACCGACGCGTTCAAGCTGTCGGCGAAGACGCTCGACACGATGGCGGACAAGCGCGTGATCCACAAGAACAAGGCCGCGCGCCTGAAGAGCCGTCTGGCCGCACGCCTGAAGAAGCACGCAACCGAAGGTCAGGCCGCCGCACAGGCCTGAAGCCGCAGCGGGCCTTCAAGAATGCATTGAAGCCCGGCCGGTCGCGAAAAAGCCCGTTAAAACGGGCTTTTTGCATTGGTGACGCGGCATCGTGCGAAACCGCCCGCCTTTCTCCCCGCCCGTTTGCCGTCGCCCGTTTGCCGTCGCCCGGCCGATGGCGACACGCTGACGCGACGCGCTGACGTCGCATCGGCTCAGGGCCGGGGCCGATCCTCGAAGATCAGACATCCCTCGGTCACCACCAGATCGTTGTCCTTCGCGAAGTTCATCACGAAATCGAACGCCATTTTCTGGGATTCCTGCAGACGCTCGTCGACGACGACGCACTTGACGTCGCCCAGCATGATCGGCCGTACGTAGAGCGAATATTTAAGCCGCGCGTTGGGGCCCGATGCACCCGGACCGAAAGAGGACATCACACCCGCCAGCCGCTCGGACCAGTCACTCGGACGAAAGGTCTTGCCGTCCGACGTGATGCCCTGAATGAAATATTCGCGCGCTGGACTTTCGGACATAGGCGATGACATCGTGGCGATCCGTCAATGAAACCCGTCGCGGAAACAAGCTCCGGCACGCTCCCGGTCCCGGCGCGACAGTGCCATGCAGCGCAGTGCGGGGATCGAACGGGACGGCGGGACCATCGTGTTTCCAGCGGGACCGGAAGCCGCCGGGCATCGACGCGGAGCCTCTGCCGAAGCCTCCGGCGGCCCCCTCTTCCGACGATGCGCGACGGGCTGTCGGGTTCGCCAGGGGGATCCGCGGCCGGGCAGGAAGAAGCAAAGTCGCAGGCAGTGACGCGAGCCGATGCAGAGCGGATTCAGGTCCCGATTATAACGTGATTCGGCTGTCCCATACCGTGTGCAGGGGGCACTGCGCGCAACGCCAGGCGAATACCCGGCATGGCGGCCAGCGCGGCGGACTCGTCAAAACACCGTTATTCCTCTATGCTTTCACACGTTAACCGCAAAAAACGGTGGATTGCGTCGGTTTTCCATCCTGCCGCCGACCCGGGGCCACCGCCTCCCTATGACCGAAAAGACCATTCGCCACTACCTTCGCTTCGAGGATCTGACGCTCGACGAGTACGACTATCTGCTCGAACGCACGCGCATCCTCAAGCAGAAGTTCAAGCGGTACGAAACGTACCACCCGCTGCACGATCGCACGCTGGCGATGATCTTCGAAAAGAATTCGACGCGCACGCGCCTGTCGTTCGAGGCCGGCATACACCAGCTCGGCGGGCACGCGGTTTTCCTGAACACGCGCGACACGCAGTTGGGCCGGGGTGAACCCATCGAGGACGCGGCGCAGGTGATCTCGCGCATGGTCGACGTGATCATGATCCGCACGTTCGGCCAGGAAATCATCGAGCGCTTCGCCGCCCATTCCCGGGTGCCGGTGATCAACGGCCTGACCAACGAATACCACCCGTGCCAGGTATTGGCCGACATCTTCACATTCCATGAGTTGCGCTCGTCGATCCAGGGCAAGACGGTGGCGTGGATCGGCGACGCGAACAACATGGCCTATACGTGGATCGAGGCGGCCCGCATCCTCGGCTTCACGCTGCGCGTCTCCACCCCGCCCGGCTACCGGCTCGACCCGGCGCTCGTCTCGGACGCGCAGGCGGGCTGCCTCGAAGTGGTCGACGACCCCCTCGAGGCCTGCCGCGGCGCGCATCTGGTGACCACCGACGTCTGGACCAGCATGGGCTTCGAGGCGGAGAACGAGGCACGCAAGCAGGCCTTCTCCGACTGGTGCGTCGATGCCGACATGATGGCGGTGGCGGCGCCCGACGCGCTGTTCATGCATTGCCTGCCCGCGCACCGTGGCGAGGAAGTGAGCGCCGAGGTGATCGACGGTCCGCAAAGCGTCGTCTGGGACGAGGCGGAAAACCGTCTGCACGTGCAGAAGGCATTGATGGAATTCCTGCTGCTCGGGCGCCTCAGTCACTGAGTCCCGCCGGGTTCCGGCGAGGCCGGACCCCACGGCCGGCCGGCCCGATATTCATTTGTTGGGCGCGACCGGCAAAAATGTCAAAATAGAGTCTTTCCTCGCACCCGTCAGGGGCCGCGAGGCGCCGTTCACATCTTCTGCGCCAGTCAAGAGTTCATCATGAGCGATATCAAGAAAGTCGTGCTTGCCTATTCGGGCGGCCTCGATACCTCCGTCATCCTGAAGTGGTTGCAGGACAATTACGATGCGGAAGTGGTGACCTTCACCGCCGACATCGGCCAGGGCGAGGAACTGGAACCGGCCCGTAAAAAGGCCATCCAGCTGGGCATCAAGCCGGAAAACATCTACATCGACGACCTGCGCGAGGAGTTCGTGCGCGACTTCGTGTTTCCGATGTTCCGCGCGAACGCGATCTATGAAGGCGAATACCTGCTGGGCACGTCGATCGCCCGGCCGCTGATCGCCAAGCGCCAGATCGAGATCGCCCGCCAGACCGGCGCGCAGGCGGTATCGCACGGTGCGACCGGCAAGGGCAACGATCAGGTCCGTTTCGAACTCGGCTACTATGGCCTCGAACCGGGCATCAAGGTGATCGCGCCATGGCGCGAGTGGGACCTGCTGTCGCGCGAGAAGCTGCTCACCTATGCGGAACAGGCCGGCATTCCCATCGAGATGAAGCACAAGCAGGGCGGCGCCCCGTATTCGATGGACGCGAACCTGCTGCACATTTCGTTCGAGGGCCGTCACCTCGAGGACCCGAAGGCGGAAGCCGAAGCCGACATGTGGCGCTGGACGGTCGCGCCGGAAGACGCGCCGGACACGCCCGAGTATCTCGACATCGAGTACGCGCACGGCGATCCGATCGCGGTGAACGGCAAGGCCCTGTCGCCGGCGGAATTGCTGACGGAATTGAACCGCGTCGGCGGCAAGCACGGCATCGGCCGTCTCGACCTCGTCGAGAACCGCTATGTCGGCATGAAGTCGCGCGGCTGCTATGAAACGCCCGGCGGCACGATCCTGCTGAAGGCGCACCGCGGCATCGAGTCGATCACGCTCGACCGCGAGGTCGCGCATCTGAAGGACGACCTGCTCGCGCGCTACGCGGCGCTGATCTATAACGGCTACTGGTGGAGCCCGGAGCGTCTGGCGCTGCAGGTCCTGATCGACCATACGCAGGCGCGCGTGAACGGCTGGGTCCGCGTCAAGCTGTACAAGGGCAGCGTGTCGGTGGTGGCGCGCGATTCGAAGGACACCCTGTTCGACAAGAACATCGCGACCTTCGACGACGACGGCGGCGCCTACGACCAGGCCGACGCGGGCGGCTTCATCAAGCTCAACGCGTTGCGCATGCGCATCGCCGAGAACGCGCGGCGCCAGCGCGGCGGCTGATACACCGCCGGTACGAGGCACCGCGCCGCGCCGCGATGTCCCGCTGGCGCCTCCCGCCGGGGGGCGCCAGGAATCCTTCAGACGATCGACGGTTCCATTTCCAGCGTCACCCCGAAACGGCGCTCGACGTCCCGCGCGATCGCCTGCGCGAGTGCGAGCACATCGGCACCGCGCGCCGTGCCCGGGTTGACGAGGACCAGCGCCTGGCGCGCGTGCACCGCCGCCGCGCCCAGCGCGCGCCCTTTCCAGCCGCATCGATCGATCATCCAGCCCGCCGCCAGCTTGAACGCGCCATCCGCCTGGGGATAGGCGACGAGGTCGGGCTCCCGTTCCCGCAGCAGGGCATGATGCGCGGCCGTCACCACCGGGTTCTTGAAGAAGCTGCCGGCGTTGCCGGTCAGTGCCGGATCGGGCAGCTTGTCGCGGCGCACCCGCACCACCGCGTCGAAGATCGCGCGCGGCGTGGGCGGCTGGCGGGGAGCCGCCGTGCCGGCGCCGGCATGGGTGCCGTCCCTGGCGAGCTGGCGGGCGATATCGGCATAGGTATCGCGCGCGCGCCATGGGCGCGGCAGCGCGAACGTGACGGCGGTGATGATGTAGCGGTCCCGCCCTTCACGCTTGAACACGCTGTCGCGATAGCCGAAGCCGCAACGCGCGGCGTCGAAATCCTGGAAGGTACCCGTCTCGGTGTCGTAGGCCCGCAGCGCATGAAAGCGGTCGGCCAGTTCCAGCCCGTAGGCGCCGATGTTCTGCACCGGCGAGGCACCGACGGTGCCGGGGATCAGCGCGAGATTCTCCAGGCCGGGAAAGCCCTGGTCGAGCGTCCAGGCGACGAAATCGTGCCAGTTCTCCCCCGCCCCTGCCTCGATCAGCACCCGGTGCGCCTCCCGCGCGACGACGCGGCGCCCGGCAATGCCCATGCGCAGGATCAGACCGTCGAAATCGCCCGTGAACACGATGTTGCTGCCACCGCCGAGCACGAAACGGCGCAGGCCCCGCACCCGGGGGTCCGCCAGCAGGACCGGCAGTGACGCCGCGTCGCGCACGACCACCCCCAGGCGCGCCCGAACGTCGAAACCGAAGGTATTGTGCGCGCGCAGCGCCAGATTCGCGGTGAACGGCGCGGCGTCGCCCGAACCCGGAAACGCGCCGCACGAGGGCGACGAAGAGGACGCGACGGCAGGAATTTCGGACATGGGGCGGGTTCGGCGAGTGCCGACGCTAGGGCAACGGCCGTGGCGACGGTAAAATGACGGAGTCCGTGATTATAACGAGCCGACGGCCCCGATGGCCGCGCGGCGCTTGAAGAGGAAAAACCATGCCAACGTTCGACGTCGTATGTGAAGCGAACATGATCGAAGTAAAGAACGCGGTCGAGCAGTCCAACAAGGAAATCGCGACGCGCTTCGATTTCAAGGGGTCGGATTCCCGCCTCGAACACAAGGAACAGGAACTGACGGCCCACGCGGACGACGACTTCAAGCTCGGTCAGGTGAAGGACGTGATGCTGTCGAAAATGGCCAAGCGCAATGTCGACGTGCGTTTCCTCGAATACGGCAAGGTCGAGAAGATGGGCGGCGACCGTGTCAAGCAGGTGATCACGATCAAGAAAGGCGTGGCGGGCGATCTCGCCAAGAAGATCGTCAAGACGATCAAGGACAGCAAGATCAAGGTTCAGGCCAGCATCCAGGGCGACGCGGTGCGGGTCTCCGGCACCAAACGCGACGATCTGCAAGCGACGATCGCCCTGCTGCGCAAGGAAATCGTCGACACGCCGCTGGATTTCAACAACTTCCGCGATTGAGGACGATTGGGGCGATCGAAGCCGGATCCCGGTCAGGACCGGGTGGGTGTCTTCTTCGCGCCCAGGCGGCTTTCGCGGCCCGCGATCAGGTTGCCGATGTTTTTCTTGTGGCGCCAGATCAGCAGCAGGCTCATGCCGGTGACGGCGAGCGCGATGCGCTCCGGGCCGAACAGCAGCACCGCGAAGACCGGCGCGCAGACGGCGGCGGCCAGCGCGGCCAGCGAGGAATAGCGGAAGACGAAGGCGACCAGCAGCCAGGTCGCCAGCGTCGCCAGCCCGAGCCAGGGGGCGAAGGCGAGCAGCACACCGGCGGCGGTCGCCACGCCCTTGCCGCCCTGGAAGCGGAAAAACACCGGCCAGAGATGGCCGACGAACACCGCGAACCCCGCCAGCGCGACATCGGTGGCGTCGAGCCCGTAGCGCGACGCCAGTACCTTGACCAGCCACACGGCGAACCAGCCCTTGAAGGCATCGCCCAGCAGCGTCAGGACCGCCGCCTGCTTGTTGCCGCTGCGCAATACATTGGTCGCGCCCGGGTTGCCGGAACCGTAGCTGCGCGGGTCCGACAGACCCATCGCCGCGCTGACCACCACCGCGAACGAAATCGAGCCGATCAGGTAAGACAGCACAACGACAAGCAGGTGGGTCATCGGGAAGATCCTCTTTTCGTGGAAATCGTCGCGGCCGCGTGCCGACGCCGGCCGGATTGTACTCTAGCCTTCCATCGCGCACTCGACCGGTTTCGCGCCGAGCACGTCCACCAGCACGCGCGGCGCCAGACTGACCAGGAAACCCCGGCGTCCGCCGTTGATATGGATGCGCGCAAGCGCCAGAATGCCGGACTCGACATAGACCGGCATCGCCTTGCGCAGTCCGAACGGCGAGGTACCGCCCACGAGGTAGCCCGAGTGCCGCGTGGCCACCTCGGGCTTGCACGGCGCGATGCGTTTCGCGCCCACCTGCCGCGCCAGGTTCTTGGTCGAGACCTTGCGGTCGCCATGCATGAGGACGATCAACGGCTGGCCCTCCTCGTCTTCCATCACCAGCGTCTTGACGACCGCGTGCTCGTCGGCGCCCAGTTGCCGCGCCGACTCAGCGGTGCCGCCGTGTTCGACGTAGTCGTACGGGTGTCCTTCGAAAGCCACCGCGTGCCGCCGCAGGAATTGCGTGGCGGGCGTCTCGGAAACATGCGTTTTTTTCATGGATGCCCCCCTCTTCCCCTAGCCGCGCGGATGGTGCTGCGCGTGCAGCGTCTTCAGACGTTCCCGCGCGACATGGGTATAGATCTGGGTGGTCGAGATGTCGGCATGGCCGAGCAGCAACTGCACCGCGCGCAGGTCCGCGCCGTGATCCAGCAGGTGCGTCGCGAACGCATGCCGCAGGGTATGCGGCGACAAGGGGACGTGCACCCCGGCAAGCAGCGCGTAACGCTTGATCAGATACCAGAAAGCCTGCCGCGTCATGCCTTCGCCGCGTCCGGTGACGAACAGCGCGTCGCTGCCGCGGCCGGCCATCAGGACGCCGCGCGCGTCGGCGAGATACCGGGCAATCCAGCGGTGCGCCTCTTCGCCGAACGGCACCAGCCTTTCCTTCGAGCCCTTGCCGAACACCCGCACCACGCCCTCGTTCAGGCCGACTTCCACCGTCTTGAGCGACACCAGTTCGGACACGCGCAGGCCGCTCGCGTACATCAGCTCCAGCATCGTGCGGTCGCGCAGTCCGAGCGGCGTGGCCAGATCCGGCGCGCCCAGCAGGGCCTCGACCTGCGTTTCGGACAGCGTCGACGGAAAACGCGCCGGCTGCTTGGCCGCGCGCAGCCGCAGCGTCGGATCGCTGGCGACATGGCGCTCGCGCAACGCCCAGCCGTAAAACCGCCGGAACGCGGCCAGCCGGCGGTTCGCCGAGGTCGCCCGGCCCTGGCCGCGCGCGGCCATATACGCGGTCATATGCGGTTCGCCCAGGACATCGAGCGCGAGCCGGTCACGCGCGGCCAGCCATTCGGCGAACAGCCGCAGATCGCGCCGGTAGGCATCGAGCGTATTGCGCGCCAGCCCGTGTTCGAGCCACAGCGCGTCGCAAAACGCGTCGATCAGCGAGGTACTGCGCGCGAGCGCCGCCGGATCGACGGCATCGAGCGAATCGGCGAAGTCGACGCCGCCGGGCGCGTGGGCCGCCTGCTCCCTGTCATTCATCGGTCATGCCTGTCTTCGCGTTCGGGTCGTCGGGGTACGGCGATCGGGCCGGACGGACCGATCCTGTCAGGCCGTATTCTATCGAATTGGTTCGGCGGCCAACAGCGCCCATTCGACATGTTCGCGCACCGTCGCGCACGGGTGCGCGGCCCGGCCATGCAGCGCCGCGACGATCGCCTGCCGTTGCGCGGCATCGGGCGCGGCGGGTGGCGGCGCGCGCAGTGCATTGCCCAATCCCACCGCGAGATTGCGCAGCCATTGCGCATGGCCGATGCGGCGGATCGCGCTGCCTTCCAGGCGGCGATCGAAATCGGCCTCGCTCCAGCCGAACAGATCGAGCAGCGATGCCCGGTCCAGGCCGTTGCGCGTATCGAAATCCGCGACCGGCGCGGCCTGGGCGAACTTGTTCCACGGGCAGACGGTCTGGCAATCGTCGCAGCCGTAGACGCGATTGCCGATGGCCGCGCGCAGCGGCTCCGGAATGCTGCCCTTGTGCTCGATCGTCAGATAGGAAATGCAGCGCCGGGCGTCCAGCCGGTAGGGCGCGACGATCGCCCCGGTGGGGCAGGCGTCGATGCAGCGGCGGCACGCGCCGCAATGGGCGCCATCGGCCGGCGGCAGGGGGGCGGCGGCGGTGGCCATGTCGGTGGGCAACGGCAGATCCACGTACATCTCGCCGATGAAAAAGAACGAGCCGGCATCGCGCGCCAGCAGCAAGGTGTGCTTGCCGCGCCAGCCGACGCCCGCGCGGCGCGCGAGCTCGACCTCCATCACCGGCGCCGAGTCCGTGAACACGCGATGGCCGAAGGGACCGATCGCGGCGGCGATGCGGTCCGCCAGGCGTTGCAGGCGCTGCCGTAACACTTTGTGATAATCGCGTCCCCGGGCGTAGACGGAGACCACGGCGGCGCTCGGGTCGGCAAGGCGCGCGCGCTCGCCGGCCCGCCAATCGGGCGTCGGCGCCGTATCCGCGTGGCCTGCCGCCAACACCGCCCCCGGCAGATACGGCAACCGCACGCTGATGACCCGCAGCGTTCCCGGCACCAGCTCCGCTGGACGGGCGCGCCGCAGGCCGTGTTTTTCCATATAATCCATGTCGCCGTGGTAACCTGCGTCGAGCCAGGCCTGCAACCCTTCCTCGGCGCCGGACAGGTCGATATCGCCGATGCCGACGGCGTCGAAGCCCAGTTCGCGACCCCAGGTCTTGATGCGCGTCGCCAGCTCCGCCAGCGCCGGCACCGACAACGCCGCCACGGAACGACCGACGTTCGGCGGTTCCATGGCGCAGGCCGGCGCCGGCGCAGCGCCCCCGGTTCCGTCGTCGCCCGGCTTTCGAAGCAATGAGTTCATCGCCGTCATTTTACGCAATGCCCGCCTCCCCGCTTGACGAATACCGCTACGACCTGCCCGACGCCGCGGCTACCGATGCGCTCGCGGCCCGGTTCGCGCGCGCGGTTGCCGCGCGCCGCGACGCGGCGCCTTCGCCCGCGGGCGACCCGCGGCGCGGCGGTCTGCGGGTGCACCTGAGCGGCGACCTGGGTGCCGGCAAGACCGCCTTCGTGCGCGCGACGCTGCGCGCGCTGGGCCATGCGGGCCGGGTACGCAGCCCCACCTACACGCTGGTCGAGCCGTACGCCCTGCCCCTCGCACACGGCACGCTGCACGTGCACCATTTCGACCTGTACCGTTTTTCGGACCCGGCCGAATGGCACGAGGCGGGTTTCGACGAATATATCGACCGCGACGCGCTGCATCTGATCGAGTGGCCGGAGCGCGCCGACGGCGTGCTCGGCACGCCCGATGTTCTGCTCACCCTCGAGATCGTCGGCGAGGCGCGCGTGCTGCATGCGCAAGCCTTCACCGACGCCGGGAGGACCTGTCTCCATGCTGTTGCCTGCTAATATCGCTCCACCATGCTGATCAAGCCGTTTCGTTCCATCGAATCCGCCGCGTCGGCCCCCCACAGCTGGGGACGCCGCAAGATGCTGTACGCGGGCGCATCCACCTTCGCGCTCGCGCTCGCGCCGGGCCTCGCCCGCGCCGCCTCGGTGATGGCGGTGCGGGTCTGGCCGGCCGAGGACTACACCCGGGTGACGATCGAGTCCGACCAGGAATTGAAATTCCAGCAGCAGTTGCTGGCGAATCCCGACCGTCTGGTCGTCGACCTCGAGGGCATCGACCTCGACAAACCCCTGCGCGATCTGGTCGCGAAGATCGCGCCGAACGATCCGCAGATCGAAAAGGTGCGCGTCGGCCAGTTCCAGCCGCATGTGGTGCGCCTCGTCTTCGATCTGAAGATGGCGGTCAAGCCGCAATCCTTCACGCTTCCGCCGGTCAGCAATTACCGGCACCGAATGGTGCTGGACCTGTACCCGTCCGTCGCGCCCGACCCCCTGCTCGCGCTGCTGCAGAAAAGCCAGGGCAAGGAGCAGGCGCTGGCGCAGCAATCCACGCCGCCGCAGACCACGCTGTCCGGGCCGCAGGCATCGGGCGACGATCCCGAGACGTTCTTCCAGCGTTATGCACAGGCACAAAACGGCACGCCGCGCGCCCCGGTGGCTCCCGCGATGCCGGCCCCGCCGGTGCTCGCGCAGGCGAAGCCGATCCTGCCGCCGGGCGCCGTCGCCGCGCCGTCGCGGCGGCTGTCGCCGCAACTGGCGCTCGACGACTACGGCTTCAAGGGGCCGGGCAAGGCCGGGCCGAAGACGCTGCGCCTTCTGACCATCGCCATCGATCCGGGTCATGGCGGGGAAGACCCGGGCGCCACCGGCATGACCGGCATGCACGAGAAGCATGTCGTGCTCGATATCGGCAGCAAGCTGCGCGAGAAGATCGACGCCGAGCCGAACATGCGCGCGATGATGACGCGCGACGACGACTTTTTCGTGCCGCTCAATGTGCGCGTGCAGAAAGCGCGCCGCGTCGGGGCGGACCTGTTCGTCTCGATCCACGCCGATGCCTTCACGACGCCGCAGGCGCGCGGCTCCTCGGTCTTTGCGCTGTCCGACCGCGGCGCGAGCAGCGCCGCCGCACGCTGGATGGCGAACAAGGAGAATTCGTCCGATACCATCGGCGGCGTACCCGCCGGCATCCAGGACGTAGCCCTGACGCGCGCGCTGCTGGACATGTCCACCACCGCGCAGATCCGCGACAGCATGAAGTACGGCAGCTTCGTGCTGAACGAAATCGGCGGCATCAACAAGCTGCACAAGGGATCGGTCGAACAGGCGGGGTTCGCGGTGTTGAAGGCGCCCGACATCCCGTCGGTGCTTGTGGAAACCGCCTTCATCAGCAACCCGGAGGAAGAGGCGAAGCTGAAGAACGAGGATTACCGCGATCAGATGGCGAACGCCATCCTGCGCGGTATCAAGAAGTACCTGGCCGCGCATCCGCCGCTGGCGAAAAACACGGTGGTGTGACGTTTCGCGCCCGAGGCCCCGCGCCTGAAGGACGTCCCGGGCGTACCCCGGCGCCGGCGCTCAGTTCGGGCGCACGCCGCCGCGCGGTTTCCTGAACAGCTTCCAGATCGCGCCGGCCGCGAGCGGCACGACCGCCGCGAACACGCCGACCAGGACGATCACGTTCAGGTACTGGCGCACGAACGGCAGATTGCCGAAGAAATAGCCGGCGATCACCAGCGCACCTACCCACAGCACCGCACCCAGCACGTTGAACGCCTGGAAACGCACCATGCTCATGCCGGACACCCCGGCGATGAACGGCGCGAACGTGCGCACGACCGGCGCGAAACGGGCGAGCACGAGCGTCTTGCCGCCATGGCGTTCGTAGAAACCGTGCGTCTTGCGCAACGCGTCGCGGTCGAGGAAACGCCAGTTCGAATCGAATACCTTCGGCCCGATGAAGGACCCGATCAGGTAGTTCAACGTGTTGCCGAGCACGGCCGCCAGCAACAGCAGCACGAACAGCATGCCGAGGGACATCGCGCCGCTCGCCGCGAACGCGCCGGCGATGAACAGCAGCGAGTCCCCGGGCAGGAACGGCAACACCACCAGACCGGTTTCGCAGAAAACGATCAGGAAGAGAATGGCGTAGACCCAGCCGCCGTAATGCTGAATGAAAATGCCGAGAAACTTGTCGATATGGATCAGCATCCCGACAAACTGCAAAAACGTGTCCAAAGCGCGGCCTATTTCGGTGAGGTCGGTGGGGAAAAAGCGGTGCCCAATCATACCGGAAAGCGTCCCGCGGACTGAAGTTTCACCGGCGCATCGACGGATGCCGTTCGTTATAATCGGTGAATGTCCGACCGATCCCCCCCTCCTTCGCCCGACGCGTCCGCCGTCGATCCCCTGACGCCCCTGCCTCCGCCGGACGCATCCGACGTCGGTGTCGGTGTCGGTGCCGGTGCCGGCCCCGCCGCCGGCGCGACCCCTGGAGCCGACGCGGCCGCTGGCGCTGGCGCCGCCGCTGAAGCCGGCGCGGCCCTCGAACCCGGTGCCGCCCCCGCATCCGGCGGCACGCCGCGCGTCATGCCCGCGCCGCGCGCGATCCAGGCCCTGCCGGACCAGCTGGTCAGCCAGATCGCCGCGGGCGAGGTGGTGGAGCGCCCGGCGTCGGTGGTCAAGGAACTGGTCGAGAATGCGCTCGACGCCGGCGCGCGCACGCTGCGGGTCGTGCTCGAGGGCGGCGGCGTCAAGCGCATCAGCATCACCGACGACGGCAGCGGCATCCCGGCCGGGGAACTGCCGCTCGCGCTGTTGCGGCACGCGACGAGCAAGATCCGCTCGCTGCACGAACTCGAAGCGGTGGCCACGCTCGGCTTTCGCGGCGAAGCGCTGGCCTCGATCGCCTCGGTCGCGCAGATGTCGGTGACGAGCCGCACCGCGGAGAGCGCGCACGCTACCCGGATCGATGCCGACACCGGCGCGCTGACCCCTGCGGCCGGCGCGGTCGGCACGACCATCGAGGTGCGTGAGCTGTATTTCAACACCCCGGCGCGGCGCAAGTTCCTGAAGAGCGAGCAGACCGAATTCGGCCATTGCCTGGAAGTCGTGCGGCGCGCGGCGCTGTCGTTTCCGGCGGTGGCGATCTCGGTCCTGCACAACGGCCGCGCGGTCGAGCACTGGAACCTGGCCGAACCGATGCAGCGCATCGCCAAGGTCATGGGCGAGGGTTTCGCGCATGCCTATCTGCCGGTCGACGAGACCGCCGGGCCCATCGCGGTGGTCGGCTGCGCGGGGCTGCCGACCACCAGCAGGGGGCGCGCGGACCAGCAATACTTCTTCGTCAACGGCCGCTTCGTGCGTGACCGCCTGCTCGGACACGCGGTGCGCGCCGCCTACCAGGACGTGCTGCACGGCGACCGTTTCCCGGCCTATGTGCTGTTCCTCGACCTGCCGCCCGAGGCCGTCGACGTCAACGTCCATCCGTCGAAGATCGAAGTGCGGTTCCGCGACTCGCGCGCGATCCACCAGTTCGTGTTCCATGCGGTGCAACGGGCGCTGGCCCGGCACGCCGGCGAGTCCGCACAGACCGCCGACGCGGGCCACGCGGCCTCGCTCGCCGCCACGGCGGACGGCGCGGCGTCGGTGACGTCGTTTGGCGGAGCGCCCTTTGGCGGTGCGCCCTTTGGCGGTGCGCCCTTTGGCGGCGCGCCCTCTGGCGGAGCGCCCTTTGGCGGCGCGCCCTCCGGCGGCGCGCCCTCCGGCGGTGCGCCCTCCGGCGGCACGTCCGGCTCTGGCGGAGGCGCTTTCACCGCATCGGGCACGCGTCCGGGCCAGGGGTCGAGCACCTGGTTGCCGCAACCGCGTTTCCAACCGTCGCTGCCGATCGGTCAGACGGGCGGATCGACCCTTTCGCATTACGACGCACTGTTCGGCCGCCGCGAGCCGGGCACGGCCCCGTCGGGCGCCCCGTCGTTCGGCGGCGAGCGCCGTGCCTCGCCGCTGTTCGCGGCCGAAGGCGATGCGCCGGTCTACGGCGGCGGCAATGACGGCAATGGCGTCAGCGCACCGGCGAACGGCCCTGCCGGTATGCCGGGCGTCGATGGCATCCCGCGCATGCCGTTCGGCCAGACCGGCGACGACGAGGACCATCCGCTGGGTTTCGCCCTGGGACAGGTGCACGGCGTCTACGTGCTGGCGCAGAACACGCGCGGCATGATCATCGTCGACATGCACGCGGCGCACGAACGCATTCTCTACGAACAGTTCAAGACCGCGCTGGCCGATCGTGCGATCGCGGTCCAGCCGCTGTTGATTCCCGTCTCGCTGCCGGCCGATCCGATCGAGATCGGCACGGTCGAGGAAAACCGCGCGACGCTCGATGTCCTGGGGTTCGACATCGCGCCGATCTCGCCGACGACGCTGGCGATCCGCGCCGTCCCGGCCCTGCTCAAGGATGCGGACCTGGTCTTGCTGGCGCGCTCGCTGATTGCGGATCTGCAGGCCTGGGGCGGTTCCCGGGTCTTGACCGAACACCAGCACGCGCTGCTCGGCACGCTCGCCTGCCACCACGCGGTGCGGGCGAACCGGCGGCTGACGCTCGACGAGATGAACGCGCTGCTCCGTCAGATGGAGGCGACCGAACGCGCCGACCAGTGCAATCACGGGCGCCCCACCTGGTACCAGTTGACGATCGGCGATCTCGACCGGCTCTTCATGCGCGGCCAATGAGGCGGACCTCATGACTGCGCATGCACCGGGCACCGACATCGTCTGCCTGCTGGGCCCGACCGCCTCGGGCAAGACCGCCGCCGCGCTGGAGGTGGCCCGCCGTCGTGCCGCGCGCGGTCAGACGGTGGAAATCATCAGCGTCGATTCGGCGCTCGTCTACCGGGGCATGGACATCGGCACCGCGAAACCGACGGCCGCCGAACGCGCGCTGGCGCCGCATCACCTGATCGACATTCGCGATCCGGCCGAGGCGTATTCGGCCGCCGAATTCCGCGCGGACACCTTGCGGCTGAGCGCCGAGATCCTCGCGCGCGGCGCGCTGCCGCTGCTGGTCGGCGGCACCATGCTCTACTACCGGGCGCTGACGCAGGGGCTCGCGGCGTTGCCGGGCGCGGATCCGGCGCTGCGCGCCACGCTCGACGCCGAGGCGCTGACACGCGGCTGGCCCGCGCTGCACGCGCGCCTGGCCGTGCACGATCCGCAGACCGCCGCCCGTCTTGCCCCGAACGACGCGCAGCGCATCCAGCGCGCGCTCGAAGTGTGGATGCTGAGTGGCGAGACGTTGTCGGCGCTGCTCGCGAAACCCGCGCCGGATACCGATACGGCCGGGGAGACGCATTTCGTACCCGTATCGCTGGAGCCCTCGGACCGGTCGGTGCTGCACCGGCGCATCGAGGCGCGCTTCGATGCGATGCTGGCGGGGGGACTCGTCGACGAGGTGGCGCGCCTGCGCGCGCGCGGCGATCTCACCGCGGCGCTGCCGGCGATGCGCTGCGTGGGGTACCGGCAGGTCTGGGACTATCTGGACGGGCCCGACGGCCCCGAGGCATGGCGAATCATGCGCGACAAGGGTGTCTTCGCGACCCGCCAGTTGTGCAAGCGCCAGTTGACCTGGCTGCGCAGCTTCACCGGGCGGCAGGTGGTGGATTGCAGCGCGCCCGACACCGTCGCACGGGCCGCGGACGCGATCGAGGCGCGCTGGGACGGCGCCCCTCACCCATCATTGCGACGTTAGACGACGACGGTCTGCGCCTCGCCCTCGGCGCGCGCGCGTACCTGGCCGATCTGCCAGACGGTCTCGCCCGCCGCCGCCAGCAGCGCGCTCGCCGCGGCCGCATCGCCGGCCGATACGACCATCACCAGGCCGATCCCGCAGTTGAAGACCCGGTGCATTTCCGCATCGGCGACGCCGCCATGCTGCTGCAGCCACTGGAACAACGGCGGCAGCGGCCAGGCGCGATGATCGAGTTCGGCGCTCAGGCCGTCGCCGAGGATACGCGGAATGTTCTCGACGAGACCGCCGCCGGTGATGTGGGCGATGCCCTTCACCGCGATCTTCTCGAGCAGCGCGAGCACCGGCTTCACGTAGATGCGGGTGGGCGCCATCAGCGCGTCGGCGAGCGACCGGCCGTCGAAATCCGCGTCGAGGTCGGGCGCGGCGCGCTCGATGATCTTGCGCACCAGCGAATAGCCGTTCGAATGGATGCCGCTGGAGGCGAGACCCAGCACCACGTCGCCGGAAGCGATGTCGCGCCCGTCGATGATCCGGCTTTTCTCGACCGCGCCGACCGCGAAACCCGCCAGGTCGTATTCGCCGTCCGGGTACATGCCGGGCATTTCCGCCGTTTCGCCGCCGATCAGCGCGCAGCCGGCGAGTTCGCAGCCGGTGGCGATGCCGCCGACGACACGCGCCGCGGTGTCCACGTCGAGCTTGCCGCAGGCGAAGTAATCGAGGAAGAACAGGGGTTCGGCGCCCTGCACCAGGATGTCGTTGACGCTCATCGCGACCAGATCCTGACCGACGGTGTCGTGGCGGTTCAGATCGAACGCCAGGCGCAGCTTCGTGCCCACGCCATCGGTTCCCGACACGAGCACGGGCTCCTTGTAACGCTTCGGTATCTCGAACAACGCGCCGAAACCGCCGATGCCGTTGAGCACGCCTTCGCGCATCGTGCGCTTGGCGAGCGGCTTGATCCGGTCGACGAGCGCGTCGCCGGCATCGATATCCACGCCGGCATCGCGGTAGGACAGTCCCGTGGGCGGCGCGGGCGGAGCGGACGGCGTCGGCTGCGCGTCGAGGGAGTCTTTCGGTTGGTTCATGACGGGGAAGCGGGAAGGTTCGGTAGAATGCGGATTTTAACCCATGCAGACGCCGGGCTGTCCGGTTCCCCTTACACAAATCGACGGTGTCACGCCAACTTCTCCTCGACCTGGGTACACCGCCTCCCGAGACCTTCGACAATTTCGTCGCGGGTCCGAACGCGGAACTGGTCGCGCGCCTGCATGGGCTGCGACGCACCCTGCTCGCGTCGCCCGACGACCTGCCCTCGCCCGACGACGACGGGCGGATGGCGCGCGCGCCGGCCGAACGCGTGTTCTACATCTGGGGCGACCCCGGCTCCGGACGCAGCCACCTGCTGCGCGCGCTCTGCCAGGCCGCGCCGGAGCAGCGGGCCCGGCTGCTGGTGCCGCAGAGCCCGCTGTCGAATTTCGCCTTCGATCCGCAGGTGGCGCTGTACGCGATCGACGACTGCGACCGGTTGCCCCCGGCACGCCAGATCGCCACCTTCAACCTGTTCAACGAGGTGCGCGCGGACCCGAAAGTCGTGTTCGTCGCCACCGGCGCCGCGCCGCCGATGGGCCTGACGATCCGCGACGACCTGCGTACCCGTCTTGGCTGGGGCCTGGTCTATCGCCTGGCGCCGCTCAGCGACGACGAGAAGAGCGCGGCGCTGTCGATCGCCGCGCGCGAGCGCGGCCTGGCGCTCGCCGCCGACGTGCCGCCCTATCTGCTCAATCACTTCGAGCGCGACATGCCGAGCCTGAAACGGCAACTCGACGCGCTCGAGCGGTTTTCGCTGGAACGCAAGCGTGCGATCACCCTGCCGCTGCTGCGTGCGATGCTCGCCGCGCGCGACCATGCCGCGCCCGCGCTGCCTGCCGCCACGGCGTCGTTTTCGCCGACAGCGGATGCCAGCGCCGCGGACGCCGCCGCGCCGGCGCCCGTCCCGCCCACCGCGCGCCCTACCTCGCCCGGCGCAACCCGCCGCCGTCACGCACGATCCGGTCGGGAAAGACCGGGCCGCATCAAGTAGAATTCCAATACATGACCAGACTCGCTCTCTTCGACCTCGACCATACCCTGATCCCCACCGACAGCGATCACGAGTGGGGACGTTTCATGATCAAGCTCGGCCTCGTCGACGCCGCGCAGTTCGCGCGCGACAACGAACGCTTCTACGCGGACTACCAGAACGGCTGCCTCGACATTCATGCCTATCTGCGCGTCGCGCTCGCGCCGTTGACGCGCCACGCGCGCGATACGCTCGACGACTGGCACCGGCAATTCATGGCCGAGGTGATCACGCCCGCGATCCGTCCCGAAGCGCTGGCGCTGGTGGCCGGGCATCAGGCGCGTGGTGACCTGTGCTGCGTGATCACGGCGACCAACGCCTTCGTCACCGGCCCGATCGCGCGCGCGCTCGGCATCGACAACCTGATCGCGATCGATCTCGCGACCGAGGGCGGCGCGCCGCGCGGACGTTTCACCGGCGAGATCGCGGGCGAGCCGAGTTTTCGGGAAGGCAAGATCACCCGCACGCAGCAGTGGCTCGCGACCCGGGGCAAGACGCTCGCGGATTTCGAGCAAAGCTTTTTCTATAGTGATTCGCGTAACGACATCCCCCTGCTCGAGAAAGTAAGCGATCCGGTGGCGACCAACCCTGACGACACGCTGCGCGCTCATGCGAAAGCACACGGCTGGCGCACTCTCGAACTTTTCCACTGACGTGATTACGAAACTTATCCGCAAACTCCTGGGCCGTTCCGACGAAACGTCCGACACGCCGGCCGACGCGCCCGCGGCCGATACCGCGGCACCCGCAAAGACCCCGGCGCGCCGGCGTCGCGCGGCGGCCCCGGCGACCACCGACGCGCCCACCGCCGAGGCCGCCGCCGACGCGAACACCGAGGCCGTACCGGCGAAACCGCGCAGCCCGGCGCGTCGCGCCAAGCCCCCGGCGGCAGTGGACGGCGTGCCCGCCGCCGCGCCCGCCGAGGAGAAAACCAGTGCCGCGCCGGCGAAACCGCGCAGCGCGACCCGACGCGCCAAGCCTGCGGCGGCGGAGGGCGCGCCTGCCGTCGAAGCGGCCGAGACGGATGTCGACGCCGCGCCGCCGGCGAAACCCCGTGCCACGGCCCGGGCGTCGGCAGGGGCGAAGGCTGCCGAAGCGGGCGCAGACGCCGCGGCCAGGCCCGCGAAACCGCGCCTCGCCACCCGTCGCCCCGCCAAGGCGGCCGCCACCGAGGCGGGAGTGGGCATCGCTGCCGTGTCCGATTCCATGCCGCCCGCGCCCGCGTCCACCTATCAGGGACGCGACCCGGTCGTGAAACGCCGCACCGCCCGGCCGGCCACGGCACGCGCCGCCGCCGCGCCGGCGGAATCCGTCGCGATGGAGACGCCGCCGGCGAGCGTGCCCGTCGCGCCCGCGAACGAGACCCGAGCCGTCGCGCGCGCGTCGGCCCCGGCGGACGCGAACGTGCCCGACGTGCCCGTCGTGATTCCGGCGGGCGTCCACGGCATCAATCCCGCGCTGATCTCGCGCAATGCGGTGCGGGTCACCCAGGGGCTGCAGGAAGCGGGGTTCCGGGCCTTCATCGTCGGCGGCGCGGTACGCGATCTGCTCCTCGGCGTCGCGCCGAAGGATTTCGACGTCGCCACCGACGCGACGCCCGATCAGGTACAGCGCCTGTTCCGCCGCGCGCGCATCATCGGCCGACGCTTTCAGATCGTCCACGTGCAGTTCGGTCAGGAAATCATCGAGGTGTCGACGTTCCGCGCGCTGGTCGATCCGGTCGCCGAGGCGGCCACCGCGGCGGCCAACGCGGTGCAGGCCGCCGTCGACGCGGATGGCGCCGAGCGCACGGCCACCCGTCTTGCCACGCAGGCGGCCGACATCGGCACCAACGCGACCGCCGCGGCCTATGTGAGCGCGCCGCTTGAGGCAGACCTGCTGGCGGCCGATCAGGACGACGACGCGACCGACGACGCAAACGAGACGCGGGGCAACGACGCACGGGCCGGCGAACGCCCGGGCGGCGGCACGCACCACCGGGGCGAGCGTGACCGGGGCGATCGGGGTCGCCGCCGCCGGCGCGAGGATCCGGACCGCCGCCTGCACGCGGTGGACGCGAGCGGCCGCGTGCTGCGCGACAACGTCTGGGGCGAGCAGCACGAGGACGCGCGCCGCCGCGATTTCACGATCAACGCGATGTATTACGACCCGGCATCGCAGACGGTGCTCGACTATCACCAGGGCATGGCGGACATGCGTGCCCGGCTGCTCCGCATGATCGGCGACCCGGCCACCCGTTACCGCGAGGACCCGGTACGCATGCTGCGGGTCGTGCGCTTCGCCGGCAAGCTCGATTTCGAGATCGAAGCCGCGACCCGGGAACCGATCGCGAGCCTCGCCGAATTGATCAACAACGTGCCTGCCGCGCGGGTCTTCGACGAGATCCTGAAGCTGCTGCTGTCGGGCAACGCGCTCGCCTGCCTGACCCGGCTGCGCGCCGAAGGCCTGCATCGCGACCTGCTGCCCCTGCTCGACGTGGCGCTGGAGCAGGCGCACAGCGAGAAATTCATCACCCTGTCGCTGACCAACACCGACGCACGCGTGCGCGCCGGCAAGACGGTGTCGCCCGGCTTCCTGTTCGCCGCGCTGCTCTGGCACCAGACGCAACAACGCTGGCAGCGCTATGTGGCCGAAGGCGAGTATCCGATCCCCGCGCTGCATCGGGCGATGGACGAGGTACTCGACGCGCAGACCGGCAAGCTGGCGATCCAGCGCCGTTTCGTATCGGACATGAAGGAGATCTGGGGCATGCAGCCGCGCCTGGAGAAGCGTGCGGGCCGCAGCGCGTTGAAGCTGCTGGAACACCCGCGCTTCAGAGCGGCGTATGATTTCCTTTTATTGCGCTGCGAATCCGGAGAAATGGATCCCACTCTGGGCGCGTGGTGGACGGACTTCATCGAGGGTGACCCCGGCGCGCGCGAGGTGCTGCTCAGCGGCGGACCGCGCGATGCGAAGGCGAAACCCCGCCGCCGCCGCCGCGGCGGCCGGGGCGGCGCCGGCGCGGCGGGTTCCGGCGAAAACGCCGGTGCGCCTTCCGCCGCCCCGCGCCCGGGCGCAGCTTTCGAAGACGATTGACGTTCGACGACCTTTGTAAAAGGCCTCAGCTATGACGGTAGCCTATCTCGGACTCGGCGCGAATTCCGGCGACGCGCGGCAGTGCCTGAAAGATGCGGTGGTCTCCCTGGCGCAACGGCCAGGCATCATCGTGCTCGCCAAATCGAGCCTGTACCGCACCGCCCCCATCGATGCCGATGGAGACGATTTCTACAATTGCGTGGTTGCGGTCGGCACGCTGCTGCCCGCGCGCCAGCTGCTCGACCTGTGCCTGGGCGTCGAGCACGAGTTCGGCCGCGAGCGCCCGTACCGCAACGCGCCACGCACGCTCGACATCGACATCCTGCTCTACGACGACGAGCGCATCGACGAAGCCGATCTGACGATTCCGCATCCGCGCCTGAGCGAACGCGCCTTCGCGCTGGTACCGCTGCTCGAACTCGATGCCGACGTGATGATTCCCGGCATGGGCCGCGCAAGCCGCTTCGTCGCGGCGGTCGCCCATCAGCGGATCGAGACGGTCGCGACCGGCTTCTGCCCCTTCCTGCGCGGCATGCCGCGCAATCGCGAGAATAACGCGTGCCCATGACCGCCCCCACGATGCCGGTCACGGCACCGGAAATGCCCGTCGCGACGGACGGCCGCCCCCGTTACCGGTACGTCGTAGTCGAAGGGCCGATCGGCATCGGCAAAAGCGCGCTGGCGAAGGTTCTCGCCGAACGCTGGGCGATGACGCCGGATTTCGAGCAGCCGAAGAGCAATCCCTTCCTGGAAGGTTTCTACCGCGACCCGGCGCGTCACGCGCTGGCGGTGCAGACCCACTTCCTGCTGGAGCGCAGCGCGCACGCGGCGGCGCTTGCCGCGGCGAACACCGAGCAGTCGGCGCCCATCGTCGGCGACTTCCTGCCGCAGAAAGACGTCATCTACGCGCGGCTCAACCTCGATGACGAGGAGTTCGCGCTGTATCAGCGCCTGGCCACGCGGCTGGCCGCGCCGATCCGCACCCCGGATCTCGTGATCTACCTGCAGGCCAGCCCGGAAACGCTGTTCGCGCGGCTGCAAAAACACACGAGCGGCATCGAGTTGCAGGTTTCCGACGCCTATCTGCGCGCCCTGTGCGAGGCCTACAACCATTTCTTCTATCACTACAGCGAAGCCCCGCTGTTGACAGTCAATACCGAAAATCTCGAGCCCGCCGAAAACGATGCCGACCTGGGTTTGCTGCTCGATCATCTGAACGCGATGCGTGGCCCGCGCGAGTTTTTCGTCAAAGGTTCGCTTTAGGATGACCTATCTGCAAGACCCCTCGCAGCGCCCCGTCACCGTGCCGCGGCTCCAGACGATGCGCGATGCGGGCGAGAAGATCGCCATGCTGACCTGCTACGACGCGAGTTTCGCGACCCTGCTCGAGCGGGCCGGTGTCGATGTCCTGCTGATCGGCGATTCCCTGGGCAACGTTCTCCAGGGACACGCCACCACGCTGCCGGTGAGCCTCGACGACATCGTCTATCACACTGCCTGCGTGGCGCGCGGCGCGCAGCGACCGCTGATCGTCGCCGATTTGCCCTTCGGTACCTACGGCACCCCGGAACAGGCCTTCGCATCGGCGGTGCGCCTGATGCGTGGCGGCGCGCACATGGTCAAGCTCGAAGGCGGTGCCTGGCTGGCCGATACCGTGCGTTTTCTGGTCGAACGCGCGGTGCCGGTGTGCGCGCACATCGGACTGACGCCGCAATCGGTGCACGCATTCGGCGGTTTCAAGGTACAGGGGCGCACGCTGCTGGCCGCCGACGCGCTGAAGGCCGACGCCGAGGCGCTGCAGGACGCCGGCGCGCAGTTGCTGGTGATCGAGGCGGTACCGGCGACGCTCGCCGCGGAGCTGACCGATCTGCTCGCGATCCCCACGATCGGCATCGGCGCCGGCCCCGAGTGCTCGGGACAGGTGCTGGTGCTGCACGATCTACTGGGGGTATTCCCCGGCAAGCGGCCGCGTTTCGTGAAGGATTTCGTCTCGGGCGAGGTGTCGATCGGCGCGGGCATCGAGGCGTATGTGCGCGCGGTCAAGGAAGGCACGTTCCCGGATCAGGAACACGTGTTCTGAAACCGGGCGGCCGCTAGGCCTTGATCATGCGGTGAACGCGGGCTTCCAGATCCGCGACGTTGAACGGCTTTGTCAGCAATTCCATTCCCTCGTCGAGGTGTCCCGCTCCGACCGCCGCGCTGGCGGCATAGCCGGTGACGAACAGCACTTTCAGGCCTGGCCGCACCGCTCGCCCCGCGTCGGCCACCTGACGCCCGTTCAGACCGCCGGGCAGGCCCACGTCGGTGATGAGCAGATCAATGCGTTCGTTCGACTGCATCAGTTTCACACCGATGGGCCCGTTAAGCGCCTTTAGAACGCGATAGCCCGCGTCGGTCAGCACCTCGGCCACGAGTTGCCGGATCGCGCTCTCGTCCTCCACGATCAGCACCGTCTCGCCAGGCAGGGCGCGCTGCGATTCGACGTGGCGGCCCGCGTCGTCGATTCTCGCGACGTCGCCGAGATGGCGCGGCAGATAGAGGCCCATGGTCGTGCCCTGCCCGACCTCGGAGTAGACACGCACCTGCCCTCCCGACTGGCGAACGAAGCCGTAGATCATCGACAGGCCCAGGCCGGTGCCCTGTCCGATCGGCTTGGTGGTGAAAAAAGGGTCGAAGACGCGCTCGATGATGGCGGGCGTCATGCCGGCGCCGGTGTCGGTGACGCAAAGCGACACGTACTCGCCTTCCGGCAGGTCCTGATCCGCCGCAGCCCGCGCATCCAGCCGCCTGTTGCCTGTCTCGATCGTGAGCCTGCCGCCCTCCGGCATGGCGTCCCGCGCGTTGATGCACAGGTTGAGAAGCGCGCTTTCCAGCTGCGGCGCATCCACGAGCACCGGCCACAAACCGGCGGTCGCGGCGACCTTCACCTCGATCGCGGGACCGAGCGTGCGATCGATGATCGCCCTCATGCCGGCGATCAGCCGATCGGCGTCCGTCGGGGTTGGCGCAAGCGTCTGCCGGCGCGAAAAGGCAAGGAGCCGCTGGGTCAGCGCCGCGGCGCGATGGGCACCGGTCTGCGCCATATCGATGTAGCGGTCGAGCTTGTCGTAATCGCCCTTGGCGATGCGCGCGCCAAGCAGCGCCAGCCCGCCGGTGACGGCCGTCAGCAGATTGTTGAAGTCGTGGGCGATGCCTCCGGTGAGTTGACCGACCGCCTCCATTTTCTGGCTCTGCCGCAGCGCTTCGGCCTGCTCGCGTTCAAGGGCGATATCGCGTCCGGACGCATATACCTTCCCGTCCTCGAACGCCGCCGTCCAGCTGAACCAGCGGTAGGAGCCGTCCTTGTGACGGAAACGGCAGGCATGGGGATGGGCAAGCGGCTTATCGAAGGCGCTGGCGAACGCCGCCTGGGCGGCCTCCAGGTCGTCCGGGTGAGTATAGTCGACGAAGCTGGAACCCAGGAGCTCACCCGGTGCGTAGCCGAGCAACGCCGTCCAGAGCGGGTTGACCGCTTCCATGGTGCCGTCCGGTCGAGCGATGAGCAAGAGTTCACGCGACAGACGCCAGGACCGGTCGCGCTCGCGCGTTCGCTCCTCGACCCGTGCCTCGAGCGTTTCATTGGCCTGACGCAACTCGATCTCGGCGAATGCCTGCCTGCGCGCCGCCCAGGTGCGGTCCGCCACGGCCTGGGCGAAAGCGATGTCATCGTCGGCCCAGGCTCGCTCGACGCTGTCGTTGAGATACAGCATGGCCTCGAGACGATCTTCCTGCATCAGCGGGACGTTGAGCAGGGAGCGGATCCCCAGACCGGTGAGCCGCTCCACGCCTTCGCGGGTACGCCAGTCCGTTTCGACATTTCCGATCGAGACGATTTCGCCCCGGGCGAGCACCGCGCCATAGGTCCCATAATCCTGCAATCTGTGGCGCCCCGCGAGAGAGACAACCGTCGGATCGGCGCACCAGTCACGTTCGACGTCCACGATTCCGTTCGCCTGATCGATTTCGCCGTATCCGGCTCGCCGTACGTTCAAATGCCGGCCCAGCATTTCCGCCGCGGCGTGCACCATGCGGCTGGGACCGGATTCGCCGTGCAGCGCCCGGAGGGTGTCCCCGAACTCGATCAGGGCCGCCTGCCGCAGTTCCTGCATTTTCCTGCGCTGGATATCGAAAAGCGCGCCCGGAAAGCGAACCGCCTGCCCCGAGGGGTCCAGTTCGCAATAGCCGTTGGCCTCGACCCACCACCACGATCCGTCGAGCTGGCGAACGCGGTACTCGACGCAGTACCGGCCACCGTCCCGCAACGCGGCGGCGATCGCGCCCTCGACGCGCCGGGCGTCGTCCGGGTGGATGGATTGCACCACCTCCGCGAGGGGCAGCCCCGCCTTCAACCGTTCCGGATCGAGTGCGAAGGTCGTGGCAAAGCGGCTGTCGGCGATGAAACGATCCGGGACAATCGACCACACCCAGGTGCCGAGCACCGTGCCCGCGTCCAGAGCCAGTTCGATCCGCTCGCGGGTCTCGTATTCGCGAGTGATGTCGCGCGAAACGGAAAGCAGTCTCTCGGGATGACCGTCCGGCCCGAGAATCGGCGTGACCAGGACATCCCACCACCGCGGCTCGCCGGCCATCGTTTCCGCCGGCCCGACGAAATGCCCCACGCCCCCCGCTCTGGCCGCGTCGATCGCCTGGAGGGCTTCGGCATGCCCACGCCCCTGCCAGAAACTGGGCCAGGGACATCCGCAGATCGCGTTGAAATCGCTGACCTGCATGAGCGCCTGACCGGCGTCCGTCATGAAGAGGAGGTTACCTTCGAGATCGAGCACTTTGATGCAGTCGCCCGAGGCACCGAGCACGCTCCTGAGGAACGCCGCATCGGCTCGGCCGCGTTCGGCCGCGAGACGCCGTTCGGTGCGGTCGCGCAATACCTTCACGAAACCGACGACCTCGCCCTCCCCTGTGCGCAGCGGCGTCATCTTGCCGCTGGCCCAGAACCGCTGCCCCCCTTTGCGATTGTGCCAGCGCTCGTCGTTGCCCGCGTTGTCGGTCAGGGCGAGCTGCATTTCCCTGGCAGGCCTGCCGGCGGCGCAATCCTCGGGCGTGAAGATGCGTTCCACGGTTTGATCGAGCATTTCCTCTTCGGACCAGCCGAGAATATGCTCGGCGCCCTTGCTCCAGACGGTGACCCGCCCATCGTTGTCGGTGGCGATCATCGCGAAATCCGTCGCGCTGTCGATCACCCAACGGTTCAACGCTGCACCGACGGGCGTGAAGGATTCCATGATTTCCATTCCGATACATCTGATTGATCGTCCGCGGCGCGTGTGCAAACGCGCGCCCGCCGCCTCCGGCGGGGCATTGCGATTTTCGGGAGGCCACCGGCAGGGCGGATGGCCCGGCCGCTCATTTTACGATCGTTTGGGGAAAGCCACGATCGGCCGTACGCATCGACGGGATGCGCCATTCCCTGGCGCATCTCACCGGATGACGGCCGGCATGAGGCCGCGCAGGCCATTGGTGAGCATCAGGGCCTGTGCCCGATCGAGATCCGCGAGCGTCAACGACCGCTCGCGGGCATGCCAGAGGGGATCGTCCAGCACGATGCCGCGCATCACGCCCGGCAGCAGCCCGTCGGCGACCGGTGGCGTGAACCAGTGTCCGTCCAGCTTGACGAACAGATTGCTGCGTGCGCCTTCGGTCAGGTGACCCTGCGCGTTGACGAAGAGCATGTCGAATGCCCCTTCCCGCTCCGCGGCCTGCCACGCGGCGTCATACATCGCGCGATGGGTCGTCTTGAAGCGCAGCAAGGGATCGTCCGCCCGGGTATCGGCAAACCCATGCGTGCGGGCGAGCAGCATGCCGACCGGGCCGGGCGCGAGCGGTGCCAGCCGGGCGGCGGTACAGGTCACCGTTCCCGTCTTCGACACGCTCAGCCGCACGCGGTGCGGAGCAGCATCGGCGAGGGCGGCGAGCGTGGCGTCCAGCGCCGCTTCGACGGCGTGCCGCAGCACGGTATCGACACCGACTCGGGTATCGACCTCGGCATGAGATATCCCGCCGGGCACGCCGTCCGGCAGGACCGCCTCGATCACAGGCTCGCGGTGAAATCCGAGTCGCCACGCCGCTGCGCACAGGCGCTGCACATGGCGCGCGCGATGCGGCACTCGTCCGGCGACGACCAGCAGCGTCTCGAACAGGGCGAAACCGGGATCGGCGGCGGTGAGAAACCGCGCCTTCAGAAGACACTCCGCGTACTCCTCGGATGCCCGGCTGTCGAGGACGATGCCTGCCCCCACCCCGGCCGATGCGGCGGCGAGCCCGTCGACGCAGGTCGGTGCGACCTCGATCGTGCGGATCGCCACCGACAGGCAAAAATCCCCGCAGCGCCGCGTCAGCGGCGCGTCGATCCAGCCGATCGCGCCGGTGTACAGACCGCGCGGCGCGGTTTCCAGCGCGGCGATCTGCGCGATCGCCGCGCGTTTCGGCGCGCCGGTGATCGAGCCGCAGGGGAAGAGCGCGCGCAGGATGTCGGGAAACGTCGTGGCGGCGGGCGTGCGCGCTTCGATCGTCGACGTCAGTTGCCAGACCGTGGGCCAGGCTTCGGGCGTGAACAGCGCCGTCACCGCGACGCCGCCCGGCGGCGCGATGCGGCCCAGATCGTTGCGCAGCAGGTCGACGATCATCACGTTCTCGGCGCGATTCTTCGGGTCGTTCGACAAGTCGATGCCGCGCTGCACATCGGCATCCCGAAGCAGCGCCGCATGGGAAAGATCGCCGGCATCGCCCGGGTCGCCCGAGCCGGCCAGCCGCCCGCGCGCGGCCGTGCCTTTCATCGGTCTGGCGAGCAGCGTGCCGGCCTCGTGCCGGAGAAACAGTTCCGGCGACAGCGACAGGGTCCAGCCCGCGGGCGCGTGGAGCAACGCACCGAAGGCCACCGGCTGCCGCCGACGCAGTTGCCGGTAAAGCGTCACGGGGCTGCCGAACACCTGAAAGGCGAGACGAAACGTGTAGTTGACCTGATAGCAGTCGCCTGCTGCCAGCGCCGCGTGGATGCGGTCGATCGCCCGGGAAAAGTCGGCGGCGCTCGTGTCGTGCCGCACGTCGAGGATGCCGGCGGGCGCCGCCGGGGCCGCCTCGGCCAGCCAGGCGTCGCACTCGTCCGCGTCCAGCCGGCGCAGCGCGCGAAAGAGCAGGACGCGCAGCGCGGGGTCGCGGCCGTGCGCGCCAGGGGCGGGAAAGGAAACGCCGCCCGTGGACAGATGGTGCAGCGCCACGCCCCATTCGTAGTCCGCCAGCACGACCGCGAACAGGCCGGCGCGCAGATCGGCTTCGATCCGCTCCCAGAATGCGTCGAGCCTGGCGGGATCGGTGCAGCGCCGCTCATGGGCGAAATCGGTATAAAGCCGGCTGCGGGCCGCCGCTCCCGTCTGCGCGTCGTCGAGCAGGGCGAAAACGGGCAGCGTCATCGCTTATTCGAAAAAGCTTTTGACCTTGTCGAACCAGCTCTTGCTCTGCGGATTGTGCCGCGAGCCGCCCTCGTCGAGCGAACGCTCGAAATCGCGCAACAGTTCGCGCTGCGTCTCGGTCAGTTTCACGGGCGTCTCGACGACCACATGCACGTAGAGATCGCCCGGAATGCTGGAGCGCAATCCCTTGATGCCCTTGCCGCGCAGGCGAAAGGTCTTGCCCGACTGCGTGCCATCGGGAACCGGGAAGGTCACCCGGCCCGCCAGCGTCGGCACCTCGATGTCGCCGCCCAGCGCGGCGGTCGTGAACGAGATCGGCATCTGACAATGCAGATCGTCGCCGTCGCGCTCGAACACCTCATGCGACTTGATATGGATCTCGATATACAGATCCCCCGACGGCCCGCTGTTCACGCCCGGCTCGCCATTGCCCGCCGAGCGGATCCGCATCCCCTCGTCGATGCCGGCCGGAATCTTGACCTCGAGCGTCTTGGTCTGCTTGATCTTGCCGGCGCCATGGCAGTTGCCGCACGGCTCGGGAATATAACTGCCGGTGCCAT
Source organism: Robbsia betulipollinis (assembly GCF_026624755.1). Classification (NCBI taxonomy): domain Bacteria; kingdom Pseudomonadati; phylum Pseudomonadota; class Betaproteobacteria; order Burkholderiales; family Burkholderiaceae; genus Robbsia; species Robbsia betulipollinis. The sequence goes on from NZ_JAPMXC010000006.1 coordinate 159,969, forward strand.
GGCATTTCGGGCAGGGCTGCTGGACGCTGAAGAAGCCTTGCGACATGCGCACGCTGCCCTGGCCCGCGCAGGTCGGACAGGTTTGCGCCGAGGTTCCCGGCTTCGCGCCATGCCCGTGACAGACCTCGCACTCGGTCCAGCCCGGCACGCGGATCTGCGAGTCATAGCCGTTCGCCGCCTGCTCCAGCGTGATTTCCATGCTGTAGCGCAGGTCCGCGCCGCGATAGACCTGCGGACCGCCCCGACCGCGCGCGCCGCCCGCCTGTCCACCGCCGAAGATATCCCCGAAGATGTCGCCGAACGCATCGGCGAAACCGCCGAACCCCTGCGCGCCGCCGCCGCCCATGCTCTGGTCGACGCCCGCGTGCCCGTACTGATCGTAGGCCGCCCGCTTGTTCGGGTCGGAGAGCATCTCGTAAGCCTGTTTGACTTCCTTGAACTTCTCTTCCGATTCCTTGTTGTCCGGATTACGGTCCGGATGGTATTTCATCGCGAGCTTGCGATACGCCTTCTTCAGTTCGTCGTCGGTGGCGGTCTTCGCGACGCCAAGAATTTCGTAAAAATCGCGTTTTGCCATGGTCGTGCCTTGTCAGGTCCCTCCGGGAGGGCGTGTGCGCTGTAGGGTGGCGATAAAAAACGCATGGCGATCGGCCCCGGAAGTGTCGCCACCTCCGGCCCCGACCGCCACTACGCACCGCCTTGAGCGGTTCGGCCTGACTCGGTTGCGTACGCTTTCGCGTACGCGCGCATGTGCGTCCTGAGCCAGCCCTGCTTGCCCAACTCAGTCCTTCTTGACTTCCTTGAAGTCGGCGTCGACGACGTCGTCTTCCGGCTTGGCCGACGAAGCACCCGCCTGTCCCGCCGCACCCGGCGCCGCGCCGGCGTCACCGCCCGCCTGGCCCTGGGCATCGGCGTACATCTTCTCGCCCAACTGCTGCGACACCTGACTCAACACGCCGACCTTCTCGTCGATCGCGGCCTTGTCGGTGCCCTTCAGCGCTTCCTCGACGTCCTTGATCGCCGCTTCGATCTTGCCCTTGGTGTCGGCATCGACCTTGTCGCCATGCTCGGTCAGTGCCTTCTGCGTGCTGTGCACCAGCGCCTCGCCCGAGTTGCGCGCATCGATCAGCTCGCGCAGCTTGTGATCCTCCGCCGCGTTCGCCTCCGCGTCCTTCACCATCCGGTCGATCTCGGCCTCGGACAAACCGGAGTTTGCCTTGATCGTGATCTTGTTCTCCTTGCCGCTCGCCTTGTCCTTGGCGGAGACGTGCAGGATGCCGTTCGCATCGATATCGAACGTGACCTCGATCTGCGGCGTGCCGCGCGGCGCCGGCGGGATGCCTTCGAGATTGAACTCGCCGAGCAGCTTGTTGCCCGATGCCAGTTCGCGTTCGCCCTGGAACACCTTGATCGTCACGGCCGGCTGATTGTCGTCGGCCGTCGAGTAGACCTGCGTGTGCTTGGTCGGGATCGTCGTGTTCTTCGTGATCATCTTCGTCATCACGCCGCCGAGCGTCTCGATGCCCAGCGACAACGGCGACACGTCGAGCAGCAGCACGTCCTTGCGGTCACCGGACAGCACTTCGCCCTGGATCGCGGCGCCGACGGCGACGGCCTCGTCCGGATTCACGTCACGACGCGGATCCTTGCCGAAGAACTCCTTCACCTTTTCCTGCACCTTCGGCATGCGGGTCATGCCGCCCACCAGGATGATGTCGTCGATCTCGCCGACCTTGACGCCCGCGTCCTTGATGGCCACGCGGCACGGCTCGATCGTGCGCTCGATCAGGTCCTCGACCAGCGCTTCGAGCTTCGAACGGGTGATCTTCAGGTTCAGGTGCTTCGGGCCGCTCGCGTCCGCCGTGATGTACGGCAGATTGATCTCGGTCTGCTGCGAACTGGACAGTTCGATCTTCGCCTTTTCCGCCGATTCCTTCAGGCGTTGCAGCGCCAGCACGTCCTTGCCCAGATCCACGCCCTGGTCTTTCTTGAACTCGGAGATGATGTAATCGATGATGCGCTGGTCGAAGTCCTCGCCGCCCAGGAAGGTGTCGCCGTTGGTCGACAGCACTTCGAACTGCTTCTCGCCGTCCACATCCGCGATCTCGATGATCGACACGTCGAACGTGCCGCCGCCGAGGTCATACACCGCCACCTTGCGATCGCCCTTCTCGGTCTTGTCCAAACCGAACGCCAGCGCCGCCGCGGTCGGCTCGTTGATGATGCGCTTGACGTCCAGACCGGCGATGCGCCCGGCGTCCTTGGTCGCCTGACGCTGGCTGTCGTTGAAGTACGCCGGCACCGTGATCACGGCCTCGGTCACGGTCTCGCCCAGATAGTCCTCGGCGGTCTTCTTCATCTTGCGCAGGATTTCGGCCGAAATCTGCTGCGGCGCGAGCTTGTCGCCGCGCGCCTCGACCCAGGCGTCGCCGTTGTCGGCGCGCACGATCTTGTAGGGCATCAGGCCGATGTCCTTCTGCACTTCCTTTTCCTCGAACCGGCGGCCGATCAGACGCTTCACCGCATAGACGGTGTTGCGCGGGTTCGTGACTGCCTGGCGCTTGGCCGGCGCGCCCACGACGATCTCGCCATCTTCCAGGTAGGCGATGATGGACGGGGTGGTGCGCGTGCCTTCCGCGTTTTCGATGACCCGGGACTGCTTGCTTTCCATCACAGCCACGCACGAGTTGGTCGTGCCCAGGTCGATGCCGATGATCTTGCCCATCTTGATGATTCTCCTGGCCCTCGGGCCATATTGCGAGGCAGTGCCTCTCGGTATTCAGATATGTTCAGGAAGTGGATGCGGGCGGGCTTTTTTCAAGACCCTGCGCATGGCACAGGTTAAAAAAAACCGCGGTCCCGGCCCGAAATCGGACCGTATCGGCCCGTTCCATGCCGGTTTCGACGCTTATTTCGGCGCGGCCACCATCACGAGCGCCGGACGCAGCACCCGCTCGGCGATCACGAAGCCCTTCTGCAGCACCGTCACGACGGTATTCGGCTCCTGATCGGCGGGCACCATCGAGATGGCCTGGTGACGGTGCGGGTCGAATTTCTCCCCGACGGCGGGCGCGATCGCGGTGACGCGACCCTTGTCGAGCGCCGAGGTCAACTGGCGCAGCGTCAGCTCGACGCCTTCGCGCAGCTTGCCGATGTCGGCCGCCTGGTCCGCGAGCGCCGCCTCGAGGCTGTCGATCACCGGCAGCAGGTGTTCGGCGAAATTCTCGATGGCGAACTTGTGCGCCTTCGAAACGTCCTCCTGCGCCCGGCGCCGCACGTTTTCGGTCTCGGCCCTGGCGCGCAGGAAATCCTCCTTCAGTGCCGCGACCTGTGCCTGCGCTTCCGCCAGTGCCGCGGCGTGGGCTGCGCCATTATTGTCCACGGCGCCGTCGATCTGATCGGATACTGCGTGGGCGGTCTCCTGGCCGGCCGCACCCGCGTGCGGGGCCTGCGTCGCGTCATGTGCGCTTTCGGCGTGGTTCGGGTCCTGATCACGATTCGCGGCGTTTTCTTGCATGCTGTCTTCCCGTCCGGTGTTGTCTAGGGGTGGTGGCTTCATACCCTCCGACATGGGGCCGCCACGCGTTTTTTCAAGGTCTGGTAAGAAACACCTGTTGCTTCGGCAACACAGACAACAGAAGGTTACATTCTTTACCCGAATCAACGGCTTGCAGTCTTGTGGCCCGCTTATTGCAGGTTAGAATGCGCTGGTCGTGTCGCGGGACACGTCGAGTCAAACAAAGAGATTGAAAATGAAACTGACCTTCGCGGTGGCCTTGATCCTGGCGGTGCTCGTCGCGGGCACCACGACCATCTGCATGTCGGGCGTCGTGACGGCTCGCACCTCCGAATACGGCAGCGCCCGCGCAGTCGCCGGCGACTGGTTCAATCTCCATCCGGTGTGCCGAATCTGTCGATAGTGCGGCGTTCGCGCTTGGTGGGCCGCCCGTCCCGTTCCGCACCGGGCTCGCGATACAGGCGCCGTCGCGCACCCTCGGCCTCGCGCCGCGCGCGGCCCGATTCGGTTTCCTCGTAGAGCAGTCTTGCCACCGGCGCCGGTCCCCGTACGTCGCTGATGCCGACGACCGCCACCTCCCATACCGTTTGCTCGATTTCCACCGTCACCGTGTCGCCGACGCGAACGTCGCGCGCCGCTTTCACCGTCTCGCCGCCGTCCGGCCCGATCCGCACCCGCCCTTTCTCGACCGCCTGGGCAGCCAGCGAACGCGTCTTGAAGAAACGTGCGGCCCAGACCCACTTGTCGATCCGCACGCGCGTGAGCGCCAGCGGTTTGCCGCCCACGGCCGGAGCGGTCTTGCTCATGGTGCGTCCTGCTGCACAACGCGCTCGACACGCTCGACGCCCGGCCAGCCGGCCAGGTTGTCGCGGCAGATGGTCGACAGACCGGCGATCCAGCCATCGGCGTCGTTCACGCAGGGAATCCGGCGATAGTCCTGGCCGCCGGCGCCCAGGAAGGCGTCCCGCACTTCCATGCCGATCTCCTCGATGGTTTCCAGACAATCCGCGGTGAACCCCGGGCAGAAGATGTCGACGCGACGCGTGCCCGTGCGGCCCAGTTCGATCAGGGTCGGCTCGGTGTACGGTTGCAGCCACTCCTCCTTGCCGAAGCGCGACTGAAACGTGATCAGGCACTGGGTGTCGTTCAGGCCCAGCGCCCGGGTCAGGCGCGCGCCGGTTTCCAGGCATTCCGCGTAATACGGGTCGCCTTTCCTGATCGTACGTTTCGGCACGCCGTGGAAACTCAGCACCAGCTTGTCGCCGGCGGCGAAATCCGGCTCGCCATGCTCGCGCCAATGGCGGGCCACCTGCTCGGCCAGCGCCGCGATGTAGGCGGGGTTCGCCGCATACCCCTTGATCATTCGCAGCTCGGGCTGGTTGCGCATGCGCTTGAGCGCCGTGAACGCGGCGTCGAAGGCCGTTGCGGTCGTCGAGGCCGAGTATTGCGGGTACATCGGCACCAGCAGAATGCGCTCGGCGCCCGCCGCGATCAGCCGGTCGAGCGTGTCCGGGATGTTCGGCTGGCCGTAGCGCATCGCATAGTCGACCGTCGCATCGCAACCATCGCGGGCGAAACGCGCCCGCAGCGCCGTGACCTGCCGCTCGGTGTAGACCCGCAGCGGCGAGCCTTCCGGCATCCAGACCGACGCGTATTTCTTCGCCGACGAGCGGGAGCGCAGCGGCAGGATCGCGCCGCGCAGGATCACCTGCCAGACCACCGCCGGAATCTCGACCACCCGCGGATCCGACAGGAATTCGGCGAGATAGCGGCCGACCGCCCTGGGCGTCGGCGCGTCGGGCGTGCCCAGGTTGATCAGCAGCACCGCGACACGCGGCGCGCCGTCCGGGGCCGTGGACGGCGCGGGAGCCAGCGCGCGCGCCGCCGCGGGCGAACCGGCGTTGGCCTCGCGATTCGCGTCGGCGAAGTCGCTCGCGCCGGGCTGCGCATCGGAAATCGTCTGCGGCGAGACGGGCGTGGAACCAGGGGCGGGAGTGTCGGCCGCGAGGGTCGTGCCGGCACGGGTATTGGCGAACATCAAACGTCTTCCTTTTTCTGGCACGCGGCACGGCCGGCTCGTGTACGGGGCGGGCGGCACCGGGAGGTCAATACCGAACTCAGTGCTGGCTGAGCGCGTGGGACAATAGTTTCGCGGTGATGTCGACGATCGGGATCACGCGCTGGTACGCCATGCGCGTCGGCCCGATCACGCCCAGCGTGCCGACGATCTTGCCGTCGACCTCGTACGGGGCGGTGATCACGCTCATCTCTTCCATGGGCACCAGATGGGATTCGCCGCCGATGAAGATCTGCACGCCCTGCGCGTGACTCGACACGTCGAGCAGTTGCAGCAGGCCGGTTTTCTGGTCGAACAGATCGAACAGCCGGCGCATGCGTTCCATGCTGGACGAGAGATCGGTGATTTCCAGCAGATTGCGCTCACCCGAGATCAACAGATTGTCGCCGGGGTCCGACGCTTCCTCGCTGCTCGCCTCCACCGCCTCCTGCATCAGCGTGGTCATGTCGGTGCGCACCGCGTCGATTTCCGCGCGCAGCCGGCGCCGCACCGCGTCGAACGACAGGCCGGCGTAGTTCACGTTGATGTAGTTCGATGCCTCGATCAGCTGCGACGCGGTGTATTCGCGCTGCGTCGCCATGATCCGGTTCTGGATGTCGCCCTCGGGCGTGACGATGATCAGCAGGATGCGCTTGTCGGACAGGCGCATGAACTCGATCTGCCGAAAGGTCTGGCTGCGCCGCGGCGTCAGCACCACGCCCGCGAATTCCGACAGGCTGGAGAGCACGCTGGCCGCGGCCGCCACCACCTTCTGCGGCTGCCCCGCCTGCAGGCGGTGGGCGACCTTGAACTTGACCGCGGCGTCATCGGACAGTGGCTGCGCGGTCAGCATCGTATCGACGAACAGACGATAGCCGCGCGGCGTCGGCACGCGCCCCGCTGACGTATGCGGGCTGACCACCAGGCCCTGCTCCTCCAGGTCCGACATCACGTTGCGGATCGTCGCGGGGCTCAACTCCAGTCCCGAGAACTTCGACAGCGTACGCGAGCCGACAGGCTGACCCTCGGCGATATACCGTTCGATCAGTGTTTTCAGGAGAGTCTGGGCGCGTGGGTCGAGCATGCTCGAATTCTATCGTAATACGGCGTGCGCGATGCGGCATCCCTGCGCCGCAGCGGCGCGGCGTCGCGCCTGCGCCGCGATTGCACGGTGTCGGGCCGCGCCCTTACACTATTGGCTCCGCGGCTGTGGTGTAATCGCCTCATGGATAACGGCAAACCCTTCAAGACCGTCGCGCTGATCGGCCGACAAAACACCCCCGGCATCGGCGAGCCGCTGTTGCGCCTGGCCGAGAGCATCGAGCGGCGCGGCTTCACGCTGATCTTCGAGGCCGGCACCGCGACGGAAATCGATCTGGCGCGCAATGGCGGCGGCCTGCGGCACCCGCCGCGCGTGGCCAGCACGCAGGAAATCGGCGAACAGGCCGATGTCGCGGTCGTGCTGGGCGGCGACGGCACGATGCTCGGCATCGGCCGCGAACTCGCGCGCTACAGCACCCCGCTGATCGGCGTGAACCACGGCCGGCTGGGCTTCATCACCGACATCCCGATCCAGGACATGAAAACGGTGGTGCCGGAACTGCTCGACGGCCAGTTCGAGCGCGAGGAGCGCAGCCTGCTGGAGGCGCGGATCGTGCGTTCCGGCAAGACGATCTACGATGCGCTGGCCTTCAACGACGTCGTCGTCAACCGCAGCGGCTTCTCCGGCATGGCGGACCTGCGGCTGGTGGTGGATGGACGCTTCATGTACACGCAGCGCTCGGACGGCCTGATCGTCGCCACCCCCACCGGCTCGACCGCCTACGCGCTCGCCTCGCAGGGTCCGATCCTGCACCCGCAACTCGGCGGCATGGTGATCGTGCCGATCGCCCCGCAATCGCTGTCGAACCGGCCGATCGTCCTGCCGGACAGCTCGGAAATCAGCATCCAGGTGATCGGCGGACGCGAGGTCAACGTCAATTTCGACATGCAGTCGTTCACGTCGGTGGAACTGGAGGACACGATCGAGATCCGCCGCTCGTCGTTTCGCGTGCCCTTCCTGCATCCGGTCGGCTATAGCTATTACGCAACCTTGCGCAAGAAGCTCTACTGGAACGAACATCCCGCCAACGAACCGCGCTCTTCCTGACTCCTCTAGGCTCCGCCACGCGATGCTACGTCATCTCTCGATCCGCGATTTCGTCATTGTCGACGTACTCGATCTCGAACTCGACACCGGTTTCACCGTCTTTTCCGGCGAGACCGGCGCAGGCAAGTCGATCCTGATCGACGCGCTCGCGCTCGCGCTCGGTGCGCGCGGCGATGGCGCGGTGGTGCGCACCGGCGCGGCCCGCGCCGACATCAGCGCGGAATTCGACGCGCCCGCCGGCGCCGCGGCCTGGCTGATCGAACAGGCGCTCGAGCAGCCCGCGCGCGGGCGCGCAGACGCTGCCTCGTCTGCTGCACAAGCTCCCCCGCACGCCGTGCCGCAGACCATCCTGCTGCGCCGCGTCATCGACGCCGGCAGCGGCCGTTCGCGCGCCTTCATCAACGGCACGCCGGCGACGCTCGGGCAGCTCCGCGAACTCGGCGAGATGCTGGTCGACATCCACGGCCAGCACGCGCACCAGTTGCTGATGCGCGCGGACGCGCAGCGCACCCTGTTCGACACCCATGCCGGGCTCGTCGCGCTGGCCGCGCAGGTGCACCAGGCCTGGCAGGCCTGGCGCGCGACCCGCGCCGCGACCGAGGCGGCACACCAGCGCGAACGGGAAATTCAGCTCGAACGGGAACAACTCGCCTGGCAGGTCGCGGAACTCGACCGCCTGGCGCCGCAACCCGGCGAGTGGGAAGAGGTCGGCAACGAACACCGCCGGCTGTCGCACGCGGCCAGCCTGATCGACGGGGTGCGCATGGCGCGCGATGCGCTGTCCGAGTCCGACGACGCGCTGGTGGGGCGCGTCGCGTCGATCACCCAGCGGCTGCAGGCACTGGCGGAAATCGACGAAGGGCTGAAGGACGCGCTCGCGGCGCTCGAACCGGCCCAGATCCAGTTGCAGGAAGCCGCCTATTCGCTGAGCCACTACGCGCAACGGCTCGATCTCGACCCGCAGCGCCTGGCCGAGGTCGAGGGCCGGCTCGACGCGCTGCACACGGCCTCGCGCAAGTTCCGCATCGCGCCCGAATCCCTCGGGGACGCGCTGGGCGAGCGCCGCGCGCGTCTGACGGCGCTCGACGCCGAGGCCGACCTCGACGCGCTGAACGCCGCCGAACACCGCGCAGCCGAGGCCTACGGGACGGTGGCGCGCACGCTGTCGGCCGCCCGCCAGGGCGCGGCGGCGACGCTGTCGACGGCCGTGACCGCCGGCATGCAGGAGCTGTCGATGGCGGGCGGCAGCTTCGAAGTGGCGCTGCTGCCGCTCGACACGGGCGGCGCGCACGGCCTCGAACAGATCGAGTTCCGCGTCGCCGGCCACCCGGGCGTGCCACGGCGGCCGCTGTCGAAGGTCGCTTCGGGTGGCGAGCTGGCGCGCATCAGTCTGGCGCTGGCGGTGATCGCCAGCAGCGCCAGCCCGACGCCGACCCTGATCTTCGACGAAGTCGACACCGGCATCGGCGGCGCGGTCGCCGAGGTGGTCGGGCGTTTGCTGCACCAGCTGGGGCAGATCCGCCAGGTGCTGTGCGTGACGCATCTGCCGCAGGTCGCCGCACGCGGCGACAGCCACCTGCGCGTGGCGAAAGCCCCGCGCAGCGACGGCGCCGAGGGCACGGCCGACACCGTCAGCACCGTCTCGCGCATCAGCGCCCAGGCGCGCGTCGAGGAAATCGCGCGGATGCTGGGCGGCATCGCCATCACGCCGACCTCGCGCCGGCACGCCAGGGAAATGCTGACGACCTAGTCGCCTGGCGGCGCCCCGGGGCCGCTGCGCGTGCCGGCCGCGCCAGGCGTGCCTCGCGCGGCCGGCAGCGCGAATGTCCGGTCCCAGAACGCCAGCACCGCCTGCCGCTCGCGCGCGACGCCGTCCGCGGGCACGCGCGCCTCGGCCGCGCCGTCCAGGCGCAACCGGTGCTGCAGGGCGCGGTAGCGCCGATAGGCGCCGCCCACCGCCTCCGCCTCGGCCGCGGTGACGATTTCCAGCGCCGCGCAGGCGTTCAACAGGCTGATGTTGCCCGTATTGCGCACCAGCACCGGATGCTGCGCGGCGTGCGCGAGTACCAGATACTGGACGATGAACTCGATATCGACCATGCCGCCGCGATCATGCTTGATATCGAACAGCGCGCTCCGGTTCGGATGCCCTTCGCGGCTGCGCTCCCGCATCGCCACGATCTCGGCGGCCAGCACGTCGGGCGCGCGCACGCTGGCGATGACCGCCGCGCGAATCGTCTCGAAGGCCGCGCCGATGCGCGCGTCGCCCGCGCAAAAGCGCGCGCGCGTGATCGCCTGGTGTTCCCAGACCCACGCCGTGTTCGCCTGCACGCCCGAACCCAACTGGTATTGCCGGAACGCTTCCAGCGGCGTGACCAGCAAGCCCGACGAGCCGTTCGGACGCAAGCGCAGGTCGATGTCGTACAACAGCCCGGCACCGGTGGCCGTCGTCAACCAGCTGACGAGACGCCGCGCCAGCTTCGCATAGGTTTCCGCGCCGTCGTCGCTTGCGTGCGGATTGTCGTAAAGGAAGATCAGGTCGAGATCGGACGCGTAGCCCAGTTCCTTGCCGCCGAGCTTGCCGTACGCGATGATCGCGAACCGGGGCTGATCGCCGTCGCACGCCGGGCGGTTCGGCAGCGCCCGCCAGACCGTCTCCAGCGTCACGCCCAGCACCGCGTCGGCCAGTTCGGACAGCCGGTCGCTGATCGTTTCCACCGGCAGGTGGCCGGCGAGATCGCGCAGCAGGATGCGGAACACCTCGGCATGCTGCGCATGGCGGATCTGATCCATCTGCTGTTCGACGCCGTCGCTGGCGGCCAGCCGCACGCGCAGCCCCGCAGTGAAGGCCGCCCAGTCGAACGGCGCATTGATGGCGTCGTCGTCGAGCAGTTCATCGAGCAACTGCGGGTGCGTGATCAGATAGCGCGCGGCCCACTGCGAATTGCCCAGCACCGAGAAAACCCGCTGCAACGCCGCCGGATACTCGGTCAGCAGAGACACATAGGCGCTGCGCCCGCCGATCTTTTCCAGGAAATCCAGCAGGCGGGCCAGCGCGTCGAGACGGGCGACCGGCGCGTCCGGACCATCCGGGCCGGCGGCGCGCGCCGCGGCGAGCGCCCGCTCTACCAGCGCGTCGAAACGCGCGCGGCTGGGCAGCGGCATCTGCACATAGCGCAGCGACATGCGCGTGGCGCGCAGGCGCGCGACGACCGCGCCCGGATAGCCGAGCCCCGCCGCCACCGTTTCGAGCGCGGTCGACGACGCGGGATCGAACAACGCATCGCTCCAGAGTTCGCGCATCGCCTGTTCGGCCTGCCGCAGCCGCGCCGCCACGCTGCCCGCCGCCGCCGGCGCACCCGCCGTTGCCCGGTCCGCCGCCGGCGCGGCATCCGGGTCGCCCTGCCTGTCGGGCTTGTCGAAGATACCCTCGAATTCCCGCTCGACGACGGCGCGATGCGCATCCAGCGCCGCATGCAGCGCCGCGTAGTCGGCGAAACCCAGGGACGCGGCCAGCCGGGCGCGCGCCGGCGGGTCGACAGGCATCGCATGCGTCTGCGCGTCGTCGGCGTACTGCAGACGATGCTCCAGCTGACGCAGGAAACGGTAGGCGGTGTCCAGCGCGTGCACGCTGGCCGCGCCGATCAGGCCGCGCTCGGCGGCCCGGGCCAGCACCTGCAGGGTCGGCCGCACGCGTAGCCCGGCATCCTGACCACCGCGCACCAGCTGGAAGACCTGGGCGCCAAACTCGATCTCGCGGATGCCGCCGCGCCCGAGCTTGACGTCGTCGGCGAGTTCGGGACGCAACGATGCACGCCGCCGCGCCTCCTGCCCGATCTGCTCGTGCAGCGAACGAATCGCATCGATCACGCCGAAATCCAGATACCGACGATAGACGAACGGCCGGACCAGCGCGTCGAGCTGCGCCGCGAGTCGGCGGTGCGCGTCGCCGCCATCGCCATCGCCGGCCTCGCCGCCCTCGGGCGGCAGCAGCCGCCCCTTGATCCACGCGTAGCGTTCCCATTCACGCCCCTGCACGTAGAAGTATTCCTCCAGCATAGCGAGGCTGGCAACCAGCGGCCCGGAGTCGCCGTTCGGCCGCAGCCGCATGTCGACGCGAAATACGTAGCCCTCGGCGGTGCGTTCGGCGAGCGCGCCGATCAGCTTGCGGGCGACGCGCGTGAAAAAGTCGTGATTCGAGATTGCCGCGCGCGTTCCGCCGGCCGTTTCGCCCTCTTCTTCGTAGACGAAGATCAGGTCGATGTCCGAGGACACGTTCAGCTCGCGCCCGCCCAGCTTGCCCATGCCGACGACGCCCAGCGTCAGCGGCAGCCGGCTGCCGGCCGCGCCCGCCGACGCGGTCTGCGGCACGCCGAAACTCGCGCTCAAGGCGCGCTCGATCGACACGAGCGCGCGGCCTACCGTCACCTCGGCCAGATCGCTCATCGTGCCGGTGACCTCGTCGAGTCCGGCCAGCCCGGCGAGATCGCGCGCCATCAGCAGACAGAACACGTCGGTGCGCAGCAGGCGCAACGCGGCGCACAGCGCCGCATGGCGCGTGTCGGCGTCGCCCGCCGACGCGGCCGGCGATGCGGCGAGACGCACGGCGAGATGCGCATCGAAGCGGGCTTCCAGCGCCTGTCGCGTCAGCGGCGTGCGATGCGCCTCGACGACGAAGCGGCGCACGTCGGGGCGCGCCTCGAAGGCCCTTTGCGCGAAACGCGAATACTCGGCGCACAACAGATCCGCGAAGTGGGCGGCGGGGCCATCTGCGCCACCCTCTGCGGGGCGCCCGGGGAAACGATTTGCTTGGGCCATGATCACGGATCTCGAATTCCCGGCGGGCCGCGCCGGCGCGGCGGGCAGATGCCGGGCGTTGTGTTACATTGGAACAACGTCCTGAAATTACCATAGCCCGCCCGCCTCCACGCAGCATGCCCGATCGCCGCGCGCCTTCCGATCCTGTCGATTCCAGCAGAAGTCCGCCGTCCGCGACCGAACACGCGCTCAAACGGGTGCTGCGCTGCCTGCTGGGCGTCGCCTTCGTCCTCTACTTCGGGGTGGGCGCGATCGTCCTCGCGCTGCGCTACGGTGTCCTGCCGCATATCGACGCCTTGCGCCCGCGCATCGAGGCGGCGGCCAGCAAGGCGCTGCACGCGCCGGTGCGCATAGGCCGGCTCGACGCGCGCTGGCAATCGCTATCGCCGGAAATCATCGTCTCGGACCTGCAGATCCAGGGCGCCGACGGCCGGCCGGCGCTGCAGGTCGCCTCCGCGCGCGCGGTTCCCGCCTGGCGTTCCCTGCTGCACCTGAAGCCGATTTTCACCCTTCTCGAGATCGACGGCGCCGACCTGCTCGCCACGCGCGGGCGCGACGGCCGCATCGCGGTCGCCGGCGTCATGCTCGGCAAGCATGGCGGCAATCCCTACGGCTTCACGAACTGGCTGCTCGCCCAGCAGGCGATCATCCTGCGCCACACGGCGCTGCACTGGCGCGACCAGACGCGCGACGCGCCGGAACTGACGCTGCGCGACCTGCGTCTCGCGCTCCTCAACGACGGGCACGCGCACCGCCTCGGCGCGCAGGGCGCGTTCGCGGATCCCGCGCTCGGCACGCTCGACCTGCGCGCGCAGTTCCGTCATGCGTTGCTGGCCGGCACGCTCGACAACCTGCTCGAGGGGCGCGCCGGCGCCATCGGCAATCCGAAAAACTGGACCGGCACCGTCTATCTGAACAGCTCGACGCTCGATCTCGTCAAGGTCGGCCGCTATCTGTCGTTGCCGATCGCTGCGACCGACGGGCGGATGCAGACCCGCGCCTGGCTGCATTTCACCGACGGCCGCCCCGACCAGGTGCGCGGCGCGCTGCAGGGGCAGGACCTGGCACTCCAGGTACGGCCGCGCCTGCCGGCGCTGTCGATGCCGCGCATTGCGATGCATTTCTCGGCAACCGAGCGCGACGAGACGTATTCCATGTCGGTGCGCGATGTGTCGTTCGACATCGCCGATCAGCCGGCTCTCGCCGACGGCACGCCGGTCACGCGGATGCTGGACATCGCGCGTTTCGACGGCACGTTCAGGCCGGCGCGCGTGGGCCGCGGCGAGCGGATCAGCCTGTCCGGCGACGTCGTCGACATCGGGCTGCTCGCGGATTTCAGCCGTGCCCTGCCGTTGCCCATGCGGTTGAAGCGCAATCTCGACCGCTTCGACCCGCACGGCGTGCTGACCGACTACCGCGCGGCATGGGAGCGGCAGGCGCCCGCCAACGCAGCCGCCGTCCACGACGCCCGGGTGCAGGGCAACCAACCGCTGCTGCGCTATGCGCTCCACGCGGGTCTGGACGGCGTCAGCCTCGCGGCGCAACCCGAGGCGCCCGGACGCAACGCGGCCGGTCATCCGCACATCGGCGTGCCGGGATTTCACAATCTGCGTGGGGCGATCGATGCCAACCAGGACGGCGGCCGGTTGACACTGGCCTCGCGCGACGCCGGTCTCACGATCCGGGGACTGTTCGACGCGCCGACCCTCAACTTCGACACGCTCGACGGCGAAGCCCGCTGGACCTTGACCGCCGGCGGGGGGCAGCCGCGCCTCGACGCGCGGCTCACGTCGCTGCGTTTCGCCAACGCGGACGCGGCCGGACGGCTGCAGGCCCGTTTCCAGGCGGATCTGCATCGCGCGGCGACGGGACGGCTCGACCTGAGCGGTCAGCTCGACCGGGCCGCCGTGCCATCGATCCCGCGCTACCTGCCGACGTCGATCGGCGCCGCGCTGCGTGGCTACCTCGCGCACGCCTTTCTTGCCGGCGACGCCCGTCAGGCGCGCTTCGACATCCACGGCCGCCTGCCGGATCTGCCCTACCCCCATGGCCCCGATCTCGACGGCACGCCGCACGAGGCGAGCGTGTTTCGCATCAGCGCCCCGTTCGCGCACGGCAAGGTGGATCTATCGCCGCATCCGGCCATCTTCCTCGCCAATGGCGACGAGGAACGCTGGCCCGCCTTCGACGATGTCGCCGGACGGTTTTTCGTCGATGGCCGCCGGCTGGGTTTCGACGTCACGGACGGCCATTACCAGGGCGTGCGGGTCAACGCCCTCGCCGGCCGCATCGCCGATCTCGGCGACACGACGCGCGATCTGCTCATCGACGGCACGACCGCGGGCCCGCTGGACGATTATCTGCATTACGTGAACGCGAGCCCCCTCGGCTACTGGAGCGGCCGGGCCGCCGAGAACCTGCATGCGCAGGGCCGGGCAGCGCTGAAACTGCACCTCGCGGTGCCGCGCCGCCGCGCCGCCGTCACTGCGGCTGGCGCCACCGCGACTGACTCCACCGCGACTGACGCCACCGCGACTGGCGCCACCGCGACTGCCAGTCCCGGACCGGTACGCGTCGTCGCCCATCCGCCCGCCGCGATCGCACCGGCCGCACCGGCCGCACCGGCCGCACCGGCGGCCCCGGCCGCACCGGCCGTACCGGCCGCCCCGCCGCGCATAGCGTCGACGCACAAGAACGGCATCCACGTCGCGGGCACGCTGCGCTTCGATCAGGACACCCTCGTGCGCGACGGCCTGCCGCCGCTCGACGCGCTCGTCGGCGACGTGGCGTTCACCGAACATACGCTCCACACGAACGGGGTGCACGCGCAGTTGCTGGGCGGCGACATCGCCGTGAGCGGCGACCTGCGCGGCGATGGCAGCGTCGACGCCCGCATCGGCGGTCGCGTCGCGCCGCAGGCCGCGCTTGCGCAGATCGGCGCAGGGAGCGGCGGCATGAACGGCGCCGCCAGCCATCTCAGTCCCGCCATCGCCGCGATCCTGCGCCGGTTGTCGGGCACGACCGGCTACCAGGGCGAACTGCACCGCGTCGGCCATGGCGCGCCGACCTTTCACGTCGCCTCGGATCTGGTGGGTCTGGGCATCGATCTCCCCGCGCCGCTGGGCAAAACGGCGCAGACGCCGATGCCGGTTTCGCTGGACTGGCGCACCCTTCTCCAGGACGACGGCACGCTGCCGCCTGCCGCGGACACCACCGCGATGCTCGGTGGCCCGGCGGTGTTGCCGTCGTTCAGGGCCTTCCCACGTAACGCGCGCGCCGCGACGCTGCCCACACCGCTGCCCGCACCGCTGCAACGCATCGATCTGATCGCCGGTGCGGTACGCGCTTCCTATCTGCGGCGCAGCGGCAGCGCGCCCGAGGTGCTCGCGGGCGCGATCGCCGTCAACCGGCCCGTGGCGATGCCGCGGCACGGCGTGACGGCCGCGGTCACGCTCCAGGGCTTCGATGCCGACGCCTGGCGCGCCGTGGCGGGCACCCTCGGCACCACGGCGTCGACAACCGCCGTTCCCCCCGGGGCGTCCCTCGCTGCCCCGGCCCCGTCCGTCCCGTCGGTACCGACGCCCTTCGCCACCGAGGACGGTGCGACGCGTGCCGCCGATGCGCCCGCGAACGCGGACACGCGCCCCCCCGCGACCTTCTCCTTCGCAGCGCCGGGACACGCGCCCGAACGCGCGTCCCGCTTCCATACGGGCGGCGCGACCCCGTCAGGCGGGATGGCCCAATGGCTGCCGAGCCGCTTCGATATCGACATCGGCGCGCTGACGCTGCTCACGCGCCACTGGAACGACGTGGTCATCACCGGCAACCGCAATCCGATGCGGGGCTGGGAAGCGCAAATCGATTCGCAGCAGATCGTGGGCGCCGCCGAGTGGCAGCCGCAGGGCGGCGGCGCGATCCACGCCCGTTTCTCGAAGCTGACGGTGCCGGCCGCGGATCCCGCATTGGCGCAGGCTGCCGCTGCATCGGCGGCATCGGCGGCATCGGCCACCGATGCAGCGGCGACGCCTCCGGGCCAGCCGATTCGCCACTTTCCGGCGATCGATCTGGTCGCCGACGACGTCGTGGTCGACAACCGCCGTCTGGGCAAGCTGGAACTGCTCGCGCACAACCTCGAGGCGGGGGGCGCGCCCGTCTGGACCGTCGACCGCTTCGCGCTCGGTTCGCCCGCGGCGCAACTGCTCGCCACCGGCAACTGGCGCACCACCGCCGAGAGCCGGAACGCCGCGTTGCCCCAATCCGCCACCGATGTCGCGTTTCATCTGACGGTGCACGACGGCGGCGCCCTCCTCGGCCAGCTCGGCATGCCGAACCTGCTGCGCGGCGGCGCGGGCACGGCGGAGGGCTCGGTTCGCTGGCAGGGTACGCCGACCCGTATCGATGCGCATACGCTGGAGGGCAAGCTCGCGCTCGACTTCAAACGCGGGCAGATCCTGAAGGTGAATCAGGGCGCGGCGCGCCTGCTGGGCGTCATCAACCTGCAAGGTCTCGCGCGCTTCATGCAGCTCGACTTCAGGGGCATCTTCGGCAAGGGCCTGGCCTTCGACCGGATCGACGGCACCGGCCAGATCGCCCGCGGCGTCGTCACCGTCGGCGATGGCCGGCTGACGACGCTGCCGGCGGACGTCATGCTCGACGGCACGGCCGACATTCCCGACAGACGGCTGGATCTGCATGTCACCGCCGTGCCCAATCTGAACGCGGGATCGGCATCGATCGCCGCGGCGGTGGTCAACCCCGTGCTGGGTCTGAGCAGTCTCGTGGCGCAACTCGCCCTGAGCGGACCGCTGTCGCGCAGCCTGACGCGGCACTATGCGGTCACCGGTTCGTGGTCCGCGCCACACGTCCAACGCACCGACCCCAATCGCGGTAACATGCCTGCAAAGACAGCGCTTGCGCCGGACTGAACCGCGGATTCGATCTGCCCGACCGAGGTACCCGACCGAGGTACCCGACCGAGGTACCCGACCGAAGTACCCGACCGACGTGTCCGACCGGCCGCCGCACGGAGCCGATACGGAGCCGATACGGAGTCGAACCCGGATCCGGCCCTGTCGGGTCCGATTCCGCTCGATGAACCTGCCGCCCATGACCCTCGTCACCGCCTTGCCGCAAGACCGCGCCTCCACCGCGACGCCCGCGCCCTTCCGGGTTGCGGCATTGCAGATGGTCAGCGCGCCCGACCTGCAACGCAACCTGGACGATGCCCGCGCGTTGATCGCCGAGGCCGCCGCCGCGGGCGCGGGCCTCGCGCTGCTGCCCGAGTATTTCTGCTACATGGGGCGGCGCGACACCGACAAGGTCGCGCTCGCGGAGTCCGGCGGGGATGCCGCGCACGGCGTGATCCAGCGCACGTTGTCGCAGGCGGCGCGCGAACACCGCATCTGGATCATCGGCGGCACGCTGCCGGTGCGCAGCGACGACCCCGCGCGGGTGCTGAACACCACCTTCGTCTACGGCCCGGACGGCGTCCAGGCGGGGCGTTACGACAAGATCCATCTGTTCAATTTCGTCAAGGGCGAGGATGCGTTCGACGAAGCGCGCACGATCGCGCCGGGACGCGCCGTCAGCGCCTTCGACGCGCCGTTCGGCCGGGTCGGTCTGTCGATCTGCTATGACCTGCGCTTTCCCGAGCTGTACCGGGCGCTGGGCGACTGCGCGTTGATCGTGGTGCCTTCGGCCTTCACCTACACGACCGGCCAGGCGCATTGGGAAATCCTGCTGCGCGCCCGTGCGATCGAGAACCAGTGCTACGTGCTGGCCGCGGCGCAAGGGGGCGAACACCCGACCGGGCGGCGTACCTGGGGTCACAGCATGCTGATCGACCCCTGGGGCGACATCGTCGCGGTGCGCGACACCGGCCCCGGCATCGTCACCGGGCTGATCGAACCGCAGCGCATCGCCGACGTCCGGCAAAGCCTGCCGGCATGGCGGCACCGGGTGCTGACCGGCTGACGCCGCGCCCTCCGCCGTCCCGTAACCTCTGCATCACCGCCGTACGCGCTACCCGACACAAGCCTGCCTTACTAGGAAGCCAAGCATGAATCTCATTGAACCCGCGATCCAGTCCCTGGCGATCGCCAAGGACGCCCTGCTGACGCCGCACGGCCTCGACGAAGGCTTGCTGATCAAGACGCTCGGCGCCATTTTCCAGGAACGCGTGGACTACGCGGATCTGTACTTCCAGACCACCCGCAGCGAAGCGTGGAGTCTGGAGGAAGGCATCGTCAAATCCGGCTCGTTCAGCATCGATCAGGGCGTGGGCGTGCGTGCGATCGCCGGCGACCGCACCGCGTTCGCGTATTCGGACGACCTCACGCCCGAGGCGTTGCGCCAAGCGGCCGAAGCCACGCGCGTGATCGGCGCGCACGGCGGCAGCGGCCGCGTGAAAGTGCCCGGCACCCGCGGCGCGAAGGCTGCCAAGCGCATCGTTCCGGCAACCGCGCTGCGCGGCGTGTCGGGGCGCGACCTGTACCTGCCGCGCGACCCGCTCGATTCGCTCGACGCTACCGAGAAGGTCAAGCTGCTCGAACGGGTCGAGAAGATGGCCCGCGCGCGCGACCCGCGCATCAAGCAGGTGATGGCCGGTCTGGCCGGCGAATACGACATCGTCATGGTGGCGCGCAGCGACGGCGTGATGGCCGCCGACATCCGGCCGCTGGTGCGCGTCTCGGTCACCGTGATCGCCGAGCAGGACGGCCGCCGCGAGATCGGCAGCGGCGGCGGCGGCGGGCGCTACGACTACCACTACTTCAGCGACGAACTGCTGTCGTCGTACGTCGACGACGCGATCCGCGCGGCGCTGGTGAACCTCGAGGCGCGCCCCGCCCCGGCCGGCAATATGAGCGTCGTGCTCGGCCCGGGCTGGCCCGGCGTGCTCCTGCACGAGGCGATCGGCCATGGTCTGGAAGGCGATTTCAACCGCAAGGGTTCGTCCGCCTTCGCCGGCAAGATCGGCGAGCGCGTGGCCGCCAAGGGCGTGACGGTCGTCGACGACGGCACCATCCCGAACCGGCGCGGCTCGCTCAATATCGACGACGAGGGCAATCCGACCCAGTGCACGACGCTGATCGAGGATGGCATCCTCAAAGGCTATATCCAGGATTCGATGAACGCGCGTCTGATGGGCATGCCGGTGACCGGCAATGCGCGTCGCGAATCGTATGCCGCGCTGCCGATGCCGCGCATGACCAACACCTACATGCTCAATGGCGATCGTGAACCGGCGGAGATCATCGCATCGGTGAAGAAAGGCCTGTATGCGGTCAATTTCGGCGGTGGCCAGGTGGATATCACGAACGGCAAGTTCGTGTTCTCGGCGTCCGAGGCGTACATGATCGAGGACGGCAAGGTGACCTATCCGGTAAAGGGCGCGACGCTGATCGGCAGCGGCCCGGAATCGTTGAAATACGTCAGCATGATCGGCAACGACATGGCGCTCGATCGCGGCGTGGGCGTGTGCGGAAAGGACGGGCAAAGCGTGCCGGTAGGCGTGGGCCAGCCGACGCTGCGTATCGACAGGATGACCGTCGGCGGCACCGCTTGATGCGAAAGCGACAATTTCATGCGGAATTTCCGCATGAAATCATGTTTTAATGCAATAAATCCGCTTTTATCGCGAAATCGCCTGCGTCGCCTTGCCGCGTCCCGCGACGCGGCGTATAAAGTCTTACCGCGTCCCGCACGACGCCAACCCAGAATCAGCGTTTTATCGATGCCCGCTCTCGCCCGCCCGTATTTCCGGTTTTATTTTTATCTCGAGCCCATGGCGGACTGAGAGGCGTGCTGACGACCAGCAAGACCGAATCAACCGCCAGCGAGTCTGGCGGTTTTTTTTTGCCCCGGTCTCGCCAGCGGTCACCCGAAGCGACCCGATAAGCATCAATGAGCGTCCCGACAGGCGCCCCGACAAGCAAGGAACACGACATGCCCCCGCACAACACCGACGACGTCCGTATCCACGAATTGAAAGAACTGATTCCGCCTGCGCACCTGATCCGCGAGTTTCCTTGCGACGAAGCGTCGTCGGACCTGATCTACCACTCGCGCGGCGCGATGCACCGGATCCTGCACGGCATGGAAGACCGTCTGATCGTCATCATCGGACCCTGCTCGATCCATGACCCGAAGGCGGCGCTCGACTATGCCGCCCGCCTGGCCGAGCAGCGCCAGCGTTTCGCCGGCGAGCTCGAGGTGGTGATGCGCGTCTACTTCGAGAAGCCGCGCACGACGGTGGGCTGGAAGGGGTTGATCAACGACCCGCACATGGACAACAGCTTCAAGATCAACGACGGCCTGCGCATGGCGCGCGACCTGCTGTTCCAGATCAACCGGCTTGGCGTGCCGGCCGGCACCGAATACCTCGACATGATCAGCCCGCAGTACATCGCCGATCTGGTCTCGTGGGGCGCGATCGGCGCGCGCACGACCGAATCGCAGGTGCATCGCGAACTCGCGTCGGGGCTGTCCTGCCCGGTCGGTTTCAAGAACGGCACCGACGGCAACGTCAAGATCGCGGTGGATGCGATGAAGGCCGCGTCGCAGCCGCACCATTTCCTGTCGGTCACCAAGGGCGGCCATTCGGCCATCGTCTCGACGACCGGCAACGAGGACTGCCACATCATCCTGCGCGGCGGCAAGGCGCCGAACTACGATGCGGCGAGCGTCGACGCGGCCTGCAACGAGATCGGTCGCGCCGGCCTGGCCGCGCGTCTGATGATCGACGCGAGCCATGCGAACAGCGAGAAGAAGCACGACAACCAGATCCCCGTCTGCGCGAACGTCGCCGCGCAGATCGCGGGCGGCGAGCAACGCATCGTCGGCGTGATGGTCGAGTCGAACCTGGCGGCCGGGCGGCAGGATCACATCCCGGGCACCCCGCTCGAATACGGCAAGAGCATCACCGACGCCTGCATCGGCTGGGACGAGAGTCTTGGCGTGCTGGAGACGCTCGCGGCGGCGGTACGGCAGCGCCGGCTGCTGCGTGGGCGCGGCAACTGAGCGGCCATACTTCGCGATTGCGTCCAACGGTTCGTTTGGCGAGAGCAAACATTTGACGGGAATGTATTTCATAGCTGTTTCGTGACGACACGGAGCAGCCATGGACACAATTCGCTCAGCCCCCCCTTCCGGTCCCGTAGTGACTTCCGAGCAGACGGGGCCGTCCCATCCCGCCCAGCCTCCGGAGCGTCAAGGATCCTCGAAGGGATTTCAACGCGCCGGCGTTCTGGCGGGTTTGCCCGATATGCCGACGGAGATCGTCCGAAACATCGCCGGGCATGCGGATCGTCGCAGCCTTATCGCCCTATCGGGAATCAACCGCCAAGTGCGCGGCCAACTTCAGCATGAGCGGAAGAGTGCCGTGATCGTCGAGCGAGATGCGCCAGGCGTAACGACAGGCGAGGCTTTCGGTGACGTGCAGAAACGCATTGGAAAACTTCCGACGCACATGCGAGACGAGCCTCTGGCGTCACTCGCCGATCGAATCTCTGCCCTGCCAAAGCCTGAAAGGCGGGGGAAGTTCGACGTCACCTTCGGGGTCACGGGCCGACTGCCCGCCATGCACCGCAGCGCGCCGCTTGCGGCAATGGCCGCCAAACTGCCGGACCTGGAGGGTAGCGACCAGCCGGTGCGGCTCGAAAAAATCTTTCTCGCCATCAGTCAACTGCCCGTCGCGCAACGGGGCGCGCCGCTCGCGGCAGTCGCCACGCGCATGGGGGCGCTGCACGTGTCGGAAACAGACCGGCTGGAGCGATTCGACAAGATTTTCCACGCCATCGGCGAACTGCCCATCGCGCAACGAAGCGCGCCGCTCGCGGCAATCGCCACCCAGGTGGAAGCCCTGCCGGAAACAGACCGGCTCGACCGGCTCGACAGGGTCTTCCAAGCCGGCGGCGAACTGTCCGTCGAACAACTCGATGTACTTGCCCACGTGGTGGCGAGCCTGCCGGAAGCGGGTCGGCTGGAGCGGTTCGACAATCTCCTACGCGCCACAGGCGGACTGCCCGCCGAACAACGCGGCGAGGTGCTCGAAACACTCACCGGTAGCATAAGTGACCTGCCGGAAGCGGGTCGGCCGGAGCGGTTCGACACTGTCCTGCGAGCCACAGGCGGACTGCCCGACGCGCAACGCGGCGAGGTGCTCGAAACGCTCACTCATAGGATAAGTGACCTGCCGGAAGCAAGTCGGCTGGCGCGGTTCGACACTATCCTGCGAGCCACCGACGGACTGCCCGCCGAGGAACTCGGCGAAGCGCTCGGTACACTCGCCTACGGAATAACTAATTTGCCGGAAGACCATCGGCTGGAACGACTTGGCAACGTCCTCCAAGCTAGCCGCGCACTACCCGCCGAGGACCGTTTCGAGCCGCACAGACAGATAGCCACGCAATTGAGAAACCTGCCGGAAGCCGACCGGCCAAAGATGTTCGACCGTCTCGCTCGGGCCATTCACGAATTGCCCATCGAGAACCGCACCTTGACGTTCCCCCTCCTTGTGCCCGCGGTCGTTACCCTGCGGCCGGGAGCCGATCGGCTGGCGGGACTCTATAGATTCCGTGGGATGTTGTACGGGCGGCCTATCAAGGTCATTGCCGCGTCGCTAAAGTTGGTGAATTACGTAATTTCTCGTGCGGGGGGAAGTGATAGCTCAGCGATACAGGAAGAGATCAACGCATTCGTGCAGGAAGAGTTATGGAGGAATCCGGAGGAAAAATCCTCATTGGAGAGTTTAATGAATGTTTCGGAGATGGACCTCGTGTTGGCGCATGGCCTGCGTCGTGTTTGATGGCGAACGCGCAGGAAGAAACAGTCGATCGGTCAGAGTGCGCGCTGACGACACCCGGTAGCCCGGCGCCAACCCGTCTTTCAATCGGGCGCACCGGCCGCCGCCCGCACACGCGGCGATTGCCAGCACACGTCCTCGACGCCGGCCTGCCGGTTGATCTCGCGCGACAGCACGAAGAGCAGATCCGAAAGCCGGTTCAGATACAGCCGCGCATCCTTTCCCACCGCCTCCTCCCCCGCCAGCGTGATCACCGTGCGCTCGGCGCGCCGGCACACGGTGCGCGCCACGTGCGCGAGCGCGGCGGCGCGGCTGCCGCCGGGCAGGATGAATTCGACCAAGGGCGGCAGGTGCGCGTTGTACGCGGCGATCTCGCCATCGAGCCGTGCGACCTGCGTCTCGCCGATCGCGACCCGGCCCGGAATCGCCAGCTCGCCACCGAGATCGAACAGATCGTGCTGGATCTTCCCCAGCGTGATGCGCAATGCGTCCGGCAGCGCTTCGGCGAGCAGCACGCCGAGCTGCGAATTCAACTCGTCGACGTCGCCCAGCGCGACGACGCGCGCGGCGTCCTTCGGCACGCGCCGGCCGTCGCCCAACCCCGTCGTGCCGTCGTCGCCCGTGCGGGTCGTGATCCTGCTCAATCGATTGCCCATGGCATCGCTCCCTGATCGCTGACGCGTCACCATAGCACGGCGCCCCGGATCGCGGAAACGCAGTAAACTCTTGGCATTCCGCTCGACGCCAGGCTCACCGTCATGACTTCTTCCCTGCATACCGGCAGCGTACTGCGCCGTCCCTTTCTCGATGCCCTGCTCGCGGCGCTGACGCAGCGCCTGGGCACCCGCGTCACCACCGCCCAGGCGGTACGCGACCACCACGGCCGCGACGAATCCTCGTACGACCCGCAGGCGCCCGACGCGGTCGTCTTCGCCCGCAGCACCGAGGAGGTCGCGTTCATCGCCGCGCTGTGCGCGCAGCATGGCGTGCCGCTCATCCCCTACGGCAGCGGCTCCTCGCTCGAAGGCCATCTGCTGGCCGTGCACGGCGGCCTGTGCGTCGACCTCTCGGAGATGAACCAGATCGTCGCGATTCATCCCGAGGACCTGACCGCGACCGTGCAGGCCGGCGTCACCCGCAAGGCGCTCAACGAACACCTGCGCGACACCGGCCTGTTCTTTCCGATCGACCCGGGCGCGGACGCGAGCCTCGGCGGCATGGCCGCGACGCGCGCCTCGGGAACCAATGCGGTGCGTTACGGCGCGATGCGCGAGAACGTCCTGGCGCTGACCGTCGTGCTGGCCGACGGCCGCACCATCAAGACCGGCACGCGGGCGCGCAAATCGTCCGCCGGCTACGATCTGACGCGCCTGTTCGTCGGCTCCGAAGGCACGCTCGGCCTGATCACCGAAGTGACCGTGCGCCTCTATCCGCAGCCGGAAAACCTGTCGGTGGCCACCTGCACCTTCCCGACGATGACCGCCGCGGTACAGACGGTGATCGAGACCATCCAGATGGGCGTGCCGCTGTCGCGCATCGAATTCGTCGACGCGCTGGCGATCCGCGGCCTGAACGCGCACGCGAAGCTGTCGATGGCCGAAGCGCCGACGCTGTTCTTCGAATTCCAGGGCTCGCCCAGCGCCATCGAGGAGCAGATCGCGGTGGTCCGGGAACTCGCCGACGGTCACGGCGCGTCGGGCTTCGAATGGGCCAACCGGCCCGAGGACCGCAACCGGCTGTGGGCGGCGCGGCACGACGCGCTGTACGCGCTGCTGCAGTTGCGCCCGGGCGCGAAGGCGATCACGACCGACGTCTGCGTGCCGATCTCGCAACTGGCCGCCTGCGTCACCGAGACCGGCGCCGACATCGCGGCATCGGGCCTGATGTGTCCGATCGTCGGCCACGTGGGCGACGGCAACTTCCACGTGCTGATGCTGATCGACCCCGACAGCGAAGAAGAACGCGAACGCGCCGAGGCGCTCAATCACCGCATCGTGCGACGGGCGCTGGCGATGGACGGCACCTGCACCGGCGAGCACGGCATCGGCCTGCACAAGATGGGCTTTTTGATCGAGGAGCACGGCGACGCAGCCATCGACGTGATGCGTTCGATCAAGCATGCGCTCGACCCGGGCAATCTGATGAACCCCGGCAAGATCTTTTCGTTCACCGCCTGAGCGCGCACCACGACCGCCGGGAGACCGCCATGTCCGCCATTGCCCAGCAACTCGACGCCGTGCGCGGGCGCATCGCCGCCGCCGCGCGCCAGGCCGGCCGCGCCGAAACCGACGTGCGCCTGCTGGCGGTGTCGAAAACCTTTCCCGCCGAGGACGTGCGCATCGCCCACGCCGCCGGCCAGCGCGCGTTCGGCGAAAACTACGTGCAGGAAGGCGTCGACAAGATCGCCGCGCTCGACGATCTGCGCGCCGCGATCGAATGGCACTTCATCGGCCCGCTGCAAAGCAACAAGACGCGCCCGGTCGCCGCGGCCTTCGACTGGGTGCATTCGATCGACCGGCTGCGTATCGCCAGCCGGCTCGCCGAGCAGCGCCCCGACCATTTGCCGCCATTAAACGTGTGCGTGCAGGTCAACGTCAGCGGCGAAGCCAGCAAGAGCGGCGTCGCGCCCGCGGAAACGCTGGAACTGTTGCGCGCGGTCGACGCGCTGCCGCGCCTGAAACTGCGCGGACTGATGGCGATTCCGGCGAGCGCCGACGGCGTCGCCGCGCAGCGCGTGCCGCACCGGGTCCTGCATGCACTGTTCACCGCCGCTCGCGCCGCGGGGCTCACGCTCGACACGCTGTCCGCCGGCATGTCCGGCGACCTCGAAGCGGCCGTCGCCGAGGGCGCGACGCTGGTGCGCATCGGCACCGCGATCTTCGGCCACCGCGACTATTCTTCCCCTTCCCTGGAACGCACATGAAAATCGGTTTCATCGGCGGCGGCAATATGGCGACCGCCCTGATCGGCGGCCTGCTGAAAAGCGGCACCGCACCCGCGGACATCCATGTCGTCGACCGCGCCGACGCGACGCTCGCGCAGCACGCGGCGGCGGGCCTCGCCACGTGTGCGCGCATCGACGCGGCGCTGGCCGGCTGCGACGTGGTGGTGTTCGCCATCAAGCCGCAGCATTTCCGGGAGGCGGCGGCCGACGCCGCGCCGCACGTCGGCCAGGCGCTGGTGGTGAGCATCGCCGCCGGCATCCGGATGGTCGACGTCGCGCGCTGGCTCGGCGGGCACGCGCGCGTGGTGCGCACGATGCCGAACACGCCGGCGCTGATCGGCGAGGGCATCACGGGTGTGGTGGCATCGCCGGACGTCGGCGCCGAGGACCGCGCGCGGGTCGACCGGATCCTGCGGGCGGCGGGCAAGGTCGTCTGGCTCGCGCCGCAGGGCGGGCTGAGCGCGGACGACCGCATCGACGCGGTCACCGGCATCTCGGGCAGCGGTCCGGCCTATGTGTTCGCCTTCATCGAGGCGCTCGAGGACGCCGCGCGACAGATGGGATTCGACGCGGCGGATGCGCACGCCCTCGTCATGCAGACCGTACGGGGCGCGGCGGAACTCGCGGCGCGCTCGCCGGAGACGCCCGGCGTGCTGCGCGAGCGGGTGACCTCGCCGGGCGGCACGACCGCCGCGGCGCTCGCGTCGTTTCGCGACGACGACCTGCACGGCGCGATCGTGCGCGGCGCGCTGGCCGCCGCGGCCCGGGCCAAGGCGCTGGCCGACGAACTGGGCGGTGCCTGACGCGGTATCCGTCGCGGCGTCCATCCGTCGCGGCGCCTGACGGCGCATCCAGCGCGCCGTCGACGCGCATCCGAACGCAGCGACCGATGCAGCGCCCGATGCAGCACCGGACATCGCCCGGCATCGCCCGCTAGACGACCATCGCCAGGCCCGCCGTCAGCAACAGGGCCACGACGGAAATGATCGTTTCGCAGACGGTCCAGGTCTTGAATGTCTGCGGCACCGTCATGTTGAAGTACTCCTTGATCAGCCAGAATCCCCCGTCGTTCACGTGCGACAGGATCACCGACCCCGCGCCGGTGGCCAGCACCAGCAATTCCGGGCGCGTGCCGGTCGCCGCCGCGGCGATCGGCGCGATGATGCCGGCGGCGGTGGTCATGGCGACGGTCGCCGAACCGGTCGCGACGCGAATCAGCGCGGCGACCAGCCAGGCAAGCAGCAGCAACGGCACGTGCGCGCCGGTCGCCACGTCGACGATGGCCTTCGACACGCCGCTGTCGATCAGGATGCGGCCGAAACCGGCGCCGGCCCCCACCACCAGCGTGATGTTCGCGGTGGGCGCGAGGCATTCGTTGGTGAATTTCAGGATCGACTCCCGATTGAAGCCGCGCGCCGCGCCGAACGTGTAGAAGCTCAACAGCACGGCGAGCAGCAACGCCATGTCCGGATGGCCGATCAGGCGCAGCAGATTGTTCAGCGTCGATTTCGCGGGCGTGATCACATCGGCCCAGCTGCCGACGAGCATCAGCAGCACCGGCAGCAGCACCGTCGCCAGCGTGATGCCGAAACCCGGCAGCACCCGGTCCGCGGTCCGCGCCTCGTCCTCGACGAACTGTTCGGCGATCGGATTGTGCTGCGGCAGCACCACGTGGCGCGCGATCAGTTTCGCGAACAGGGGACCCGCGACGATCGCCGTCGGAATGCCGACGATCAGCGCGTACACGATGGTCCGGCCGATGTCGGCGTTGTAGGCCGTCACCGCCAGCAAGGCGGCCGGATGCGGCGGGATCAAGCCGTGCACCACCGACAGACCCGCCGCCATCGGAATACCGACGCGGACCATCGACGTGCCGGTGCGTTTCGCCACGTTGAACGCGATGGGCACCAGCAGCACGAAGCCCACCTCGAAGAACACCGGCAGACCCACCAGGAAGGCGATGCACATCATCGCCCAGTCGACGCGCTTCGGGCCGAAGACGCCGATCAACGTACGGGCGATGCGCTCGGCGCCCCCGGATTCGGCCATCATCTTGCCCAGCATCGTTCCCAGTCCGATGACGATCGCGATATGGCCCAGCGTCCCTCCCACCCCCGTCTCGAACGACTTGACGATGGTCGGCATCGGCATGCCCACCGCCAGCGCCAGCGCCACCGACACGATCATCAGGGTGATGAACGGGTTCAGCTTGAACCGGGCGATCAGTACGATCAGCGCGGCCACGGCGACCAGCGCGTAAACCAGCAATACTCCACCATGAACCGGCGTCATACACTCTCCTCGACGATGTGCCGCGTATTGTAGTGATCCTGCGTCGCGTGCAGCGTACTACACCGCGCGAACCGTCATTTTTATTTCGCTGCGGGCGGCGCCTCGGGATCCCGCGCGGATGCCGTCGCCGGTGCCTTGTAAGCGACGCAGTCGACTTCGACCTTGCAATCGATCACCATGCTCGACGTCACGCAGGCGCGCGCCGGCGGATGCTCGCCGAAATAGCTCGCGAAGACGCGGTTGAACGACATGAAGTCGCGCGGATCGTCGAGCCAGACGCCGCAGCGTACGACATGCTCGGGCCCATAGCCGGCCTCCGCGAGGATCGCGAACAGATTGCGGATCGTCTGATGCGATTGGGTGACGATGCCCCCTTCCACCACCTCGCCGTCGACCATCGGCGTCTGCCCCGATACATACAGCCAGCCATCGGCCTCGACCGCGCGGGAAAACGGCAGGCGCTGGCCGCCCGTGCCGGTGCCGCCTTCGGCGCCATAGCGTTTGATGCTCATCGGTGTTGCTCCTTTTTGCATGAAAAAAATTCAGGCCGGTGCGCCGAATTCCGCGCGCAGGTCGCCGTCGCGCGCGAGGAAACGGCCGGCGCGCACCGGCATCGCCGCGCCGTCGCGGTATGCCAGCGTGCCGTTGACCCAGACCGAGACGATGCCGGCCGCCGCCTGGCGCGGCGCCTCGAACGTCGCGGTGTCGCGCACGGTCGCGGGGTCGAACAGCGTCAGGTCGGCCCAGTAGCCCGAACGGATCGCGCCGCGTTCGCGCAGACCGAAACGCGCGGCGCTCAGTCCGGTCATCTTGTGAATCGCGACGCCCAGCGGAAACAGACCCAGGTCCCGGCTGTAATGCCCGAGCACGCGCGGGAACGCGCCCCACAGGCGCGGGTGCGGCAGGGGGTCGTCCGGCAGGCCGTCGGAACCGATCATCGTCAGCGGATGCGCGAGGATGCGCCGCACGTCCTGTTCGTCCATCCCGTAATAGACCGCGCCGGCCGGCTGCAGGCGGCGTGCCGCGTCGAGCAGCGGCAGACCCCAGTCCGCCGCGATGGCGGCCAGCGCGCGCCCGGCCTGTTCCGGATGCGGGGTCGACCAGGTGATCGTGATGCGGAAATCGGCGGTGACCTGCTTGAGGTCGAGCGTCGACGAACTCGCCGAATACGGATAGCAGTCGCAGCCGACCGGCTGATAACGGGCCGCATTCGCCACGGTGCCGAGCACCTCGGCGCTGCGCCCCCAGTTGCCGGCGCCCGCGCACTTCAGGTGCGAGACGATCACGGGCGCGCGCGCGTGACGGCCGACGTCGAACGCCTCGCCGAGCGCCGCCACGATCGGTTCGAACTCGCTGCGCAGATGCGTGGTGTAAAGCGCGCCGGCCGCGTCGAGCGCTTCCGCCAGGGCTTTCACCTCGTCGGTGGTCGCGGCGAAGGCGCTCGCGTAGGCGAGCCCGGTGCTCAGACCGAGCGCCCCATGGGCGAGACTGTCGGCGAGATCGTCGCGCATGGCGACGATCTCGTCCTCGGTGGCGGGCCGGTCCAGCCGGTCCATCCAGTTGCTGCGCAAGGCGGTGTGCCCCACCAGCGCCGCGACGTTGACCGCGGGTGCGGCGGCATCGACGGCGGCGCGGTAATCGGCGAAACGCGGGTACCGGAAAGCGGCCGCGTCGCCCAGCAGGTTCATCGGGTCGGGCGGCGCGCCGCGCAGGCGCACCGGCGACGCGCTGATGCCGCAGTTGCCGACGATCACGGTCGTGACGCCCTGCGAGATCTTCGGCAGCATGTCGGGCTGGCGCACCACCACGGTATCGTCGTGCGTGTGCGCGTCGATGAAGCCGGGCGCCAGCACCAGGCCCCGGCCGTCGACCTCGTCCGCGGCGCGCGCGGTGGCCAGCGCGCCCGGCTCGGCGATATCGGCGATGCGGCCTTCCCGCAGCGCCACGTCGGCGAAATAGCCCGGCGCGCCGCTGCCGTCCTCCACTCGCACGCGGCGGATCACGGTGTCGTACGGCATCGTGCGGCCTTCGTCGCCGGAACGGTGCGGGGTCGGCGGGAAAACCTGTCCCGAGGGGGCGTCGGGGAACGGTGTTCGGTCGCGCATGGTCTCGTCTCCTTCCAATCGATGCGGGTCGGCGAATCAATCGCCCAGCGGCAGCCGCGCGCCGCCGTGCCGGTAGTCGTCGAGCGCGAGCTTGACGCGGCGCAGGCGTTCCCGGCTGTCCTCGGCCGCCTGCAGCGCGAGTTCCGTGACGAGCAGATCGATCGTCAACAGGATGCCGTAACGCGCCGCGGTGGGTTTGTAGATGAAATCCGTTTCGTCGACGAGGATCGGCAGCGTGACGTCCGCGAGCGCCGCGAGCGGCGAGGCGGCCGGCGCGAAGGCGAGCACGCGCGCGCCGTAGCGTTTCGCGACACGTACCGCATCGAGCAATTCCGGCGTGATGCCGCTCAGTGACAGGGCGACGATCACCTGCCCGGCGTTCAGCGCCGCGCTCGCGACGCGCATCAACACCGGGTCGTGATACGCCGCCACCGGCCTTCCGAGCCGCACCAGCCGGTACTGCAGTTCCAGCGACGCGATCGTCGACGCGCCCCCCATCCCGTACGCATAGATCATCGGCGCGGCGGCGAGCAACGCGACCGCGGCCTGCAGGGCCTGCGCGTCGAACGCATGCAGGTGCCGGCGCAGCGTGCGGTCGATATCGCGCAGGATGCCGCCCAGCAGCGCGGGCGGGGCACCGGCGGGGCGCGCGTCGTCCGCGCCGCCGTCGTGAGCGTCGATGCTGTCGGTGGCGTCGGCACCATCCAGGTCCTGGAAGAAACGGATGCCGGTCGCGCCGGCCTGCGCGAGCTGCGCGCGCAACGCGCGAATGTCGCCGCACCCCATCGCTTTCGCGAAGCGCGACAACGCCGAGCGGCTCACGCCCGCGCGTGCGGCAAGCTGGTCGATCGTCGCCGACGCGGCGAAGGCGATATCGCTCAGACAGGCGTCGGCGATGCGCTTTTCGGTGGGGCTGAACCGATCCGCGCGCGAACGCAGCTGGTGGACGATGTCCATCAGAAAAAGGTCGCCACCGCGCCCGTCACCCGGTACGCATCATCCACCAGCAGCAGATTCCGCCATTTGTCGAAGGTCAGGCAGGGATGGGAGATGTCGAAACCGATCATGTCGCCGACCCGCAGATCCGCGTCGGCCGGCATCGACAGGAAAGCATGCTGGTCGAGCATCGCGGTGATCTCCCAGTCCGATGGCGCGGGGGCGGGCGACACGGTATCCGGCCGCGCTCCCCCAACCGCCCCATCCGTCGTGTCCGGCCGACGGCCGGCCTGCGGACGATAGTGAAGCGACGCGGTCGGAAAGCCCGCGTCGAAGGCGGCATCGCGCTTGCCCAGCGCGATGATCGCCCGCCCCGGTTCGGGCACCGACTGCACATAGGCCCAGACCTGCAGCGCGGGCAGCAGACTGCGCCGCATCTCGCGCGCCACGGGGTTGTCGGCCTGGATGCGGTCGTTGGCCTGGCGGTAGATGCCGACATCGTGCGTCAGATAGCAGCCGGGCCGCAGGATCACGTCGAATTGCCGGGCCGCGTCATCGGCCGTGAACTCTTCGGCGACCACGTCGTACCAGGCGGACCCCGCGCCCGAGAGGATCGGCCGGGGCACCGCGAAGCCGTGCGCGTCGGCGATGCGCCGCGCACGGCCGCGCACGCGCGTCAGAAAGGCGCGGATGTCCGCTTCCTCGCGCAACACGCCTTCGTATATTTCTACGCCCACCAGCGCCAGCGCATCGGGCCAGCGCCGGATGGCCTCCAGCACGCCCGTCTCCTGCGCGTCGTCGCGCACGCCGGTACGGCCGCCCATGACACCGTACTCGATCAGGATCCTGAGCCGCTGGCCCCTGTCCTGGAAATAGGCGCCGAGCGCATCGACATTCGCGGCGGAGTCGACGATGCAGCAGAAGTCGAAGGCCGGGCGCGGGTCGGCATTCGCGTTCGCGTCGGACTCCTGGCGCGACGCGTCGTCGCGCGCCTGGAGATCCGCGATGATCGCCATATTGGCGCGCCCCACCAGCTGGTTCGCCATCAGCACCCGGCGGATACCGTGGGCGAAGGCCGCGGCCACCTGCGGCGCAGTCGCCAGCGTGATGCCCCAGGCGCCATGATCGAGTTGCCGCTGGAACAGCGCCGGACTCATCGTCGTCTTGCCATGCGGGGCGAGCTTGACGCCGTAGCGGTCGATGAAGGACTGCATCCAGCGCAGGTTGTGCTCGATGCGCGACTCCCGCAGCACCGCCACCGGCAGGCTGACGTCCTCGCGCAGCAGCGCCCAGCCCCGGGCCGCGACGTCGCTGGCCCGCACGTCGACTACGCGCACGTCGCCTACGCGCATGTCGCCTACGCGCATGTCGCCTACGCGCATGTCGCCTACGCGCACGTCGCCTACGCGCATGTCGCCTACGCGCATGTCGCCCGTTTCATCCCCTGATTTCCCGGACGCGCCCGCCGTCGCGCGACCAAGCCCTTTCGTAAAACCGTTCAGCGCATCTAGATGAAAATTATTTTCACTCATGCCGTTGCACTCCTTCTATCCTTGCTGCCTGTTTCAGGCATTCTTCAATGCTAGCTCGGACAGGAAGGGTCGGCAATAGGTGAAAATAATTTTTGAACGCGGCAATCAGCGATTGATCCAGAGATAGTGCGCCGCGATACCAGCGAACAGCAGGCCCCCGAGCCAGTTGTTGTGCTTGAACGCGACGAAGCACCCTGCCCGATCACGCCGGCAAATCAGCGTGTAGTGATAGACGGCGCACGCGGCGGCACCCAGCCAGCCCAGCCAATACCCCCACGAATACGCGAGCGCCGCGCCCATCCCCGCCATCATCGCGAGAAAGATCACATAACACGCCATCACCGCGGCCACGTCATAGCGCCCGAAGGTGATCGCCGAGGTGCGGATGCCGATTTTCAGGTCGTCCTCGCGATCCACCATCGCATACTCGGTGTCGTAGGCGACGGCCCAGAAGACGTTCGCCACCAGCATCAGCCAGGCGAGCGCCGGCACCCGGTCCTGGATCGCGGCGAAGGCCATCGGGATGCCGAAACCGAAGGCGATGCCCAGATAGGCCTGCGGAATCGCGAAGAACCGCTTCATGAAGGGATAGCTGCCGGCAACGAACACGGCCACCAGCGACAGCCACTTCGTCAGCGCATTGAGCGGCAGGATGAGCACGAAAGCCAGCAGCGCCAGTACGCCCGCCAGCGTCAGCGCTTCCCAGGCGCGGATGCGTCCCGAGGTCAGCGGCCGGTCCTGCGTGCGCGCAACGTGACGGTCGAAATCCCGGTCCGCGTAGTCGTTGATCGCGCAGCCGGCCGAGCGCATCAGCACCGTGCCCACCGTGAAGATCACGAACAGGCCCCAGCCCGGATGGCCGCCCGAGGCGATCCATAGCGCGTTGAGCGTCGGCCACAGCAACAGCAGGCTGCCGATCGGCTTGTCCATGCGGATCAGC
Source organism: Robbsia betulipollinis (assembly GCF_026624755.1). Taxonomy (NCBI): domain Bacteria; kingdom Pseudomonadati; phylum Pseudomonadota; class Betaproteobacteria; order Burkholderiales; family Burkholderiaceae; genus Robbsia; species Robbsia betulipollinis. Next base: position 194,059 of record NZ_JAPMXC010000006.1, read on the forward strand.
CGCAGATAGAGCGGCAGGCGCTCACGCAGCCGGTCGGCAAGCGAGACCCGGGCACGGGGGGAGGAGGAATCCAGCATCGACAATCTCCAGGCAGGGGACGAAGCGCGGGAGGCGTCGTCGAACGGTGGCAAACACGGTCCGACACGGTAACAGAGGAGACCGGTCGAGAGCCAGCGCCGGGCCCGCCCGCTCACGGACGCAAAAAAGCCGCCCGGAGGCGGCCCATGGGATCCCTGGCGCGCAGGGGCGAGCGCGGATGCGGCCCCGGCGTCATGCGGGAACGCCGTCTCCCATCAGCCCAGCGTCGCGCGCAGCATCCACGCGGTCTTCTCATGCACCTGCATGCGCTGCGTCAGCAGGTCGGCGGTCGGCTCGTCGCGCGCGGCTTCCGTGACCGGAAAGAACTCGCGCGCGGTGCGCACCACGGCTTCCTGACCCTCGACGAGCTGCTGCACCATCGACAGCGCGTCGGGCACGCCTTCCGTTTCCGGCACCGTCGTCAGGCGGGCGAATTCCGAGTAGCTGCCCGGCGCGACGAAACCCAGCGCGCGGATGCGCTCGGCGATGTCGTCGACGGCGATCGCGAGTTCGGTGTACTGCGTCTCGAACATCGTGTGCAGCGAACTGAAATGCGGACCCGTCACGTTCCAGTGGAAGTAATGCGTCTTCAGATACAGCGAGTACGTGTCGGCCAGCAGCCGGCTCAGGCCGTCGGCCAGTTGCTTGCGGTCGTCGTCGTTGATGCCGATGTTGACGGTCGAGCGCGTCTTGTCTTTTTTGCCCATCAGGAAGCTCCTTGAAAAGGGGGATTAGAGGGTATTGAGCGAGAACGACAGAAACATTCCCCGCACCCCGCCCCACGCGACACCAGTTTAGCGCAATGTGCCGCCATTCCCTCCAGCTTTGTTCCGGGACGTCCGGATACCCTCGTCAGGCGGATCGGACGCGGTCATGTGACCGCGTCGCATGACGCCGGGCCCGCCCCGCCCCTGCCCCAAGGCCGTCCCCTCAGTCCACGACCACCGGCAGATCCAGCATCTCGACGCCCGGCAGCCTGCAACGGCCCACGGCGGTCACCACCGCCTCGATCGCTTCGCTGCGCGTGAAGCTCTTGCGCCATGCGAGCACCACGCGCCGATCCGGCACCGGTTTCGAGAAAGGCACATAGGACAGCATGTTGCTGTCGGTATTGCGCTCCATCTCCGAGTGCTGCGGGATCGACGTGCGCGGCAGCACCGTGATGCCCACGCCGCTCGCGACCATATGCCGGATGGTTTCCAGCGACGATCCCTCGAACGTTTTCTGGATGCCATCGGCATTCTGCGAGAAACGCATCAGTTCCGGACACACGCCCAGCACCTGATCCCGGAAACAGTGGCCGTTGCCCAGCAACAGCATCGTCTCCTTCTTCAGGTCGTCGGCGACGATCGACTGCCGCTGCTCCCATGCATGCCCCCGCGGCACCGCCACCACGAAGGGCTCGTCGTACAACGGCCGCACCGCCAGCCCGGTCTCCGCGAACGGCAGCGCCATGATGGCAACGTCGAGTTCACCCTGCTTGAGCAGTTCGAGCAGCTTGAGCGTGTAGTTCTCCTGCAGCATCAGCGGCATCTGCGGCACCAGCTCGATCATGTTCTTTACGAGCGACGGCAGCAGATAGGGACCGATCGTATAAATCACGCCCAGGCGCAACGGCCCCAGCAGGGGATCCTTGCCCTGCTTCGCGATTTCCTTGATCGCCAGCGTCTGCTCCAGCACCCGCTGCGCCTGTGCGACGATCTGGCCGCCCACGGGCGTGACGCTGACCTCGCTCGTGCCGCGCTCGAAGATCTGCACGGTCAGTTCGTCTTCCAGTTTCTTGATGGCGACCGAGAGCGTCGGCTGGCTGACGAAACAGGCCTCGGCGGCCCGGCCGAAATGCCGCTCCCGCGCCACCGCGACGATGTACTTCAGTTCCGTAAGGGTCATGGCAATCGAAAAAATGAAACCGATAGGTATTTTCTTTATACCCTTTATACACGGATTACTTTGATTCGCCAACCATGCCGGCCCCTCTCAGGGTTTCCCGTCAGGCGTACTGCATGGGGTCATGCGGCGGCACGTCCATCACGTCGGGTTCCGGCCAGTCGAACAGGGCCCTGAAGGTCGTGTTGCCGATGGACTGCCTGCCGAGGTCATCTTTCAGCCTGATCAGACCGCCATACCCGATCGCGTCGGCCAACCGGGACACCTCTTTGCGCACGGGTTCCATGACGGCGCGAAAGCTGGCATCGTGCTCCGTCATATGGCGCTGCTCCGCCAGTTCGCGCAGGCTGCCGTAGGGTTGCCCGGCGAGCGCCGCCTTCAAGGCCGCGCCCGACAGGCGGCCATCCCTCCCGGCCGGTAAGTCCGAAAGCTTCAACGGTGGAAGCAGGCGACCCTGTCCCTCGTCCACCTGGACCCCGTCCGGCGCCTGGAAATGCACCAGAAACGCCGGTTCGCCCTCCACTTCTTCGATGTGATGGAAATTGTCGCTGTTGTAGTCCGGATTGCCGAAGAACTTCCGCACGTGCGGGTCCGACGACATCTGTCTGGCGGTGTCCGAGCCGAACATCTCGCGGCGACCCGCCATCCGGTCTTCGGTCGGCATGCGCTGCATCGCCATGATCGCCACGGCAGCGGTCGCCATGCCGAAGAACTGGTCGTGCTGCGTATGCGCCAGCGTGCCGGTGAACAGCGTCACGCTTTCCCCCGGCTCGCCGTCGACATCGAGCCGCATGGTGTAATCGCGGGCGTTGTTGGCGACCGCCACATTGAAGCGAAATGGCGCGCCGTGACTCGACCGCGAGAGCTGCTGCATTTTCAGCGCTTCAGCGACATGCGCGTTATCCCGTTTCGCGTCGGGGTTGTTCAGCGCCTTCAGCGCATCCTTTTGCGCCAGCACCCGTTCCGCCCCTTCTTCCATGCCGTGGCTGCGCAACGTCGCGGCGACGCTGCGCAACATCACGCTGTCCTGAAAATCACCGAACGCCGCGTCGCCGTCGACGGCGATGCCCGTGTTTTCGACCAGCGCGCGCATATCGGCGCACTGTTGCAGGTCGCCGTCCGCCAGATGACTGGACAGGAGCGTCTGGCCGTCCACCTTCAACCGATACGACAGCGTCGGCGACGCAAGGCCGCCCGGCACCTCGGCGGGCATGATTTCGCTCAGTTCGATGCGGAACCGGTCCTGCCTGTCGTGCGGCACCAGATCGCGCAAGGTGGTAAAGGCGTCACAGCGCATCGCGTGCGCGTTGGGCCCCAGTTCGATATCGCTTCTGTTCAGGAAAGCGACGTGTCTCTCGATCGCGTCGTGTTGTTTGCCGCCATCCTGAAACCATCCCTTGACACGCGCCCAGAGCGACATCTGCATGTCCTTGGGCAGGATGAAGGTCGCCGACGTGGACACGGCCTTCGACGCGCCGACGAACGACGGCTGCGCACCGCCGGGGATCGTGGGCAGGCTGGCGGCATCCGGGTTGGAACCCAACGAACGAATCTGCAAGGACATGGCGTTTTCCGAGGAAATGGCGCACCGTCAGTAACGCCAGGCGCGCAACGGGTTCCTCGCAGTCCGTCCTTTCGCGTGCAGGCTTGCCGCCGTCACGCCTTCAGATAGTGCGCGCGCGACGCCAGCCAGCGGTCCAGGTGCGCGTCGGCGAGCGCCGGATGGTCGGTCAACAGACGCTGCGCCAGCGCGTGCGCAGGCTCGACCAGCCAGCGGTCCACCTCCAGGTCCGCGAAACGCAGCATCGCCGCGCCCGACTGCCGCGCGCCCAGCAACTCGCCCGGCCCGCGGATCTCCAGGTCGCGCCGCGCGATCTCGAAACCGTCGCCGGTCTCGCGCATCGTCTTGAGCCGCTCGCGCGCGATCAGGGACAACGGCTGGGAGAACAGCAGCACGCAGGCCGACGCCTCGCTGCCGCGTCCCACGCGTCCGCGCAACTGGTGCAGTTGCGCGAGGCCGAAACGCTCCGCGTGCTCGATGACCATCAGCGACGCGTTCGGCACGTCGACGCCGACCTCGATCACCGTGGTGGCCACCAGCACCTGCGTCATCCCGGACGCGAACGCTTCCATCACCGTCTGCTTTTCCGCCGCGGGCAGCCGGCCGTGGATCAGGCCGACCTGCAGTTCGGGCAGCGCCTCGGCCAGTTGCATATGCGTGTCGACGGCGGTCTGCAACTGCAGCGCCTCGCTCTCCTCGATCAGCGGGCAGACCCAGTAGATCTGCTGCCCGCGCAGCGCCGCCTGCCGCACCCGGTCGATCACCTCGTCGCGCCGGCCGTCGGAGACGATCTTGGTCAGGATCGGCGTGCGCCCGGGCGGCAATTCATCGATCGTCGACACGTCCAGATCGGCGTAATAGGTCATCGCCAGCGTGCGCGGGATCGGCGTCGCGCTCATCATCAACTGGTGCGGCTGCAACAGGCCGCGGCCGTCGGCGCCCTGCGCCTTCTGCCGCAACGCGAGGCGCTGACCGACGCCGAAACGGTGCTGCTCGTCGACGATCGTCAGGCCCAGGCGCGCGAAGTCGACCGTGTCCTGGATGATCGCGTGCGTGCCGATGGTCAGGTGCGCAGCGCCCGACGCCGCCGCCTCGACCGCCGCGCGCTTGGCCTTCGCGCCGAGGCTGCCGGCCAGCCAGCCGACGGTCACGCCCAGCGGTTCGAGCCAGCCGCGCAGTTTGCGCGCGTGCTGTTCGGCAAGGATCTCGGTGGGCGCCATCAGCGCGACCTGAAAACCGGCATCGATCGCCTGGGTGGCGGCCAGCGCCGCGACGACCGTCTTGCCACTGCCGACGTCGCCCTGCAGCAGCCGCTGCATCGGAAAGCGCACCGCCAGATCGGCCGAGATCTCGCCGCAGACCCGCCGCTGCGCGGCCGTCAGCGTGAACGGCAGGGCCTGCAGCAGCCTTTCAGTCAGCGATGCCGCGGTGGGCACGGCGGCAGGCGTGGCGGTTGCGGGAATGGGCACCGGCATCGCCGGCGCCGCCTGCGCGCGCCGTTCCGCCCGCGCGCGCGCCAGCGACAGCTGCTGCGCCAGCAGCTCGTCGAACTTGATCCGCACCCACGCCGGATGCGTGCGTTCGGTCAGCGCGAATTCGTCCACCGTCGGCGACGGATGATGCAGCGCGCGGACCGCGTCGGCCAGCAGGGGCATGTCGAGCGGCGTGCCGTCCTCCTCGTGCGGCAGCAGCGCGGCCGGGATCAGTTCGGGCAGCGGCGTGCGCGACAGCGCATTGTCGATCGCCTTGCGCAGGTACGCCTGGCTGATGCCCGCGGTCGACGGATACACCGGCGTCAGCGCCGCCGGCAGCGGCGCGCCGGGTTCGACCGCGCGGTACGCCGGGTGCACCATCTCCAGACCCAGAAAGCCGCCGCGCACCTCGCCCCGCACCCGCAGCAGCGCATCCGGCGTGAACTGGCGCAGCTGCGAACCGTAGAAGTTCAGGAAACGCAGCGACAGCGGCTCGCTGTACGCCGCCTCGTCGAGGCTCGCGTCGCGGACCTTGACGACCAGTTGCCGGCGCGGCCGGTACGTGACCTCGGCGTCGATCACCCGTACCTCGATCTGCGCGATCATGCCCGGCATCAACTGCGCGAACGGCGTGATCCGCGTCTCGTCCTCATAGCGCATCGGCAGATGCAGCACGAGATCGATATCGCGCGACAGGCCGAGCTTGCGCAGCTTTTCGGCGGCGTCGCCCGCGCCTTTCACGCCGCCCTTGGCGTTCCCCCCCTTGCCGCTTCCTTTTGCGCCATCCTTCACGGCATCCTTTGCGGCGTCTTTCGCCCCGCCTTGCATGTCGCCCTTGCCACCCCCGTTGATCCGGCCCTTGCGGCTGTTGCCGCCACCGTTCCGCGCGCCGCCCCCCATGCCCATTCCGTCGCTCGCCTGGCTGCCGTTCGCTGCCGCCGACCGCGGCACGGACTGCCCGGCGGCGCGGCCGCCGGCGGGCCGATCGGCCGGATCGGAGTCGGAAAACGGCGGCGTGGTGCGGGACAGGGAGGACATCGGGCTCTTCACAAGTACAATAACGGGATTTACGCCCCTCACCGGCCGGACCGTCGGCGAGGGCGCCCACAGAATGTATACGCTTTCCGACTTCGATTTCAATCTGCCGGCCGATCTGATCGCCCAGCACGCGCTCGCCGAACGCAGCGCCAGCCGTCTGTTGCGCGTGCATCCGGCTCCGACCGGTGACGCCGCCGCCCGCTTCACCGACCACCGCTTCGCCGACCTGCTCGACTTCCTCCGGCCCGGCGACCTGCTCGTCTTCAACGACACGAAGGTACTGAAGGCACGCTTTCACGGCGTCAAGGCGAGCGGCGGCAAGGTCGAGGTGCTGATCGAGCGGCTCACGGGCGACGCCACCGCGATCGCGCAGATCCGCGCGAGCAAGTCGCCGCCGCGCGGCACGTCGATCCGGCTCGCGGACGCGTTCGACGTCGAGGTCGGCGAGCGCGTCGGGCAGTTCTACGAACTGCGCTTTCCCGCGCCCTGCCTCGATCTGATCGAGCGCTACGGCCGTCTGCCGTTGCCGCCGTACATCGAGCATACCCCGGACGCCAGCGACGAGGCGCGTTACCAGACCGTCTACGCCGCGCATCCGGGCGCGGTCGCCGCGCCCACCGCCGGCCTGCATTTCGATCAGGCGCTGCTCGACGCGCTCGACGCCGCGGGCGTGCGGCGCGCGACGCTGACGCTGCATGTCGGCGCCGGCACCTTCCAGCCGGTGCGCACCGAGAATCTCGCCGAGCACACGATGCACAGCGAATCGTACGAGATTCCCGCGTCCCTGGTGGCGGCGGTGGAAGCCACGCGCGCCGCCGGGGGGCGCGTGGTGGCGGTGGGCACGACGTCGATGCGCGCGCTCGAATCGGCCGCGCGCGACGCGGCGGACGCCGGCACGGCCCGTGCCGGGACAGGCCACGTCGCCGGCACGGCGGCGCATGAGAACGCACCGCATGCCGATGCGGCTCCGTCCGGCACCGCTGCGTCCGACGTCGACCTCGCCCCGCTGCTGCGCGCCCAGCATGCCGAGACCGACATCTTCATCACGCCCGGCTACCGCTTTCGCGTGGTGGACTGCCTGGTCACCAATTTCCACCTGCCGAAGTCCACGCTGATCATGCTGGTCTCGGCGTTCGCCGGCGTCGACACGATCCGCGCCGCGTACCGGCACGCGATCGCCGCGCGCTACCGCTTCTTCAGCTACGGCGATGCGATGTTCCTGACGCGCGCCCCATCGCCGGCGCGTTCGCCCACGTCATCGTCCGCCTCCTTGCCGGCCGCCTCATCCACGCGTTCGCCCGAGGCGCCCTCCACGGTGCCGCCCTCTTCCGCCCATCATGCTTAAATTCGACCTCCTCGCCACCGACGGCCATGCGCGCCGCGGCCGGCTGACCCTCAACCACGGCGTGATCGAGACCCCGATCTTCATGCCGGTGGGCACCTACGGCACCGTCAAGGCGATGATGCCGCGCGATCTGCACGAGATCCACGCGCAGATCGTGCTCGGCAACACCTTCCACCTGTGGCTGCGCCCGGGGCTCGACACCATCGCCGCGCACGGCGGCCTGCACGGCTTCATGGGGTGGGACCGGCCGATCCTGACCGATTCCGGCGGCTTCCAGGTGTTCAGCCTGGGCGAGCTGCGCAAGATCAGCGAGGACGGCGTCAGATTCTCCTCGCCGATCAACGGCGACAAGCTGTTCCTCTCGCCCGAGATCTCGATGCAGATCCAGCGCGTGCTCAACTCCGACATCGTCATGCAGTTCGACGAATGCACCGCGTATGAAACCAACGGCGTGCCCACGTCGCACGAACTCGCCGCCGAATCGATGCGCATGTCGGCGCGCTGGGCGCGCCGCTCGCGCGACGAGTTCGACCGGGAGGACAATCCGAACGCGCTGTTCGGCATCGTCCAGGGCGGCATGTTCGAGGACCTGCGCGACGAGTCGCTGGAGCGCCTGGCCGACATCCCGTTCGACGGGCTGGCGGTGGGCGGCCTGTCGGTCGGCGAGCCGAAGGCGGACATGACCCGCGTGCTCGCGCATCTGGGACCGAAGCTGCCGGCCGACAAGCCGCACTACCTGATGGGGGTCGGCACGCCGGAAGACCTGGTGGCCGGCGTGGCGCAGGGCATCGACATGTTCGATTGCGTGATGCCCACGCGCAATGCGCGCAACGGCTGGCTGTTCACCCGGTTCGGCGATCTCAAGATCAAGAACGCGACGTTCAGGAACGATCTGCGCCCGCTCGACGAATCCTGCGGCTGCTACGCGTGCCGCCAGTTTTCCCGCGCCTACCTGCACCACCTGCACCGCAGCGGCGAGATCCTGGGCGCGCAGCTCAACACCGTCCACAACCTGCACTATTACCTGCAACTGATGAGCGAGATCCGCGAGGCCATCGAGCAGCGGCGCTTCGACGCGTTCGTCGCGCGCTTTCGCGAGGAACGGGGCCGCGGCGTGCAGTAAGTCCGATCTGTGGCGCGCCCGCCATGGTCGATCGGCGCGCGCGCGACGGGGCGGGAATGGTTTGGTATTGCCGCCCCGTCACAGTGCTAGAATACGCGGCTATTTTCCCTTACAGACGGCGGAGACGACAACGTGTTCAATTTTGGCTCAGGTGGCGGTACCGAATCGAGTTTGATGAGCTTCGCACCGCTCATCCTGATGTTCGTGGTGCTCTACTTCATCATGATCCGCCCGCAGATGAAGCGCCAGAAGGATCACCGCAACATGCTGGCCGCGGTCGCCAAGGGCGATGAAGTGGTCACCAGCGGCGGCATCGTGGGCAAGGTCGGCAAGGTCGGCGAGGCGTATGTGGGCATCGAAATCGCCGAGGGCGTCGAGATCACCGTGCAGAAGGGCGCGATCACCACCGTCCTGCCGAAGGGCACCGTCAAGGCGCTGTAACGCGACCGACGCGCCCGGCGCCGTGCTTCCCCACCGCACCGGGAGGCGCGCGCTGCCGGGCGGCCCGCCCGTTTTACCGGAGCCGTCCGCTCCACCCGGCGCTTCGCGCGTTCCGCGCCGGGTGTCCGTTTCACCCCGGAACGCCTGCGTAATCCATCGGCCGGATGGATCGCGTGTCCATCTCTTCGTCGGCCCGCCATGAATCGTTACCCCCTCTGGAAGTACATTGTCATGCTGGTGGCGGTCGCCATCGGCCTGCTCTATACGCTGCCCAATCTTTTCGGCGAGAGCCCCGCCGTCCAGGTCTCGAGCCTCAAGGCGACCGTCAAGGTCGATCCGGCGGTCATGGACCGGGTGGAGCAGGCGCTCGCGGCCAGCAAGATCGACGCGGCCGACGTCTCCTACGACGCGAACGCCAACAATGCCAGCATTCGCGTGCGGCTGGCGAACACCGACGCGCAGATACGCGCGAAAGACGCGTTGCAGCATGCGCTGAACGCCGATCCGAGCGATCCGACCTATATCGTCGCGCTGAGCCTGCAAAGCGCCTCGCCGCGCTGGCTGACGGCGCTGCATGCGATGCCGATGTATCTCGGCCTGGACCTGCGCGGCGGCGTGCACTTCCTGCTGCAGGTCGACATGGCCGGCGCGCTGGCGAAGAAGCTCGACGCCGACGCGACCGATGCGCGCGCGCTGCTGCGCGGCAAGAACCTGCGCGACGGCGGCGTCGCGCGGGTCAACGACACGCTCGTCGTGAATTTCGCGACGCAGCAGATCGCCGACGCGGCGCGCGATGCGCTGGCCGCCGGCGTGACCGAGCTGCAGTGGCGCACCGTGGCGGCCGGCACCGGCTTCCAGGCGATCGGCTCCTTCACCGACGAAACGCGCCGCAGCGTCCAGGACAACGCGATCAAGCAGAACATGCAGACGCTGCACAACCGGGTCAACGAACTCGGCGTGTCGGAGCCGGTGCTGCAGCAACAGGGCACGGATCGCATCGTCGTCGAACTGCCGGGCATCCAGGACACCGCGAAGGCGAAGGACATCATCGGCCGCACCGCGACGCTCGAAGCGCGCATGGTCGACGCCAGCGCGCCGCGCAACCCGTCGCCGGGCGACGCGGTGCCGCCGGGCGACGACCTGTTCACGCAGGGCCAGGGCGCGCCGATCTTCCTGCAAAAGCAGGTGATCTTCTCGGGCGACCGCATCACCAACGCCTCGGCCGGTTTCGACGAGCAGCAGCGCCCCGCCGTGCAGATCAAGCTGGACTCGGCCGGCGGCCGGGTGCTGCGTGACATCTCGCGCGACAATATCGGCAAGCCGATGGCGATCGTGCTGTTCGAGCACGACAAGGGCGAAGTGCTCACGGTCGCGACGATCCAGTCGGAGCTGGGCCAGAGCTTCCAGATCACCGGCTCGGCGTCGACGCAAGCCGCCAACGACCTCGCGCTGCTGCTGCGCGCCGGTTCGCTGGCCGCGCCGATGAGCATCATCGAGGAACGCACGATCGGCCCGAGCCTGGGCGCGGACAACATCCGCAAGGGCTTCGACTCCGTTGCCTACGGCTTCGTCGCGATCGCGATCTTCATGGTCGCGTACTACATGCTGTTCGGCGTGTTCTCGACGATTTCGCTGTCGGTCAACCTGCTGCTGCTGGTGGCGGTGCTCTCGATGCTGCAGGCCACGCTGACGCTGCCGGGCATCGCCGCCATCGCGCTGACGCTGGGCATGGCGATCGACGCGAACGTGCTGATCAACGAGCGCATCCGCGAGGAACTGCGCCGCGGCGCGCCGCCGCAGATGGCCATCTCCGCGGGCTTCACGCACGCGTGGGCGACGATCTTCGACTCGAACGTGACGACGCTCATCGCGGGCCTGGCCCTGCTCGCCTTCGGTTCCGGCCCGGTGCGCGGCTTCGCGGTGGTCCACTGCATCGGCATCATCACCTCGATGTTCTCGGCGGTGTTCTTCTCGCGCGGCCTCGTCAACCTCTGGTACGGCGGCAAGCGGCGCCTGAAGACGCTGGCGATCGGCCAGGTGTGGCGCCCGAAGGACGGCACGGTCGATGGGCTGGCGGTCGACTTCGATGCCGACGCTGACGCGAAATCCACGAATGCCGCGAGCGCCGGCGTCCCGCGCCGCGCCGCGAAGAACGCCCCCCTGACCAACGATGCCACCGGCCTGCCGGCACCGAAAGACGGTCAGAAACGCAAGAGCAAGCTGACCCGCGCGCAGGAAAGCAAGCGCGGCTCGTCGCGCTGAACCGGCCGCCACAGGAACCATCATGGAATTCTTTCGCATCCGCAAAGACATCCCGTTCATGCGCCATGCGCTGATCCTGAACGCGATCTCGCTCATCACCTTCCTTCTCGCGGTGTTTTTCCTGCTGCACCGCGGGCTGCATCTGTCGGTGGAATTCACCGGCGGCACCGTCGTCGAGGTGCGCTACCAGCAGGCGGCGGAACTCGAACCGGTACGCACCGCGCTGGGCGGCATCGGTTACGACGACGCGCAGGTGCAGACCTTCGGCACGTCGCGCGACGTGCTGATCCGCCTGCCGCTGAAGACCGGCGCGGACGGCAAACCGCTGTCCTCGGCCACGCAGAGCGACCAGGTGATGGGCATCCTCAAGGCCCAGCACCCGGACGTCGCGCTGCAGCGCGTCGAATTCGTCGGGCCGCAGGTGGGCAAGGAACTCGCCACCGACGGGTTGCTCGCGCTGCTGTGCGTGGTCGCCGGCATCATGATCTATCTGTCGATCCGCTTCGAATGGAAGTACGCGATCGCCGGCGTGATCGCCAACCTGCACGACGTCGTGATCATCCTGGGTTTCTTCGCGTTCTTCCAGTGGGAGTTCTCGCTGTCCGTGCTCGCGGCGGTGCTCGCAGTGCTGGGCTATTCGGTCAACGAATCGGTGGTGATCTTCGACCGGATCCGCGAGACCTTCCGGCGCGAGAAGAACCTGAGCGTCGTCGACGTGATCAATCACGCGATCACCAGCACGATGTCGCGCACGGTCATCACGCACGGCAGCACGCAGATGATGGTGTTGTCGATGCTGATCTTCGGCGGCGCGACACTGCACTACTTCGCCATCGCGCTGACGATCGGCATCCTGTTCGGCATCTACTCGTCGGTGTTCGTCGCCGCGGCGCTGGCGATGTGGCTGGGCGTCAAGCGCGAGGATCTGATCCGCTCGGGCAAGGCGGCGCACGACCCGAGCGATCCGAATGCCGGGGCACAGGTCTGATGCGGGCCTGAAAGCGGGCGGCACATGAAAAAAGGGGGGACGGCGCGAGCCTCCCCCCTTTTTCACGTGCGACGCGCCGCTTACCGCGTCACCCTATCGCGCCACCACCAGGTGGAACTTGATCTGCACTTCGTCGGCGACCACCGACGTATCCTTCCATTCGTTCGCGCCGATGCCGAACGCCAGCCGCTTGATGGCCAGCACGCCGTCGAACACCTGGTCGCCCGCCTGCTGCGTGACCGTCAGCGGCACCGTGACATCCTGCGTCTTGCCCTTGATCGTCAGCTTGCCGGTCACGTTCAGCTTGCCCGCGCCCGCCGGCACGATCGCCGAAGAGGCGAAATTCGCCTGCGGATAGGCCTTCGCGTCGAACCATTCCTTCTCGCGCAGGGTCTTGTTGTATTCCTCGGAGCCGATGTCGTAGCTGGCGATATCGATCGTCACGTGCGCGCTGCCCGCGCCCGGCTTCGCCGGGTCGAACGTCACGTCGCCGCCGATCTTCTTGAACATGCCATCCACCGCGACGTTCATCTGCTTCGAGGTGGTGATCACCGTGCTTTTGGCGGCATTGATCGGCGCGGCCATGGCATGCAGCGGCAGGCTCGCGGCGGCGCCCGCCCATACCGCGGACGACAGGGCCGATGTCAGCAGACGCGTCGCCGCGCGCGGCAAAAGACGCGAGGAAAGCGGATTGGCAAGAGTCTCAAACATACTTTGTCCCCCAGACGTCGATTAACGGGAAAAACGCCATTGCACGGCCGGGCGAAGCGGCGTTTCCGGTAGGGCCCGGGTGCGCCAGGCCGCCGGTTTTCCGCCATCGTACCTGAAGGCGTATGCATGCGTACAACAGGTCGAGTACGCGGAAAGCGCCCTTTTGGTAAGATGATCCCGCCCGGCCCTCCGTGATCGAGAGAATATTCCGCAAGAATATCCGCAACGGACCGATCTCCCGCGGGCCGACTCCTTCGAGCCGACACGGCGTTCATGCCCTATACCGAACTCATTGCCTGCAAGTACTGCGACAAGCTTCACGCGAAGGTAACGCTGCCATCGCGCTCGGCCGCGCGCTGCAGCCGCTGCAACGCCGTGCTCTATCAATCCACCGACGGCCGCGTCGACCGCCTGCTGGCGCTGACGATGACCGGGCTGATCGCCTTCGCGATCGCCAATTTCTTTCCGATCGTCGAACTCGAGGCGCAAGGCATCACGATCCAGACCACCCTGCTCGGCGCCATCGAGCAGCTATGGCTGCAGGGACGCTGGCTGATCGCGCTGCTCGTCGTGTGCGCCGCTTTCCTGTTCCCGTTGTTCGATCTGCTCGCGATGCTCTATCTACTGGTGCCGCTGCATTTTCATCGCCGGCCGCGCCACTTCGACAGCGTGCTGCGCGGTCTGCTTTCGATCCGGCCCTGGGGCATGATCGAAGTCTTCATGCTGGGGGTGCTGGTGACGCTGGTGAAGCTGTCCAGCGTCGCGCGTCTGCTGCCGGAACCCGCGCTGTTCGCGTTCGGCGTGCTGACCGCGCTGACCGCCCTGACGTCCTCGTTCGAACCGCGCACCCTCTGGGATGTCGCCGACGCCCGCTGCGGACGCTGGCGCCGCAGCCGCGCGCAGCGCCGCGCGAATTCCCTGCGGGCCGCGAATCACGCGATCTCCCGCACTCTCGCCGGACCGCCTTCCCCATGAGCGAACAACCTGCCGAGCTGCCGGGCGATTCGCATCGCGCGCAGGATACACGCGACGACGGCGCCTCCGAGTCCGCGATCACCGCGCGCGATCACGGCCTGGTGGGCTGCGACGCCTGCGGTCTGGTCGCGCAACGCGTCCAGACCATCGACGTCCAGCACTGCCTGCGCTGCGGCGCACCGCTGCACTCGCGCAAGCCCGACAGCGCCGCGCGCGTCTGGGCCCTGCTGATTTCGGCCGTGCTGCTCTATATTCCCGCGAACCTGCTGCCGGTGATGCATACCGCGACGCTGCTGGGCGCCTCGGACGACACGATCATGAGCGGCGTGGTCTATTTCTGGACCAGCGGTTCGTATGGCCTCGCCATCATTGTCTTCGTCGCCAGCATCCTGGTGCCGATGCTGAAACTGGTGATCCTGTCCCTCGTGAATTTCACCGTGCAGCGCCGCTCGCACTGGCGCCCGGAGCAACGCACGCGTCTGTATCACATCGTCGAGGCGATCGGCCGCTGGTCGATGCTCGACATTTTCGTCATCACGCTCACGGTATCGCTGGTGCGCTTCCAGTCTCTCGCGGTGATCACCTCGGGACCGGGCGCGGTTGCCTTCGGCTGCGTGGTCGTGCTGACGATGCTGGCTTCGCTGCAATTCGACCCGCGGCGGATCTGGGACCCCATCGACGATTCTGGACACCCCCTTAAATGACCCAATCGCAGGACAACACTCCCCCCGCCCGTCCACAGGCTGCCGATGCCCGCATAGCGCAACGCGACGGGGCGCGGGCTGGTGCCGATGCACCGTCCCGCACCGGCGACACCGGCGGCATCGGCGGCGGTGCGGTCGACAGTCCGGCGGCGGATGCCGGCGATGGCACGGGCACGGGCGGCACCGGGAACGGGGGCGGCGCCGGGGGGTCCGGAAACGGCACGAACGGCGGCGCCGGGGGACCCGGCTGGCAGACGCCGGTCATCGCGCCGCGCGGCCGCTGGCTGCCGTCGCTGGTGTGGTTGATTCCCCTGCTCGCGGCGCTGATCGGCGTCTCGCTCTTCATCCATCAAGTGGTGCAGCAGGGCCCCACCATCACCATCAGCTTCAAGTCCGCCGACGGTATCGAATCGGGCAAGACCCGCGTCAAGTTCAAGGACGTCGATATCGGCCAGGTCAAGGCGGTGCGCCTGTCCGACGACTTGTCCAGGGCGCTCGTGACCGTCGATCTGACCAAGGAAGCGTCGAATTTCGCGGTGAAGGACACGCGTTTCTGGATCGTCAAGCCGCGCGTGGGGGCAAGCGGCATTTCCGGACTCGGTACCCTGCTCTCGGGTTCCTACATCGGCGTGGACGCCGGCCGCTCGACCGAAACCGAGAAAGAGTTCGTCGGACTGGAAACGCCACCGGCGGTGACGCGCGACCAGAAGGGGCATCAGTTCGTCCTGCACGCGGAAAACCTCGGCTCGCTCGATATCGGCACGCCCGTCTTCTACCGGCGCCTGCAGGTCGGCCAGGTCGTCGCGTACGCGCTCGACCCGGACGGCAAAGGCCTGACGCTGCGCATTTTCGTGACGGCGCCGTACGACAGGTATGTGACGAGCAATACGCGCTTCTGGCATGCCAGCGGCGTCGATCTGCGTCTCGATTCGGGAGGGTTCCGCCTGAACACGCAATCGCTTGCGGCAGTGGTCACCGGTGGCATCGCCTTCCAGACCCCGCCCGATCAGCCGTCCGGCGCGCAGTCCGCCGACAATGCCGCGTTCGTGCTGAGCGGCACCGAAGGCGATGCGATGCGCGATCCGGATACGGACCCGGTCCCCGTGGTGCTGAACTTCAACCAGTCGTTGCGTGGCCTGTCGATTGGCGCCTCGGTCGATTTCCGCGGCATCACCATCGGTGAAGTGAAGCGCATCGGCGTCGACTTCGATCCGAAGGCGCAGCAGATCAACATGCCGGTCACCGTCAACATCTATCCGGACCGCCTGGGCAAGACCTTCGCGGCCGCGCTGCGCCAGGACAAGCTGAAGAGCGATCACGAGTTGTTCGTGACGATGATCCGGCGCGGGCTGCGCGCGCAGTTGCGCACCGGCAACTTCCTGACCGGGCAGCTCTACGTCGCGCTCGATTTCTTCCCGAACGCCCCGCCCGTGAAGGTCAACTACGATAGCCAGCCGACGCAGTTGCCCACGCTGCCCAACACGCTCGACCAGTTGCAGTTGCAGGTGGCCGATATCGCGAAGAAGCTGCAGAAGATCCCGTTCGACAAGATCGGCAACAATCTGAACAACACGCTCGCGAGCGCCAACACGCTGTTCCAGCAACTCGACACGCAGGTCGCGCCGCAGGCCACGGCGACGCTGGAGGAAGCGAAGAAGACTTTCGCCAGCGCGCAGCAGACGCTGGCGGTGGACTCGCCGTTGCAGGGCGACGTCCGCCAGGCGATGCGCCAGGTGACGCAGACCGCGCAATCGCTGTCGGTGCTGGCCGATTATCTCGAACGCCATCCCGAAGCGCTGCTTCGTGGCAAGACCGGAGACAAACCATGATGTCCCTGCCGCCCCTGCAGCACGCGCGGCGCCCAGGCACGCGCCGCCGCGTCGGCACCGCGCTGGCCGCCGCCACCGCGCTGCTGCTCGGCGCCTGCGCGCATACGCCCGACAGCCGTTTCTTCACCCTGTCCGGCAGCACGCCGGACAATGCGGGTGCGGCCCCGGGAGCGACGGTCGACGGCACGGCGCTGCCGATGGCGACGCCGTTGCTGATCGAGGTGCTGCCGGTCAATATTCCGGGGCAGGTGTCACGCCCGCAGATCGTCTCCACCACCGGCGCCGGCGACGTGAAGCTGGAGGAATACAACCGTTGGGCGAGTCCGCTCGCCGACGAGATCGGCGGCGCGCTGTCGCAGTCGCTGACGCGTTCGCTGGGCGCGATCGATAGCTATCGCACGCCGCACCCCGCGGGGTCGACCGTCTACCGGATCACGGTGAACGTGCAGCGGTTCGAATCGGTGCCGGGCGAGCGGGCCACGATCGACGCGGTATGGAGTGTGGTGCGTTCGAGCGACGCGTTGACCCTGACCTGCCGGTCGACGGCGAGCGAACCGGTGGCGCCGGGGTATGACAATCTCGCCGCGGGACACCGCAAGGCGCTGGCGCGCATCGCGGCGGACATCGCGCAGGGCGTTCGCACCGAACAGGGCGTCATGCCGCCGCCGCCCGCGGTACCGGTGCCGATGCCGGCCAAACCGTCCGCGACCGGGGGCAGGAAGAAAGCCCATGCGCAGGCCGATGGCGCGAGCGCGGCGCCGGTGACGCCGGCGGCGCCCCCGGTGCCGGTGCTGCCCTGCCCGTTGCGCAGCAGCCCCGCACCCTAGCGCAGCGGGCGCTGCGTCGGGTCAGCCGATCCGACGCGCCAGCACGGCGGCCTGGCCGATGTAATTCGCCGGCGTCATCGCCATCAACTGCTGCCGGGCGTCCTCCGGGATCGCCAACCCGGCGACGAATTGCTGCAACGCCTCGCGCGTGATGCCCTTGCCGCGCGTGAGTTCCTTGAGCTGTTCGTAGGGGTTCTCTATGCCGTAACGGCGCATCACCGTCTGCACTGGCTCGGCCAGCACTTCCCAGCAGGCCTCCAGATCCGCGTTCAACCGCTCGGGATTGACTTCCAGCTTGTCGAGGCCACGCACGCAGGCGTCGTAAGCGAGCAGCCCGTAGCCGAGCGCCACGCCGATATTGCGCAGCACCGTCGAATCGGTCAGGTCGCGCTGCCAGCGCGACACCGGCAGCTTCTCCGACAGATGACGCAACAGCGCGTTCGCCAGACCCAGATTGCCTTCCGAATTCTCGAAATCGATCGGGTTGACCTTGTGCGGCATCGTCGACGAACCGATTTCGCCCGCCTTCAGGCGCTGCTTGAAATAGCCCTGCGAGATATAGCCCCAGACATCGCGGTTCAGGTCGAGCAGAATCGTGTTCGCCCGGGCGATCGCGTCGAACAGCTCGGCCATATAGTCGTGCGGCTCGATCTGGATCGTATAGGGATTGAACACCAGGCCGAGACGCGCCTCGATCACCTGCTTCGAGAACGCCTCCCAGTCTTTTTCCGGATAGGCGGAGAGGTGGGCGTTGTAGTTGCCCACGGCGCCGTTCATCTTGCCGAGCAGCGGCACCGCGGCGATGCGTTCGATCGCACGCTCGAGACGCATCGCGACGTTCGCCATCTCCTTGCCCAGCGTCGTCGGGCTCGCCGGCTGGCCGTGGGTGCGCGACAGCATCGGCTGGTCCGCGTGCGCATGCGCGAGCGCGACCAGGCGCGCGTGCAGCTTGCGCAGCGCCGGCAGCACGACGTGCTCGCGCGCGCCCTTGAGCATCAGCCCGTGCGAGGTGTTGTTGATGTCTTCCGACGTGCAGGCGAAGTGGATGAATTCGCTGGCCTTCTCCAGTTCCGGCTGGCCCTTGACGGACTCCTTCAACCAGTACTCGACCGCCTTGACGTCATGGTTCGTGACGCGTTCGATGGCCTTGATGCGCGCGGCATCGTGCACGCTGAAACGCTCGGCGAGCCCCAGCAGAAACGCTTCGGCGGCGGCGGAAAAACGTGGCACTTCGGCGAGATCCGCCTGCGAAAGCGCGATCAGCCAATGGATTTCGACCGTCACGCGGTGCCGCATGAATGCGGCTTCGGAGAGCCATTCGCGCAGCGCCTCGGTCTTTGCGGCATAGCGGCCATCGAGCGGGGACAGCGCCGTCAGCGCATTGAGGGAGTCGGTCTGGGGGTCGGACATGGTGGGCCTTTTCGGCGTTACGGGAAGATTCAACGCAACGAGATTCAGAGCAACGATTGCGACGAAACCGGATTTTAGCATCCGCGGCCTGCGGTGCCGGAGCAACCCCGACGTCCGCTCGCGGCTCGCCCGCATGCCCACCGGTCGCGACGCGCACTACCGCACCGTCAGGCCGGCCTCGCCGGCCGTGTGACGGTCTCGATGATCCCGCCACCCAGGCACTCGTCGCCGGCATACAGCACCGCCGACTGGCCCGGCGTGACCGCCCACTGCGCGGCATCGAAACGCAGGCCGAAAAGCTGCTCCGCTGCACCCGTCACCAAAGCGCCGGCCGCCGGGACGCCGGCCGCCGGTATCATCACGCACGGCGCGTCGGTCTGCCGGTAGCGCGTTTTCGCGGTGAGCGACGGGTAGTGCGCCGGATCGGGTGCGACGCCCGCGGTCCAACTGGTCTGCCCCGCCGCCAGCTCCTGCGACAACAGCCACGGATGGTCGTGCCCCTGCACGACGTAGAGCGTATTGGCCGCCACGTCCTTCGCGGCGACGAACCAGGGCTCGCCGCTGCCGTCGCGGCTGCCACCGATGCCGATGCCCTTGCGCTGCCCGAGCGTATAGAACGCCAGCCCGACGTGCTCGCCCACCTGCTGCCCGTCCGGCGTGCGCATCGGTCCCGGATCGGTCGGCAGATAGCGGTTCAGGAAGTCCCGGAACGGCCGCTCGCCGATGAAGCAGATGCCGGTCGAATCCTTCTTCGCGGCATTGGGCAGACCGATCTCGGCGGCGATGCGGCGCACCTCGGTCTTCGGCATCTCGCCCAGCGGAAACAGCGTCTTCGACAATTGATGCTGATTCAGCCGGTGCAGGAAATAGCTCTGGTCCTTGGTCCCATCCAGCGCCTTGAGCAAGGCGAAGCGCCCGGCCTGCGCGCCGTCGCCCACTTCCCGCACGCGCGCGTAGTGCCCGGTGGCGATGGTGTCCGCGCCCAGTTCGATCGCATGATCGAGGAAGGCCTTGAACTTGATTTCCGCGTTGCAGAGCACGTCCGGATTCGGCGTGCGGCCCGCCGCATACTCGCGCAGGAACTCGGCGAACACGCGATCCTTGTACTCGGCCGCGAAATTCACGGCTTCCACGTCGATGCCGATCAGGTCCGCGACCGACACGACGTCGATCCAGTCCTGCCGTGTCGAACAGTACTCGCCGTCGTCGTCGTCCTCCCAGTTCTTCATGAACAGCCCGACGACATCATAGCCCTGCTCCTTCAGCAGCCAGGCGGTCACCGACGAATCGACGCCGCCGGACATGCCGACGACGATGCGTTTCTTACTCATCGCGCGGCTCCGACGCGGGTTTGCCCTCCCGTGGCTTCAGGGAGCCCGCCTGCATGTCGAAACGGAACAGCCGGCATTCGAGCGCGCCGTTGAAGAGCGGCGTCTTCTGCGATTCGCGCAGGCGCATCAGCCCCGGCAGGCCGCGGTCCGACGTCAGCACGAAGGCGCGCCAGCCGACGAAGCGCTGCTTCAGGGAATCGCCCAGCAGGCGGAAAAACTCCGGATCGGCTTCCTCGCCGGCTTCCGGACGCGCGCGCTGGAAGCCGGCGTCGTCGCCATTGCCGTCCCCATTGGTGCGCGCCTCGCGATAACCGCCGTCCGCCTCGCCGCGCCCGGCGCGACCGGAACCCCGGGGACCCCGGCCGCCGCCATCGCGGCCGCCCCGGCCCGCGTCGTCGCGTTCCATGAGCTCGCCGCGCGCATTGCGCCCGCGCACCTCGATGCGCTCGCCATACGGCGGATTCGCGATCAGGATGCCGGGCGTTTCGGCCGGCGGCGTCATCGAACGCGCGTCCACCTGCTTGAGCGGCAGCATCGGCAAACCGGCGCGCTCGAAATTGGCGCGCGCCTTGACCAGCATGTCGCCCGAGATGTCGCTGCCGTAGATGCCCAGATGCGCGCGCGAACCCTTGGCGCGGCGCCGCGCGTCCATCGCCTCGGCCTTCATCGTCTGCCAGGTGCCCACGTCGTAACCCCGGATCTTCTCGAACGCGAAACGGCGCTCGCTGCCGGGCGGGATGCCCAGCGCGACCTGCGCCGCCTCGGCGATGAAGGTGCCGCTGCCGCACATCGGGTCGTACAGCGTCATGCCCGGCTCCCAACCGGACAAGCGCAGGATGCCGGCCGCCAGGTTCTCGCGCAGCGGCGCCGCGCCCTTGTCGAGCCGCCAGCCGCGCTTGAACAGCGGCTCGCCGGACGTATCGAGGTAGAGCGTGCACTGGTTGACCGTGACGAACGCGAAAACGCGCACATCCGGCGCGGCCGTGTCGATATCGGGACGGCTGCCGGTTTTCTCGCGCAGGCGGTCGCAGATCGCGTCCTTGATCCGCAAGGTCGTGAATTCGAGGCTTTTGAGCGGCGACTTGACCGCGGTGACGTCGACGCGCAGGGTCTGGCGCGCAGAGAACCACTGCTCCCAGGCCTGCCCGAGCGCGAGCGCGAAGATGTCGCGCTCGTCGCGGTAGCCGCCCACCGCGATCTTCAGCAGCACCCGGCTGGCGATGCGGGAGTGCAGGTTGGCGGCGAATGCGGCGGCCCAGCCGCCACGGAAATGCACGCCGCCGGGCGCTTCGGCACCCACCTGCATGACGGCGCTGCCGGCGGCGGCGGCCACCGCGCGCAATTCGGCCGCGAGCGGCGCCTCGAGTCCGCGCGGACAGGGGGCGAAAAATTCGAAAGATGACATAGGGAGCGCCCCGGAGGGCGTCAGACGGGAGACGAAAGCGCCATTGTATCGCTTGCCGGGCCGGCGCCCCGCTTCCTTGACGCTTCCCGCATGCGCCAACGCCGTTGCGCTAGCCCGCGTTCACCCTGGCTGCCGCCGCTTCACCAGCGCCAGCACCTGATCGATGATCGTCCCTATCGGCGGCGTGATGTCGACCGTCACCGCTTCATCGTCCGTGGGCACTTCCAGCGTATCGACCTGACTCTTCAGCAGCGCCGGGTCGAAGAAGTGATTCGCGCGGCGCGACAACCGCTCCTCGAGCAGATCGAAACTGCCCGACAGATAGACGAACAGCATGTGCGCGCTGTCGCCGTCGCGCAGCCGATCGCGATAGATGCGACGCAGCGCGGAACAGGCGTAGACATGGGTCTCGCCCGCGGCGATGTTCGCTGCCATCGACGCGCGCATCGCGTCGAGCCAGGGCCAGCGGTCGTCGTCGTTCAATGGCGTGCCGGCCGCCATCTTCGCCTTGTTGGCCGCGCTGTGGAACGTATCGGCATCCGAGAAGCCGCATCCCAGCCGTTCGGCCAGTCCGCTGGCGACGCTGGTCTTGCCCGAGCCGGACACGCCCATCACGATAATGATCATTTGCCGCTACCTCGTTGTGTGGAACGCCGCTCAGGAAACCCCATGGGCGCGGGCAAGCCCGCTCGCCTCGCGCGCCAGCCGCGTGATCTCGGCCCAGTCCTTGGCGGCCACCGCCGCTCTCGGCGTCAGCCACGAGCCGCCGACGCAGACGACGTTCGGCAAGGACAGGAAGCTCGGCGCCGAGGCCGGGGTAATGCCGCCCGTGGGGCAGAACCGCAACGACGGGAACGGCCCGTGAAACGCCCCGAGCATCGTCGTGCCCCCGGCCTGTTCCGCCGGGAAGAACTTCACGATCTCGTACCCCGCGGCAACCGCCGCGAGAATGTCGGACGGCGTCATCACGCCCGGCAGCAGGGGCAGGCCGGCCGCCTTCGCCGCCTGGTCGAGCGCGGTCGAAAAGCCCGGCGACACGCCGAACGTCGCGCCGGCGCGCGCGGCCAGCTCGCACTCCTCGGGGCGCGTCAGCGTGCCCACGCCCACCGCGATATCGTCGGCGATCTGCGACGCCTCGCGGATCACGTCGATGCCCACCTTCGTGCGCAGCGTGATTTCCAGCACCTTGACGCCGCCTTCGTACAGCGCGCGCGACACCGCGATGCCCTCCTCGACGCTATCGAACTTCAGCACCGGAATCACCGGACCCAGGCGGACGATCTGGTCGACCGTGTAGTGCTTGCTCATCGTGCATCTCCTTCGCCCGGCAACGGGCCAAATACGCTGGCGCCATGCTCGGCGCTTGCAGCGGCGTGACGGAACACGCGAAACAGATCAGTACCGAAAGTCGGCGCGCTCAACGGCGGGGTGGGCGCCGTCGCGGGGACGCGCGCCGCCCATTCGGCGGGGTCGACCTCGATGTCGAGCACGCCGGCCTCGGCGTCGATCACCAGCATGTCGCCGGTGCGCACCTTGCCGATCGGTCCGTCGAGCAGCGCCTCGGGAGAGAGATGGATCACCGCCGGCACCTTCCCCGACGCGCCCGACATCCGCCCGTCGGTCACCAGCGCGACCTGCCGGCCCTTGTCCTGCATGACGGCCAGCAACGGCGTCAGTTGATGCAGTTCCGGCATGCCGTTCGCGCGCGCACCCTGGAACCGCACCACGGCGACGAAATCGCGATCCAGCTCGCCCGCATCGAACGCCGCCTTCACGCCTTCCTGCGAATCGAAGACGATCGCCGGCGCGCGCACTTTCCGGTGCGACGCCGCCACCGCGGAAATCTTGATCACGCCCCGGCCAAGCTGGCCGCTCATCAGCCGCAGGCCGCCGTCGGGCGCGAACGGCGCGCTCGCCGGACGCAGCACCGCCGCGTCGAGACTGGTCTCGGCACCCGGGCCCCAGACCACCTGCCCCGCCTCCAGCCGTGGCTCCTCGGCATAGCGCGACAGGCCCCGGCCGACGACGGTCGTCACGTCCTCGTGCAGGAAACCCGCGGCCAGCAGCTCGCGCATCAGGAAGGCCATGCCGCCCGCGGCGTGGTAGTGGTTGACGTCGGCCTTGCCGTTCGGATAAATACGCGCGAGCAGCGGGACGACCTGCGACAGCGCGTCGAAATCGTCCCAGTCGATGACGATACCCGCGGCACGGGCGATCGCCACCAGATGCAGCGTGTGATTCGTCGAACCGCCCGTGGCCAGCAGGCCGACGATGCCGTTGACCACCGCGCGTTCGTCGACGACGTGGCCGATCGGCGTGTACTCGCCGCCTTCCTGCGTGATCGCCAGCACCCGGCGCGCCGCCTCGGCGGTCAGCGCGTCGCGCAGCGGCGTGTCCGGATGCACGAAGGCCGCGCCCGGCAGGTGCAGGCCCATCACTTCCATCAGCAACTGGTTGCTGTTGGCCGTGCCGTAGAACGTGCAGGTACCCTGCGCGTGATAGGCGCTCGCCTCCGCTTCGAGCAGGACGTCGCGGCCGACCTCGCCGGTGGCGAACTTCTGCCGGATCTTCGCCTTCTCGTCGTTCGACAGGCCGCTGGCCATCGGGCCCGCGGGCACGAAGATCGTCGGCAGATGGCCGAACTGCAGGGCGCCGATCAGCAGACCCGGGACGATCTTGTCGCAGATGCCCAGGCACAGCGCGGCGTCGAACATATTGTGGGTCAGCGCGATCGCGGTGCCCATGGCGATCGCCTCGCGCGAGAACAGCGACATCTCCATGCCGATATTGCCCTGCGTCACCCCATCGCACATCGCCGGCACGCCGCCCGCGAACTGCGCGGTGCCCCCCGCGTCGCGCGCGGCCTGCTTGATGATGTCCGGATAGCGCAGATACGGCGCGTGCGCGGACAGCATCTCGTTGTACGAGGAGACGATGCCGATGTTCGGCGCCTTGAGTGCCTTGATCGCGAACTTGTCATCGCCCTGCATGCCGGCGAAACCGTGCGCCAGATTCGCGCAGGACAGCGCGCCGCGTACCGGGAAATGGCCCTGGGCGGCGTCGATGCGCGCGAGGTAGACGGCGCGGCTGGCACGACTGCGCTCGATCACTCGTTCGGTGACCTTTTGTAACTGGGGATGTGGAGACGTCATGGTCTATTCCTGTGGATACACGGCCGGGGCCTCAAAACGGCTTGATCACGACCAGAAGAACGGCACCCAGCAAACCGAACACCGGGATTTCGTTGAAGATCCGATACCATTTGTCGCCATGCCGGTTGCGCCCCTGCTCGAACGTCTTCAACAGGCGGCCGCAGACATGGTGATAGACGAGGATCAGGACGACGATCCCGAGCTTGGCGTGCAGCCAGCCGGCGCCCTGTCCGATCCCGACGCCCAGCCACAGGTAAAGGCCGCAGGCGAGCGCGGGAAGCGCGATGATTGTCATGAAGCGGTAGAGCTTGCGTCCCATCAGCAACAGGCGCCGGCGCGCGGCGGGCTCCGTCTCCATCGCCAGGTTCACGAAAATGCGCGGCAGGTAAAACAGGCCGGCGAACCACGAGGCGACGAATACGATATGCAGCGCCTTGATCCACAACATCAACATGCGATTCTCTCCGATTCGGGTCAGGCGCGGACTTCGCCGTGCCCGAGGACGATATATTTCAGCGATGTCAGCCCTTCGAGTCCGACCGGTCCGCGCGCGTGCAGCTTGTCGTTGGAAATGCCGATCTCGGCGCCCAGGCCGAACTCGAACCCGTCGGCGAAACGCGTCGACGCATTGACCATCACGCTCGCCGAATCGACTTCGCGCAGGAAACGCATCGCCCGGTCGTGGTCCTCGGTAATGATCGCATCGGTGTGGGCCGAGCCGTATTCATTGATGTGCGCGATCGCCGCATCGAGGCCATCGACGATGCGCACCGCCAGCACCGGTGCGAGGTACTCGGTGCGCCAGTCGGCCTCGACCGCCTCGCGCAGCCACGCCCCCGAGGCGTCCGCAGCGTCGGCCGCATCGGGGAGAAAGCCCGCCTCGGCAAGACGCGCGAGCGTCGCCGGGCAGGCGCGCAACGCGACGCCCTTGTCCCGGTAGACCTGCGCGAGCCGCGTCAGGATCGCGGGATCCGCGGCCTGGTCGATCAGCAGCGTCTCCATCGTGTTGCAGGTGCCGTAACGGTGCGTCTTGGCGTTGTCGCACACGCGCAGCGCCTTGTCGGGGCTGGCGCGGCCGTCGACATAGACGTGACAGATGCCGTCGAGATGCTTGATCATCGGCACCCGCGCCTCGCCCATCAGGCGTTCGATCAGACGCTTGCCGCCACGCGGCACCAGCACGTCGACATACTCGGTCATCGTGATCAGCGCGCCCACCGCGCGGCGGTCGGTCGTGTCCACGACCTGCACCGCGTCGCGCGGCAGGCCGGTCTGCGCGAGCGCCTCGGCGATGATGGCGGCCAGCGCCGTGTTGCTTTCGATCGCGTCCGAACCGCCGCGCAGGATCGCGGCGTTGCCGGACTTCAGGCACAGCGCGGCGGCGTCGATCGTCACGTTCGGACGCGACTCGTAGATGATGCCGATCACGCCGAGCGGCACCCGCATGCGCCCGACCTGGATGCCGCTGGGGCGGAATTTCAGCTCGGAGATCTCGCCGACGGGATCCGCCAGCGCCGCCACCTGGCGCAGACCGTCGACCATCGTGTCGAGCGCCTTGTCCGACAGCGTCAGCCGGTCGATGAAGGCCGCATCCATTCCCGCGGCGCGCGCGCGCGCCAGATCGCGGGCATTGCAGGCGACCAGCCCCTCGCGCTGCGCGTCGATCGCCTGCGCGATGCGCTCCAGCGCCGCATTCTTCAGCGCCGCCGGCGCGCGCGCCATGTCGCGCGAGGCCAGCCGGGCGCGGCGGCCCATCGCGTGCATCCGGGTCACGATGGCGGCATCGTCGAGCGGGGCAGTGGCGGCAGGCGGCGGAGCGAAAAAAGGAGCGGACATCGGCGTAGACATCGAAAGAGGAAAAATGAGCCAGGCAGGGGCTTGGCCCGCGTGTCAGCCGCCATTGTAAGGCGACTTCGCTGATTCAAGCGTGATGAACCGGTTCGCCGAGCGCGACGCGCATCGACAGCTCGAACAGCCCGTCCCAGGGGTTGGCGGGCAGCGCATCGACGGAGGCGATGCCCAGATCCGGCGACAAACCCTTGACCTGCCGGTCCAGACGCCCGGCGAAAGCCAGCGCCGCCTCGAGCCGGGCCGCCGCCGGCTGCGGCGCGCCCAGCCGCTTGAGCGCCGGCGCGATGAGTCGCTCCCGCGGCCCCCAGACGCGGTTCTCGCGCAACAGCAGCGCCATCGGCTTGCCCGCATCGAGCCCACGGCGCACGCGCAACAGCACGCGAACCTCCTCGGCGATCGCCCACAGCACCAGCACCGCCGCCTCGCCCTCGCCGCGCAAACCGTCGATCATCCGGGCAAGGCGCGCGACGTCGCCGGCCAGCATCGCTTCGTTGAGCTTGAAAACGTCATAGCGGGCGACGTTCATCACCGCGGCCTCGATCTGCTCGGCGCTCAGCACGCCGGCCGGATACAACAGGCCGAGCTTCTGGATTTCCTGGTACGCCGCGAGCAGATTGCCCTCGACGCGTTCGACGATGAACTGCAAGGCCTGCCGTCCCGGCTCGCCGGGCGCGACCCGCTGCTGCTGGGCCGCCAGCCGTTCGCCGATCCACGTTCCCAACTGGGCGCGATCGACGAGATCGACACGAATCACGACGCCGGCCTCCGCCAGCGCCGTGAACCAGGCGCTTTTCTGCGTCGCCGCGTCGAGCCGCGGCAGGGTCACCAGCGTGATCGTGTCGGGGTCCGCCGCCGCGCCGTATGCCATGCGCTTCAACGCGTCCGCGCCTTCCTTGCCCGGCTTGCCCCCGGGGATGCGCAGCTCCACCACCCGGCGCTCGCCGAACAGCGACATCGACTGCGCTTCCCCCAACACGGTGCTCCAGTCGAAGCCGCGCTCGACGGTGTGGATCACGCGCTCGGTGCAGCCGGCGGCGCGCGCCGCGCGGCGGATCCGGTCGACCGACTCCTGCACGAGCAGCACTTCGTCGCCCCACACCGTGTACAACGGCTTCAGGCCGCGGGCAAGATGCGCGTCGAGCGCATCGGCACGGATCAACATGACCGCAGGCTGCGACGTGCGCCCGGGCGCGGCACCGCGACCGCCAGCGCGCCGCGCATCACAGCGGCGGCGTCGGCAACGGCGCGCGCGAACGCACGCTGGGCACCGTCGATTCCGCCGGGTCCATCGTCCTGACCACGGCCAGACGGCGCAGGATCTGATCCGCGATGTCGCTGTCCATGTCGCGGTTCAGGATCACCGCCTCGCTCTGTTTGGCCAGCGCATACGTATCGCTGTAGGACATCGCCCGGTTCACGCTGAGACCGCTCGGCGGGATCAACTCCGCCCCGTTCGATCCCGTCAGCTTGTAATTGACCGTCGCCGTCAGCACGTACTCCTGCACGACGCCGTCGACGTTGAAACTGATCGCGCTCTGCCCCCGCCCGAACACCATCGTCAGCGTCGCATCGGCACCCGCAGGCGTGTCCAGCACCACCGTGTCGCTGCCGCCCTGTATCGAACGTTTCATGTACGCGGTCATTTCCGGCGTGCCGCCCGCGATGTACAGACGCTTGAACGGATAATCGTGGTTGCCCTGCAACTGGAAACCGCACGCGCCCAGCAACAGCGACGCGACGACGACCAGCATCGCTCGAATCAGATTTTTCTTCACGCTTCCCTCGTGTCAACGGATGGATCAGGCGACGATATTGACCAGGCGACCTGGGACGACAATGATTTTCTTCGGTGCCTGACCGTTGCCGAAACGCGCGAACATCTCGTGCGCGAGCGCTGCCGCCTCGATCGTCTCGCGGCTCGCCGCCTTCGCGACCTTCAGCGTGCCGCGCGCCTTGCCATTGACCTGCAGCACCAGTTCGACTTCGGCCATTTCGAGCGCGGCGGCGTCGACCTGGGGCCAGGGCGCATCCAGCAGACCGCCCAGCCCCACCGCGTAACCCAGCGCTTCCCACAGCGCGTGCGTCACGTGCGGCACCACCGGGTACAGCGCGCGCAGCAGGATGCCGACCGATTCGCGCAGCACGGCGGGGCCGTGCGGCCCGGCGAGGACCGCGTCGCGCGCCGCCTCGATCGCCTTGAGCATCTTCATCGCGGCCGACACGACCGTGTTGTACTGGATGCGCTGGTAATCGAAATCCGCCTGCTTCAGCACCGCATGCACCTCGCGCCGCAAGGCCTTCTGCGCGTCGTCGAGCGCGCTCGGGTCCACCGTCGCGAAGTCCGGCGCGGACACGATCGTCTCGCGCTCGGCATGCGCGAAGGCCCAGAGCCGGCGCAGGAAACGGCTCGCGCCCTCCACGCCCGTGCCCGACCATTCGAGTTGCTGCTCCGGCGGCGCGGCGAACATCGTGAACAGCCGCGACGTGTCCGCGCCGTGCGAATCGATCAGCGATTGCGGGTCGACGCCGTTGTTCTTCGATTTCGACATCTTCTCGACGCCGCCGAGCACCACCGGCTGGCCGTCGCCGACGGACGTCGCCCCCACCGGACGCCCCTTGTCGTCGTGCGTCACCGTGACGTCGAGCGGGTTGAACCAGGTCTTCTTGCCCGACGCGTCCTCGCGGTAGAAGGTGTCGTTGAGCACCATGCCCTGGGTCAGCAGGCGTTTGGCCGGCTCGCCGAAGCCCACCAGGCCCAGATCGCGCATCACCTTGGTCCAGAACCGCGAATACAGCAGATGCAGGATCGCATGCTCGATGCCGCCGATGTACTGGTCCATCGGCATCCAGTGGTCGGTGCGCGCGTCGACCATCGTCGCCGCGTCCGGACAGGTGTAGCGCGAGAAATACCACGACGAATCGACGAAGGTATCCATCGTGTCGGTTTCGCGCTTGGCCGCCGCCCCGCACTTCGGGCAGGTCGTATCGACGAAGGCGGCGGATTTCGCCAGCGGATTGCCGCTGCCGTCCGGCACCAGGTCTTCCGGCAAAATCACCGGCAACTGGTCTTCCGGCACCGGCACGTCGCCGCACTGCGCGCAGTGGATGATCGGAATCGGCGTGCCCCAGTAACGCTGCCGCGAGACGCCCCAGTCGCGCAGACGCCAGGTGGTCTGCTTCTCGCCGAGATGCGACGCGGCGAGATCCGCGACGATCGCGTCGACGGCCGCGGCGAACGCCAGCCCGTCGTACTTGCCGCTGTTCACCAGCCGGCCCTGCGTCTTGTCCGCGTACCACTCCTGCCAGCGCTCGGTCGAGAACGTCTGGCCGTCGACGTCGACCACCTGCGTGATCGGCAGGCCATAACAGCGCGCGAACGCGAAATCGCGCTCGTCGTGCGCCGGCACGCCCATCACCGCACCCTCGCCGTACCCCATCAGCACGTAATTGCCGATCCAGACCTCGACCGGCGCGCCCGTGAGCGGATGACGCACGAAGAAGCCGGTGGCCATGCCCTTCTTCTCGGCGGTCGCCATGTCCGCCTCGGCGACGCTGCCGCTCTTGCACTCGTCGATGAACGGTTGCAGTTCGGGCCTGTCCCGCGCGAGCCGGGTCGCCAGCGGATGCTCGGCGGCGATCGCGCAGAAGGTCACGCCCAGCAGCGTGTCGGCGCGCGTGGTGAAAACGCGCAGCTGCCGCTGCTCGCCGTCGATCTCGTACGGGAAACCGAAGTTCACGCCGAAGCTCTTGCCGATCCAGTTCTGCTGCATCACCTTGACGCGTTCCGGCCACTCCAGGCCTTCCAGGTCGTCGAGCAGCGCGTCCGCGTAATCGGTGATGCGCAGGTAGTACATCGGGATCTCGCGCTTCTCGACCAGGGCGCCGGAGCGCCAGCCGCGCCCCTCGATCACCTGCTCGTTCGCGAGCACGGTCTGGTCGACGGGATCCCAGTTGACCGTGCCGGTCTTCTTGTACGCGATGCCTTTTTCCAGCATCTTGAGGAACAGCCACTGGTTCCACTTGTAGTAATCGGGGCTGCAGGTCGCGATCTCCCGCGACCAGTCGATCGCCAGACCCATCGCCTGCATCTGCTTCTTCATGTAGGCGATATTGTCGTACGTCCACTTCGCCGGCGGCACGTTGTTGGCGATCGCCGCGTTCTCCGCGGGCATGCCGAACGCATCCCAGCCCATCGGCATCAGCACGTTGTGGCCGTTCATCCGCAGGTAGCGGTACATCACGTCATTGATCGTGTAGTTCCGGACATGGCCCATGTGCAGCTTGCCCGACGGATAGGGCAGCATGGAGACGCAGAAGAACTTGGGCTTGTCGCTGCGCTCTTCGGTCCGATAGGCGTCGATCTCGCGCCAGTGTTGCTGCGCGGCGGATTCGACTTCGGCGGGAACGTATTTCTCTTGCATGGCGTGTGATGGCGTCGTGACGCTCAAACCGATGCGGACGGATGCCGCTGGCCGGCGGGAACGAGGGGGAAACGGAGAGGAGAAACGGGGATTATACAGTGAGAGAACAGCGAAAATCGCGGCGCAAAGGCCGTGCATGCAGCAGTGCATGCAGCGGTGCATACGGTAGCGCATACCGCGACTGCACGCGGCAACGCCCGGGCGCTAGCCGCCGCCCGCCACCACGAAGCCGAAACGGCTCATTCCGGCGCGCTGCGCGGCGGCCATGACGTCGGTGATGCGCTGGTACGGCGTGGTCCGGTCGGCGCTGAACGCGATGTCGGGCTGGGGCGTAAGCGCCGCGGCGTCGCGCAGGCGACGCGCGAGTTCCGCCGTGGTGATGACGGTGCCGTTCCAGGACAGCCGGCCGGCGCGATCGATCGCGAGCGCGATGACCGGCGCGGTCGACGGCGGGACCGCGGCCACCTGCGCTTTCGGCAGGTCGAGCGCGAGGGATCGGGCGAACAGCGGCGCGGCCAGGATGAAGATCACCAGCAGCACCAGCATGACGTCGATCAGCGGCGTCATATTGATCTCGGCGAGCACCGGCGGCCGCGCCTGGCGCGACGCTGGATCAAAACTACCGAAGGCCATCGTCCGCCTCCGGCACGCCCTGCGCGGCGGCCACCGCCCCCGGTGCAGCGGTCACGGCCGGGGCGAGCGGTGCGCCGCTCAGCCAGGCGTGGAGATCGCGCGCGAAGCCGTCGAGTTCCTCGCCCTGCGCGCGCACTTGCCGCCCGAGCAGGTTGTAGGCGACCACGGCCGGGATCGCGACGGCCAGGCCCAGCGCCGTCATCACCAGCGCCTCGCCCACCGGGCCGGCGACATCGGCAAGCGACGGCTGGCCACTGGCCGCGATGCCAAGCAGTGCGTGATAGATTCCCCAGACCGTGCCGAGCAGGCCGACGAAGGGCGCGACGCTGCCGATCGTCGCCAGCCAGGTCTGCCCCGCCTCGAGACGGCGCTGCGCGGCCAGCAACGCGGTGCGCAATGCGCGCGTCACCCGCTCGCCGCGCTCGACCTGTCCACCCAGCGTGCCCGCCGCCTCCACTGCCGGTACCGCCGCGGCGAACGCGGCCTGCGCCAGCGGCGCGAGCACCGCTTCCGTATCGATGCGGCGGAGCACGGCGATGCCCGCCGGCGCGGAATCGGCATGCCAGAAACCCTCGACCGCCCGTCGCGAACGGCGGCGCAGGCGCGCGAGCATCCAGGCCTTGCCGAGCGCCAGACACCAGCTGAGGACGGACATCGCCAGCAGCAGGCCGGCAACGCCGCGGATCACGCCATCGCCTTGTTGCAGATAATGCAGCACACCCGGCATCGCTCAAAACCTCACTGGGTTCATGATGACTGCGTCAAGCACACCTCACCGCAGCCCGAGGACATCCTGCATGTCGAACAGGCCGTGCGCTTTGCCCGCCAGGAACCGCGACGCCACCAGCGAACCCTGCGCGTACGACAGGCGGCTCGACGATTTGTGGGTGATCTCGATACGTTCGCCGATACCGGCGAACAGCACCGTGTGGTCGCCGACGATGTCGCCGCCGCGGATCGCGGCGAAACCGATCGACGACGGATCGCGCTCGCCGGTCACGCCGTGGCGGCCGTAGACCGCGCAGCTCGCGAGATCGCGGCCCAGCGCCTGCGCGACGACCTCGCCCATCGCCAGCGCGGTGCCCGAGGGCGCATCCACCTTGTGCC
This sequence comes from Robbsia betulipollinis, assembly GCF_026624755.1. Classification (NCBI taxonomy): domain Bacteria; kingdom Pseudomonadati; phylum Pseudomonadota; class Betaproteobacteria; order Burkholderiales; family Burkholderiaceae; genus Robbsia; species Robbsia betulipollinis. The sequence goes on from NZ_JAPMXC010000006.1 coordinate 226,610, forward strand.
GGTGATGGGCTTCGATCACCTCGATGTCGTATCCGGTCGCCATCAGGCGGGCGGCGGTGTCGAGCAGCTTCAGCGTGACGTTGACGCCCACGCTCATGTTGGGCGCGAAGACGACCGGTATCGTCCGGCTGGCCGCCTCGATCCGCGTTTTTTGCTCGGCGGAAAAACCGGTGGTGCCGATCACCATCGCCACGCCCAGCCGTTGCGCGATCGCGAGATGCGCAAGCGTGCCCTCGGGGCGCGTGAAATCGATCAGCGCGTCCGCGTTCGCGAGAACCGCGGCGACGTCACTGGAAATCGCGACGCCCGTGTCGCGGCCGAGAAACGCACCCGCGTCGCGGCCCAGCGCCGCATTGCCGGCAGGCGCCAGCGCCCCCGTCAGTTCGCATGCGGCGTCGTTCAGGACCGTCTCGATCAACATCCGGCCCATCCGGCCCGAAGCGCCGGCGATTGCAATTTTCATGAGATTTCGTGCCTGGGAAATCGACCGCTGCCGTTACTGCGCCGACGAGGCGGGGCTGGGCGCCGCGGCGCCGTCCACCGCGGGCGGCTGCGCCAGCGACGAACTGCCGGAGGCGGGATGCAGGTGGCTGGGCGTCGTGAACTGGAATTGCGGCTCGGGCGCGCCCTGCACCGCGGATTGCGGCCCGGAACGCACCACCGTTTGCGGTGCGTTGCGCAGCATGCCGCGCGGCGTCGCTTGCGGCTGCGCGGCATCGAGCCGCTGGTTGGCCGTGTCCGCCGCCCGCCGGTTCGCGGGTTCGACGCCGCTGGCGGCCACCGGCGCGCTGGCTGTCTGGCCCATGGGCGTCTGGCCCGCGGCGTCCGCCGCCCGATCCTGCGCCGCGTCTGTCGCGGACGAGCGCTTCTGCCTGACGAGCGTGTTTTCACGGCGATCGCCGTCGATCATCGCGATCAGTTCCTGCTCCGACGGCAGGTCCTCGGCGCCCGTCCAGCCGGTGACGGTATCACCCTGGAAATGGACCACCAGATCGCGTTGCTCGACGACCTTCGTCGAGCCGCGCCTGAAATAGAAGACATAGTCCCAGCGTTCCGGATGGAACATGTCGACGAGCAGCGGCGTACCGAGCGCGCCGCGCACCTGTTCCCGCGTCATGCCGACATGCAGCTTCGCCGCGGCTTCACTGGACACGAAATTACCCTGCACGATCGTCACGCGATAGGGGGTAATGTGCTGCGCGATCCGGCCCGTCAGGCCGTTGTAGCTCGAGCATGCGGCCAGTAGCGACGCACCGAGAACAGCGGTAAGCGCCGCCAGGCGGGGCGCCGCCCGGCGCGTCGTATGCTTGATCGAAGTCATTGCACCTCATCTTTGAAGCCGTTTCGTTCCGATTCATCCGGTAACGCGAAAAACCCATTATTATGGGGGCCTCGTATTGTACTCTAGGCAGAATCGGCGATGACCAATCCCTCAGACCTCAAAAGCATAGGACTGAAAGCGACGCTGCCGCGCGTAAAGATCCTCAACGTCTTCCAGAACAGCGAAGGCCGACACCTGACCGCGGAAGACGTCTACCGTGAATTGTTGCAGGAAGAACTCGATATCGGCCTGGCCACGGTGTACCGGGTCCTGACGCAGTTCGAGCAGGCGGGCCTGCTGTCGCGTTCCAATTTCGAATCGGGCAAGGCGGTCTTCGAACTGAAGAAGTCCCACCACGATCATCTGGTCTGCATCGATTGCGGGCTGGTCGAGGAATTCGTCGACGAGGAGATCGAACGGCGTCAGAAAAGCATCGCGCAGGAACGCGGCTTCGCGCTTCAGGAGCATGCGCTGGCGTTGTACGGCACATGCATGCGCGAGAACTGCCCGCACAAGAAAGGCTGAGTCCGCCCCCCGCGCCGTCGCCCTTTTCGCCTGACTCTTTTCGCGTGATCCCCCTGGTTGACGACTGACCGCAGCGCGGCGCCTCACCCGCCCTTCCGGCACGCTTTCCCCTTTGAAACGACAGCGGCGCCCGTCCTCCACCGCATTCTAACGGGGAAGACGGGCGCCGCCTGCAAGACCCCGCCGCGCATTGCGTTGCGGCGTCTTGATCGACCTTACCCGGCCTTATGCAGTCTTATTTGGCATTGGCCAGCGCGACGGTCGTGTCGAGCATCCGGTTCGAGAAGCCCCACTCGTTGTCGTACCAGCTGGACACCTTCACCAGATTGCCCGATACCTTGGTCAGGGTCGCGTCGAACGTCGAGGATGCCGGGTTGTGGTTGAAATCGACCGATACCAGCGGCGCGGTGTTGTACTCGAGAATGCCCTTCAACGGGCCCTCGGCCGCTTCCTTCATGATCGCGTTGACCTCGTCGACCGACGTCTCGCGCGCCGCGACGAACGAAAGGTCGACGATCGAGACATTGATCGTGGGCACGCGAATCGCGTACCCGTCCAGCTTGCCGTTCAACTCCGGCAGCACCAGACCGACCGCCGATGCCGCACCGGTCTTGGTCGGGATCATGCTGTGCGTGGCCGAGCGCGCGCGGCGCAGGTCCTCGTGATAGACGTCCGTCAGCACCTGGTCGTTCGTGTAGCTGTGGATCGTGGTCATCAGACCGCTCACCAGGCCCAGCTTCTCGTGCAGCGGCTTGACCAGTGGCGCGAGGCAGTTGGTCGTGCACGACGCGTTGGAGATCACCGTGTGCTCGGCCTTCAGCACCTGATGGTTGACGCCGTAGACGATCGTCGCGTCGACATCCTTGCCGCCCGGGGCGGAAATGATGACCTTCTTCGCGCCGCCCTTCAGATGCGCGCTGGCCTTTTCCTTGGTGGTGAAAAAGCCCGTGCACTCCAGCACCACGTCGACGCCCAGTTCGCCCCACGGCAGTTCGGCCGGGTTGCGGTTCGCGAGCACGCGGATCTTGTCGCCGTTGACGACCAGGTACTCGCCTTCCACCGACACGGTGCCCGGAAAGCGGCCGTGCGCGGTGTCGTACTGCGTCAGATGCGCATTGGTGTTGGCATCGCCGAGATCGTTGATGGCGACGATCTCGATGTCATGCTTCTTGCCGCCTTCGTAAAACGCCCGCAGGGTGTTACGGCCGATGCGGCCGTAGCCGTTGATTGCAACGCGAACCGTCATGGTACGTCTCCTATCGCTTGAAAAATCAGTCGAGCACCGCTTTCACCGTCTTCACGACATTGTCGACGGTGAAGCCGAAGTGCTTGAAAAGCGCGCCCGCCGGAGCGGACTCGCCGAAGGTATCGATGCCCACCACGCCGCCTTCCAGGCCGACGTATTTGCGCCAGAAATCGCTGACGCCCATCTCGATCGCCACGCGTGCCACGCCCCTGGGCAGCACGCGCTCGCGCCAATCCGCGTCCTGCCGGTCGAACACGGTGGTCGACGGCATCGACACGACGCGCGCGCCGACGCCGACCTGCTGCAGGGCCTCGACCGCCGCGGTTGCCAGCCCCACCTCGGAACCGGTCGCAAGCAGGATCACCTTGCGCGCCGGAATGTCCTCGTTCCAGTCGATCAGCACGTAGCCGCCCCGGGCGATCGCCGCGATCTGGGCATCCGAGCGGGCGTGAAACGGCAGATTCTGGCGGCTGAAGATCAGCGCGCTCGGGCCCTGACGCTCGATCGACTGCGTCCAGGCCACCGCGGACTCGACGGTGTCGGCCGGACGCCAGACGTCGAACTGCGGAATCATGCGCAGGCTGGCGACATGCTCGATCGACTGGTGCGTCGGTCCGTCCTCGCCCAGGCCGATCGAGTCGTGCGTGAAGACGAAGATCGAACGCGCCTTCATCAGCGCCGCGACGCGCAATGCATTGCGGCTGTAGTCGGAAAACGTGAGGAAGGTGCCGCCGAACGGGATGTAGCCGCCATGCAGCGCGATGCCGTTGATCGCCGCGCTCATGCCGAATTCGCGCACGCCATAGTTGACGTAGTTGCCGCCGCGCAGGCCCTCGGCGCTGGCGCGCACCGGCGTCGCGGCCTTCCAGTTGGTGAGGTTCGAGCCGGTCAGGTCCGCCGAGCCGCCGAGCAGTTCGGGCAGCGCCGCGGCCAGGCCCTCGATCACCTGCTGCGAGGCTTTGCGGGTGGCGATGGTTTCGCCTTTTCCCACCGCGTCGGCGATGATCGCCGCGGCGGCATCGGGCCAGTTCGCCGGCAGTTCGCCCCGCATGCGACGCTCGAAGGCCGCCGCCAGTTCGGGGTAGGCCGCCCGGTAGGCGCCGAAGCGGGTATTCCACGCGTCTTCAAGCTGCCGGCCCTTGTCCCGCGCATCCCATGCCTCGTACACCTCGCGCGGCAGCTCGAACGGCACATGCGGCCAGCCAAGCGATTCGCGCGTGGCGGCGATCTCGTCCTTGCCGAGCGGCGCGCCGTGGATACCATGCGTGCCCGCCATCTGCGGCGAGCCGTGGCCGATCGTCGTCCGGCAGCAGATCAGCGAGGGCTTGCCGGACGCCTTCGCGGCGCGGATCGCGGCGTCGATCGCATCGATGTCGTGTCCGTCGACGCCCGGCGCCACATGCCAGCCGTACGCCTCGAAGCGCTTCGGCGTGTCGTCGCCGAACCAGTGCTCGACATGACCGTCGATCGATATGCCGTTATCGTCGTACAGCACGACAAGCTTCGACAGCCCGAGCGTGCCGGCCAGCGAGCACACCTCGTGTGAAATGCCCTCCATCAGGCAGCCGTCGCCGACGAACGCATAGGTGTGGTGATCGACGATCGTCGCCTCGGGGCGATTGAACTCGGTCGCGAGCAGGCTCTCCGCGAGCGCCATGCCGACTGCGTTCGCCAGACCCTGACCCAGCGGGCCGGTGGTGGTCTCGACGCCGGGCGTGATGCCGACTTCCGGGTGACCCGGGGTCTTGCTGTGCAGTTGCCGGAACTGCTTGAGCTCGTCGATCGGCAGATCATAGCCGGTCAGATGCAGCAACGCGTACAGCAGCATCGAACCATGGCCGTTCGACAGGATGAAACGGTCGCGGTCCGGCCAGTGCGGGTTCGCGGGGTTGTGCCGCAGATGGCGATGCCACAGCGCGACGCCGATTTCGGCCATGCCCATCGGCATGCCGGGATGGCCCGAATTCGCCTGCTCGACCGCGTCCATGGCCAGGAAACGAATGGCGTTGGCGATGGGCGTGGTCTGACGGCGGCTGATCTGAATGGTCATTTTATCGAGAGCTGGCGCCGTCCGTCTCCCGAGCGGCGCGAATTGCAAAAAGGCGACAGGAAAGCGATGCAACGGTGATGCGGCGGGAATGCGCCGCCGGCACGACCGCGCGCCGGCGGCGCGGGTGCCCGGGCACCCGGTCGTTTAACACGGCGCCACGTCGTCGGGCACGTAACGCGCCGCGTCGAATGCGCGCACCCGCCGGGCCGATCATTCTATCAGATCGAACCGGCGAAATACCCTGGCGTGCGCGGGGGCACGACGCAATATCCGCCGGGCCCGGGCCGGTGCGTCCCACGCTCGCGGCCGGCCGGCGACGGGCGATTCGTGGCAAACTGCCGCCATCTCGCGCCACCCGCCCCTGGCTCCTGTGCGTTGTCCGAACCGATCCGCCATGCCCCGATTTTTCATCGATAGTCCCCTGCGCCGCGGCGCATCGCTCGCGCTGCCCGACACCGTCGTGCGCCATCTGCAGGTATTGCGCCTGAAACCGGGCGATGCGCTCACGCTCTTCAATGGCGTGGACGCCGCGCACGCGGCGACGCTGGCCGACCTGGGCAAGAAACACGCGATGGCGACGCTGGGCGACGCCCTGCCATCCAGCGGAACGGAACCGCCCTACCGGATCGAACTCGCGCAGGGCGTGGCCAGCAACGAGAAAATGGACTGGCTGATCGAAAAGGCGGTGGAATTGGGGGTGAGCCGGATCGTGCCGCTGCTGGCCGAGCGTAGCGTCGTGCGTCTGTCCGGAGAGCGGGCATTGCGCCGCCATGCGCACTGGCAGGCACTGGTGCGGGCGGCATGCGAACAGTGCGCGCGCGACGTGGTTCCCGAGGTGGCCGCGCCGAGCGGCTTTCAGGCATGGCTCGACGCCGAGACGCGCGAGGCCGCCCCTGCGCCACCGCCGTCCGTGCCATCGCCTGCCGACGACGCTCCGCCGCGGACGGATGGGCCGCTTCTGCGATTGCTGCTCTCGCCGCGCGCCACGCTGCGCTTCGCCGATCTGCCGCAGACGCCGCCCCCCGTCGGGGTGCGTCTGCTGATCGGCCCGGAGGGCGGTTGGTCGCCCGAAGAGGAAGCCCGGGCACGGGAAGTCGGCTACACGCCGTTGTCTCTCGGCCCCCGCATCCTGCGTGCCGAGACCGCGGGGATCGCACTGCTCGCCGCGCTCGCCGGCCGCTGGGGCGGCTGGTAGAACCGCCCGTGAAGCCGCAGGCGTTGGCAGAGCCGGTGGATCGAAGACCGGTGGCCCCGGTCAGAGAAAGGAGTAGAAGACCCGGAAGGTGACGCGGCGTTCGGCCCAGAACTCGGCGGCTTCGCGAAACACGTCGAGCAGGTTCTCGCGGGCTTCCTTGTCGAACTTCTGCACCGCCGGCAAGCTGTCGAGCACGACCACGAAGCCCGGCTGTTCGCCGGATTTCGCGACCAGATCGGTCAGCGAGTCGTACAGGGCGTCGAAGTTCTTGCCGAAATGCTTGGGAAAGAAAAACGCGCTCGAAATGGTCTCCAGGACTTCCCCCTTCGTCATCGCCGCCGCGCAGTTCGCGTAGAGGAAATGCTGCCCCAGGCGCTGCGCCTCGGCCGCCAGGTCGACCACGCGGAAGGCGCGGATCGACTGGACGATGTTGGGTCGAACCGTCTTGAAAATGTTGATCACCGCTTCCTCGGGGGCGCACGGCGCCGGCTGCTTGCGCTCAGGCGCGTTGTCGCGGAGCGAAAGCACGCGCCTGAAAAGATTCACATCGCTGCGTCCGAACAGATCGCCCGCGACCACGGTGTCGTGCGCAGAATGGTTGCCGCTCATACCGTTGTCATCCCTGGATTCGTTTGAAACTGCTGTAATGGTCATCCGTGTAGTAGCACTCGTCGGTTGTCCGCGGCGGTCCTCCACAGACGATCCTCCTGGCGCCCCGGTCTCGTGCCCGCGGCGTGGGAACCGTATATTCCCGGTAATATCCGCGCGGCTGTCGTGGCAGCAGCCGTTCGCGATTGCCAAAGACGGTGCCGTCCTTTTCATACGGTAATTCGCCGCCGGCGCGAATGATGGCCAGCAGGCGCGCGGCCGCGACCGGCAATTTCGACACCGGAATGACCGGCGAGGCGTTCTGCACCCAAGCCGGCGCGGCGCGCGCGAAGAAGTCGCGCGCCTGGACGGCAGGCGCCATGCTCCCGAGGCAGCCCGCCGCGACCGCCAGCGTCAGTGCGCCGCGCCGCATCCGATTGAGCAGACCACGCATCACCATGCCTCCTGGATCCGTCCGCCACGAACGGCGCTCCCACGTCGCGGATGCCCATCGCCGAGCGGGCCAGATTACCCCGCGCGGAGGCGTCCCGCGAACGACAAAAGACGGACGTGCGCGCGCTAGGATCAGACCGCCGAAGGCGTAAGGGTATCCTTAATGGCAAGACGGATCAATGGGATATCGCGATATCGGACGATTACCGGGTGCGCGACGCGCAGCGCGGCCGCCAAGAAAAACGGGCCCCGGATGCGGCGCGTGCGCATCCGGGGCCCGCGCAGACGCGTCAGGGTCAGCGGTCTTCGGCGACGATGTCGGCCACCAGCAGAGCCGCCATGTTGACGATGCGACGCACCGTGGCCGATGCGGTCAGCACGTGGACCGGCTGCGCGGCGCCGAGCAGGATCGGGCCGATCGCCACGTTGTTTCCGGCGGCCGTCTTCAGCAGGTTGTAGGCGATGTTGGCGGCATCGATATTCGGCATCACCAGCAGGTTCGCCTCGCCCTGCAGCGGCGAGTCCGGCATCAGATCGGCGCGCATCTTCGGATCCAGCGCGAGATCGCCGTGCATCTCGCCTTCGATTTCGAGGTCGGGCGCCCGCACCTTGAGGATTTCGAACGTGTCGCGCATTTTCTGCGCGCTCGGCTCCTTGCTCGAACCGAAGTTCGAATGCGACAGCAGCGCGATTTTCGGCTCGATGCCGAAGCGGCGCACTTCCTCCGCCGCCATGATCGTAATCTCGGCGAGCTGCTCCGGCGTCGGATCGTAATTCACATGCGTATCGACCAGGAAAATCTGGCGTCCCGGCAGCATCAGCGCGTTCATCGCGCCGTAGACCGTCGCGCCCTCACGCTTGCCCAGCACTTGATCGATGAAGTGCAGATGGCGGTGCGTGGTGCTGATGGTGCCGCAGATCATGCCCCGCGCCTCGCCCTTCTTGACCAGCATCGAGCCGATCAGCGTCGGGCGGCGGCGCATTTCGAGCTTCGCCGACTGCGCGGTGGCGCCCTTGCGCGCCTGCATCTGATGGTAGGTCTGCCAGTAGTCGCGGTACCGTTCGTCGGCTTCCGGATTGACCACCGTGTAGTCGTGGTCCTGGATCAGGCGCAGCCCGTAGCGGGCGATGCGCTGCTGGATCACGGCGGGGCGGCCGACGAGGATCGGCGACGCGATCTTCTCGTCGACGAGAATCTGCACTGCGCGCAGCACGCGCTCTTCCTCGCCCTCGCTGAATACCACCTTCTTCTGTTCCGGCGTCGCAGCGCGTGCGACCTGGAACACCGGCTTCATGATGGTGCCGCTCTGGTAGACGAACTGCTGCAGATGCTGTTCGTAGGCGTCCATGTCCTCGATCGGACGGCTGGCCACGCCGGAATCCATCGCGGCCTGCGCGACGGCCGGCGCGATCTTGACGATCAGGCGCGGGTCGAACGGCTTCGGAATCAGGTATTCGGGACCGAAGGCCAGGTCCTGGATGCCGTAGGCGGTCGCCACGACATCGCTCTGCTCCTGGCGCGCCAGTTCCGCGATCGCGTTGACCGCGGCAATTTCCATCTCGCGCGTCACCGTGGTGGCGCCCGCATCGAGTGCGCCGCGGAAGATGAACGGGAAGCACAGGACGTTGTTGACCTGGTTCGGGTAGTCCGTGCGGCCGGTGGCGATCAGCGCGTCCGGGCGCACTTCCAGCGCCAGTTCGGGCAGGATCTCCGGGTTCGGGTTCGCCAGCGCTAGAATCAGCGGACGGTTCGCCATCTTGACGACCATTTCCTGCTTCAGGACACCGCCCGCGGACAGACCGAGGAAAATGTCGGCGCCTTCGATCGCCTCGAGCAGCGTGCGCTCCGAGGTCTCGCGCGCGAAACGGTCCTTGTCCGGGTCCATCAACTCGACGCGGCCCTTGTAGACCACGCCGGCGAGATCGGTCACCGTGATGTTCTCGAGCTTCACGCCGATATCGAGCAGCAGGTCGAGACAGGCCAGCGCGGCCGCGCCGGCACCGGACGACACCACCTTGACCTGGGACAGTTCCTTGCCGACCACCTTCATCGCGTTCGTGACGGCCGCCGCGACGACGATCGCCGTGCCGTGCTGGTCGTCATGGAACACCGGGATGTTCATGCGCTTGCGGCATTCGCGCTCGACGACGAAACAGTCCGGCGCCTTGATGTCCTCGAGATTGATGCCGCCGAACGTCGGTTCGAGCGCGACGATCACCTCGACCAGCTTCAGTGGATCCTTTTCGTTCAGCTCGATGTCGAAGACGTCGATGCCGGCGAATTTCTTGAACAGCACGGCCTTGCCTTCCATCACCGGCTTCGACGCCAGCGGGCCGATGTCGCCCAGGCCAAGGACCGCGGTACCATTCGTCACGACGCCGACCAGATTGCTGCGCGCGGTGAAGCGCGCGGCGTTCAGCGGGTCCTTGACGATCTCCTCGCACGCCGCGGCGACGCCGGGCGAATAGGCGAGCGCCAGGTCGCGCTGATTCAGCAATTGCTTCGTCGGTGCGATCGCGATCTTGCCCGGGGTCGGGAATTCGTGATAATCGAGCGCGGCTTCGCGCAGTTTTGCATTCACTGGTGTGGACATGAGAACCTGCGGATCTAGCTGGATCAAAAGGAAACTGACCGCGCATTGTAGCGCCAAATATTGTCGAAATTGCGTCTTCGTCATTCAAAGGGCATGACATGCCGGTTCCCCGCCAATCGGCGGGGGAGCAGCATGAATCGACCCGAATCCGTCCCTTTACCGTATGACTGCCCTCTTTTGACAGCATGTTGAGTGAATTTGACCTGATCGACCGCTTCTTTCTGCAGCGTGCCCGCCACGCCACGGCGTTGGGCCGGGGCGCGCATCTGGGCATCGGCGACGACTGCGCGCTGCTGCCCGGGCGGCCCGGCGCGGACTACGCCGTCTCCACCGACATGCTGGTGGCCGGGCGTCACTTCCTGGCCGACGTCGACCCGTACCGGCTCGGCCACAAGTGCCTCGCGGTGAACCTGTCGGATCTGGCGGCAATGGGCGCCACGCCGACCGCGTTCACGCTGGCGCTGGCCCTGCCGCGCGCCGATCCCGCCTGGCTGGAGGCCTTCTCCGCCGGGCTGTTCGCGCTCGCGGAGCGCTTCGGCTGCGAGCTGGTCGGCGGCGACACCACCGCCGGGCCGCTGACGATCAGCATCACGATCTTCGGCGACGTGCCCACCGGCATGGCGCTGCGCCGCGACGCGGCGCGCGTCGGCGACGACATCTGGGTTTCGGGCACGCTCGGCGACGCCCGGCTGGCGCTTGGCCTGATGCGTGGCGACTGGGGCAGCGCGGCCCTGCGGCCCGATATCTGGCCGGACGCGTGCGCCGGCATACCCACTGACGCACCCGCCGCTGGCGACGTTCCCGGCCAGATTGACGCGCGCGCGCAACACCTCCCCGGCGCCGACGCGACGACCACCCTCGCGGCGGTGCGCGATGCGATGGAAATACCCGAGCCGCGCGTCGCGCTCGGCGCCGCGCTGCGGGGCATCGCGCACGCGGCGATCGACCTCTCGGACGGGCTCGCCGGCGACCTGGGCCATATACTCAAGCGTTCCGGTGTGGGCGCGGTGGTCGATGTCGATGCCGTGCCGCGCTCGGCCCATCTGGCGCGCCGCAGCACGGCGATCCAGCGCGCGTGCACGCTGGCCGGCGGCGACGACTACGAACTGTGCATCACCGCGCCGGCCGGCGCGCGCGCGCGCATGCTCGAAGCGGCGGCGCGCTGCGGGGTACGCCTGAGCCGGATCGGCACGATCGTCGACGCGGACGTGAACGCGGCAGCCCCCCCCGCGACGGCTGCCACGCGGCACGCCCCTGCCCGTTCGGCGCGCCTGACCTGGACCGACCGCGACGGCGCGCCGCTGACCCTTTCCCTGACAGGATTCGACCACTTTCATGCCGACTGAACCGTCCCGTCCACCCACGTCCTCCGGCGCGCAGTCCGATCCCGAATGGACCGTCGTCGACGGCGCCCCGCCCGGCGGCGGGTCCGCCGCGCCCCGACCGCGCGCGCAGCGCGCAACGCTGCGTTTCATGCTGTCGCACCCGTTTCACATCGTGTCGCTGGGCTTTGGCAGCGGCCTGTCGCCCATCATGCCGGGCACCTGCGGCACGCTGATGGGCTGGCTGCTGTTCGTCGTTCTCAATCCCTACCTGAACACCCGTGCCTGGCTGGTCCTGATCGGCGCGGGATTCGTGCTGGGCATCGGGCTCTGCGGCTTTACCGCCCGGCGGATGCGCGTGCCGGACCCCGGCGCGGTAGTGTGGGACGAGATCATTGCGATCTGGATCGTGCTGGTGTTCGTGATGCCCACCACCTTCGCCGGTCAACTGGGCGGCTTTCTGGTGTTCCGCTTCTTCGACATGGTCAAGCCGCCGCCGATCCGCTATTTCGACCGACGTCTGAAAGGCGGCTTCGGCATCATGTTCGACGACATCGTCGCCGCGCTTTTCACCTTGATCGTCATCGCGCTCTGGCGGCAGTGAAACCCGGCGGGTGGCTGGCATCCACTGGCCGTACCCGCCGTGCGCACTTACCGCCGAACCCACCGTCCATACCTGTTTCACAACCCCGGGGAGAATCGTCATGGGCAGCGTGATATTGCCTGCGAGCCACCATCTGCAACCGCTGGCCGTCGAACTCGGCGAGACGCTGTCGGCAGCGGGCCTGCTGCTGGTCAGCGCCGAATCCTGCACCGGCGGCATGATCGCCGCGGCGATCACCGACATTCCCGGCAGCAGCGCCTGGTTCGAGCGCGGCTATGTGACCTATTCCAACGAAGCGAAGAGTACGGCCATCGGCGTTCCCGGCCCGCTGATCGCGCGGCACGGCGCGGTCAGCGAGCCCGTGGCGAAGGCGATGGCCGAAGGGGCACTGGCCGCGAGCTTTGCACAAATTGCCGTGGCGGTCACCGGAATTGCCGGCCCGGGCGGCGGAACGCCGGCCAAGCCGGTGGGTACCGTGTGCTTCGGCTGGGCGCGGCATCCGTCGGGCGCTGTCCCCGGCCACGCCCCGGATCGCGCCGGAAACGGCGACGGTGTGGCGCGCGACGCCATGGTCGCCCTGACCGAGACCCGTCATTTCGACGGCGATCGCGCGAGCATTCGCGAACAGGCCACCCTGCACGCGCTGCGTGGCCTGCTGCGCTGGCTTGCGGCGGACCGCACACATTGAGCGGGCCGCGGGAGCCGCCGGGGAATGTATCGCCCGGCGGCTCCCGCCGATCGTCAAGCGGGCAAGGGTATTGCTTTGACTGGGGCGGCGGTACCGCCGCCGCAACCTCGCGGCGCATGCTTTCCTTCCTCATCCTCTGGAGCAACAATGCCGTCATCCGTCGACCGTCCGAAGCACTTCTCGATGATCCGGGAGCTGCATCTCGCGGATGTCTTCACGCTGGGAAATGCCGCCTGCGGCATGGCGTCGATCTTTCTCGCGATGCGTTTCGTCGGCACCGGCGCGATCGGCGACTTCATCCTGGCCGCGGCGATGGCGCCCGCCGCCCTGATCTTCGACATCCTGGACGGCAAGGTCGCCCGCTGGCGGCATCGCCATTCGCCGCTGGGACGCGAACTCGACTCGCTCGCCGACATCGTCTCGTTCGGCGCCGCGCCTGCCGCGCTGGCATTCGCCGCCGGGCTCGATGGCGGCTGGGATCTGGTGGCGCTGATCTACTTCGTGTGTTGCGGTGTCAGCCGCCTGGCGCGTTTCAACGTCACGGCCGAGACGCTGTCGGAGGGGACCGACAAGGTCGCCTACTTCGAAGGCACCCCGATCCCGACGAGCGTGCTGCTCAGCCTCATCCTGATGTGGTGCGGGTGGCGCGAGCGCATCGGCGATGCACTGCCGTGGGGACAGATCGACATCGGTCCCTGGCTGCTGCACCCGTTGGCGTTGCTGTTCTTCGTTTCGGGCTCGTTGATGATCAGCAAGACGCTGCGCCTGCCGAAGTTCTGACACGCGCAGGGCGGGTCGCGCCGCCGCACGGCGACCGCGTTCGCCCCTGCCGCGCGCTGCGCGGTCCGCCCCCGGCGGTACCTACGCGCCGCTGCTCCGGCAGGCCTCGATGGCGTCGCGGGTGGCACGGGCCGCGTCGGCCGCCCGCTGCGCGAAATCCGCGCCCGCGCCTGCGTACAGAATGGCGCGCGACGAGTTGATCATCATGCCCGCACCGTTGCGGGTGCGGCCGGCCGCGACCGTCGCCTGCACGTCGCCGCCCTGCGCGCCCACGCCCGGGATCAGCAGGGGCATGTCGCCGACGATGTCGCGCACCCGGGCAATCTCCCGCGGGAACGTCGCGCCCACCACCAGGGACAATTCGCCGCTCGCGTTCCAGTCGCGCGCGGCCTTTTCCGCGACCACCTCGTACAGAGGCCTGCCGCCCACTTCGAGGAACTGCAGGTCCGAGCCTCCGGGGTTGGACGTCCGGCACAGCACGATCACCCCCTTTCCGGCATGCGCCAGATAGGGTTCGATCGAATCGAAGCCCATATAGGGGTTGACGGTCACGGCGTCGGCGCGATACCGGTCGAATGCCTCGCGCGCGTATTGCTCGGCGGTACTGCCGATATCGCCGCGCTTGGCGTCGAGCACCACCGGCAGCCCCGGATGATGCGCATGGATATGCGCGATCAGCCGCTCGAGCTGGGACTCGGCGCGATGCGCGGCAAAGTAGGCGATCTGCGGCTTGAACGCGCTCGCGAACGGCGCGGTGGCATCGACGATCGCGCGGCAGAAATCGAAAATCGCCTCGGCCCGCTGCGCGTCGTCCGCCGCGCGCCCGGCGAACGGCGCGGGAAAGCGGCCGGGCTCCGGATCGAGACCGACGCACAGCAGCGAACCGGTGCGCTGCCAGGCGTCGCGCAGCGATTGCGTGAAGGACGAAGCAGTGGACGAAGCAGCGGATGAAGAAGCAGACGAGGATGCGGGCATGGGAAAACCGTCGGATGAAAAAGTCGCCCGATTCTACTGCACCGCGCGACGGTTCAGGGAGGCAACTCGGCGGACCCCATGCGCCGCAGGATGACGCCGGAGCGCTGCCGCAGATAGGGCGAGCCCGGGTGGGCGTCAAAGTAGCGCGGATTCGGCAACATCACCGCGAGCCGGGCCGCCTGCGGCGCGCTCAATTGCGCCGCGTTCGTATGAAAGTAATGCTGCGCGGCGGCCTGCGCCCCGAAGACGCCGCTGCCCCACTCGACCGAATTCAGATAGATCTCCAGGATGCGTTCCTTGTCCATCCAGAATTCGAGCATCGACGCGATGATGAGTTCCTGCCCCTTGCGGAAATAGTTTTTCTCCGGCGACAGGAACAGGTTGCGCGCCAGTTGCTGCGTGATGCCCGAACCGCCCCGTTCCATGCGGCCGTGCTGGCGGTTGCGTTCCCATGCCTGCAGCATCGCGTCGGTGTCGAAACCCGGATTGTTGACGAAGGTCGCATCCTCCGAGGCGATGATCGCGCGCTTCAGATTTCGCGAAACCTGCGCGTACGGCACCCAGACATGCGCCATGTCGGACGGGCTGCCCGCATGCGCGAGGCGCCAGGAAGCGGCGCGCATATAGGCGGTCGTCCCGGGATTGAAATGCGTCCACCAGCCGATCTGCACGAAATAGTAAGCCTGGGTCGCCAGCCAGGCGACGACCACCAGGATCATCCCCTGCAGCAACGCGCGCACCGGCGCGGGGCGGCGGCGCTGCGGGGCGCCTGGTACGGACGTGGCGGCGGCGTTCGAGGCGGAAGTCGCGATGGTTTTCATGGCGCGCTGCGCGAGGTTGCCGCAACGCTGCCCGCGGCGGGGAGAAGCGAGGCATCCCGCGCCGCGCGCAGCCGGGCCAGCACGGCGCCGCCGTCGGGGCGCACGCCGCGCCAGAGCGCGAACGATTCCGCCGCCTGTTCGACGAGCATGCCCAACCCGTCATGCGCCGTGGCGCCGAGCGCCGCCGCATGGCGCATGAAAACGGTCGCCTCCGCGCCGTACATCATGTCGTAGGCGAGCGTGCCCGGACCGATCGCGCCCGCCGCGAACGCCGGAACGTCGCCGGCGAGGCTGCCCGACGTCGCGTTGATGACCACATCGTAGCGCGCGGCCGCGGGACCGGACGTGCCGGCCGCCGTCAGCAGGCAGTCCAGGCGGCCAGCCGCCGCCGCGAAGTGCGCCTGCAGTTCGTGCGCGCGCGCCGGCGTGCGGTTGGCGATCGCCAGGCAGGCGGGCCGGCATTCCAGCAACGGCAGCAGTACGCCGCGCGCCGCGCCGCCCGCGCCCAGCAACAGGATGCGTGCGCCCGCGAGCCGGCAGTGCAGATTGTGCTGCAGGTCATGAACCAGACCCGCGCCATCGGTATTGTCGCCCTCGATGACGATCCGGCCCTCGGCCGTCTGGAAACGCAGGGTATTGACGGCGCCCGCCGCCGCGGCACGCGCCGTCAGGGTATCGGCCAGCGCGAACGCTTCCAGCTTGAAGGGGACCGTGACGTTCAGCCCTCGTCCGCCCGCGGCCGCGAACGCCTGCACCGTCGCGGCGAACCCGTCCAGCGGGGCTTCCAGCCGGTCGTAGCGCAAACGCTGCCCGGTTGCCGCGGCGAAAGCCGCGTGAATGTCCGGCGATTTGCTGTGACCGACCGGATTCCCGATGACCGCGTATCGATCGACCGGCGGATCGAACCGCGACTCAACCCGCGCATCGCCCCCCGCCGTGCCGCGCGCGGCGCGCGCCTCCCCCTCGGCGTCCCTGCCTTCCCCTATCGCGCGCATCCGTATTGCCTCCTGGGTTCGCTCAGACGCCCGCGGCCGGATGCGGCGGCACCGGCTCGGTGACGTCGGCCGCGCCCGCGGGCGCGTCGGACCCGGCTTCCGCGTCCGCGATCTCGATATCTTCCGCCGCCGGGGCCAGTGCCGGTGCGCGGGGATCGACCAACGCATCGGCCGTGTCCGTCTCCGCGGTGTCGGCCATCTGCGGCGCTTCGGCCGTCTCCGCCGCTTCGGCCGCGGTTTCCGCCGCGGTTTCCGCCGCTTCCGCGGCCGCGTCCTCGGCCGACACCACCGGCGCATCCAGCACCTGCAACAGGCGGCACGACAGATCCACGTTCAGTTCGTCGATGCCGACGATGTCGAGCAGCAGACGCGTGCCGCGTGCATGCACGCCCAGGCCCGGCACGATCAACTGCAGCGGGATCTCCTCGAAACGCACCATGTCGCCCTTCACCACCTGCGCCACGGCCTGCGTGCGCGCCTCCTGCTTCAGCCAGCGCAGGCACCAGAAACGCTCCATCTTGTGCTGGTGCTCGGCGTAGGCGGCGTAGGTCTCGTCGAAACCCTGGACGATCGCGTACAGGTCGGCGTCCTTCGGTTTGAAGGGCGCGACCATCTTCGCCGCCACGCCGTGCCGGACGATCGCCACGAGTTGCCACTGGTTGACCAGGTCCACATAGCGGCGCAGCGGCGATGTGCTCCAGGCGTATTGCGCGACGCCCAGGCCTTCGTGCGGCGCCGGGGAGGTCTGCATGCGCGTGCGGTTCGGCCCGAACGCGCGCTGCGCGCGGTAGATGCCCGGCACGCCGTATTCGGCGAGGAAGGCGCCCCAGGTGCTGTTCGCCAGGATCGCCAGTTCGGCCACGATCAGGTCGAGCGGCGCGCCGCGGCGGCGCTGCTGGATATCCACATGCTCGCCGTCGATATAGAAATTGAAGTCCGCCGAGCGCTGCATCTCGCGGCGCAGGCCGTTGGCGATCCGGGTCTGCTGGCGCTTCTCATGCAGCGCCTGCGCGAGCGGCCACAGCGCGACGATGTCGGCGCGATGCGGATAGTCGCCCTCGTTGGCCGCGAGCGATTCGACCGTGACGATCGGATCGAGCAGATTGGTGCGCAGATTGTGCTTGATGAAGACCTTCTCGACCCGCGTCTCGCTCGTCACCACCTCGTAGGTGGTCGTATCGACGATCAGGTACAGCGACACCGCCGGGCGATGGCCGCCTTCCTGCAAGGTGAACGCCTCGACCACCGGCGACGGCAGCATCGTGATCTTGTCGCCCGGCATGTAGACGGTCGACAGACGGCCCCGCGCGATCTCGTCGATCGGGTCGCCGGTAACGATGCCCAGCGACGGCGCCGCGATGTGGATGCCGACCCGCATCCGGTTTTCCGGCAGATGCTCGACCGAGATGGCGTCGTCGATCTCGGTGGTGGTGATGTCGTCGATCGAGAAGGCCTCGACGTCGGCGTCGGGCAGTTCGTCGACCGGCGAAACCGGCGAAACCGGCGGGAAGCCGGTGCCGGCCGGAAAGAATTCGGCGATGAAACGCATCTGGTGCCAGGCGCGCGGCGATTCGATCCCCCCGCAGGCAATCACCAGTTGCGCCGCGGTCATCCCGCGCGCGGCGGCGGCGGCTTCGAGCGCCTTGAATTCGATCGTGTTCTTGTCGGGCCGTACCAGCAGGTCCATGACCTTGCCATGAAAAGCCTCGGGCAGCGTGCCCGCCACCAGCGCGTCGACGTACCCGGCCTGCACGCGCGCGAGTTCCGCCTTGCGTTCGAGCGCCGCGAGCGCCGCCTTGAGTTGCTCTTCGGGCGCGCGCTGGTAGTTGCCGCGCCCCTTGCGGCGGAAGAACACCGGCGCGCCGTGGATGCGCAGGGCCAGCGCCGCGCGTTCGACCGCGCCGGGCTTGGCGCCGTAGTATTCATCCGCGAGCGTGGCGAAATTGAATTCGTCCGCGCCCGCCACTTCCCACAGGAAGTCCAGATCGATGCCCTGCGCGGCCGCATCGGCGCGCAGCATGAGCTCGGCCGCTGCGGGTGCCTCGAACTCGACCAGCACATCGCGGCTCTTGACCTTGGCGCGACGGCCACCGGGCAATTCGACCTGCAACGCGTCGCCGGTACGCGACAGCACGGTGCCGGCCTTGAAATTGCCGGATTCCTCGAAAAAAACGTTCACTATCCACATCCTAGAGACCCGTCGCGCGCCGCGCTGCGCGCCGTCCGACGGATCGATTCATTGTCGCGTTGGCGAATTCGCCCGATTGTGTCGGCCGCGCCGCGCCTTTCGACGCCCGCATGGCCCCGTCCCTGTCCGAAGGGTGTCGTGCACTTCTACGGGCCGGCGCCGTCGTTCAGCGCCCCGTCGTCCGCCGCGCCCTCGCCCGCCACGCCGCAGAACGCGAGCACCCCGTCCAGATAGGCGTCGAAATCACTGATCCCATGGTTGCTGCCGTCGATGAGCGTGGTCGCCACGTCCGGGTATTTCCGCAGCATGTTGCGATAGTCGAGCACCTGATCGCCGGTGGCCGCCACCAGATAGTACCGTTGCGGCAACGTGATCGCCGGCACCCGCAACGCGCGCAACTCGTCCAGATGCCGCCGTTCGACGATGATCGAGCCGCCGCCATGCCATAGCGTCTGCTCGCCGAGAAAGGCATCGAGCGTTTCATCCGGCGCGGTGGCCGGGTTCAGCAGCACCGCGCGGCAGCCGTAACGCTCGGCCAGCCAGGTCGCGTAGAAGCCGCCCAGCGAGCTGCCGATCAGGGACAGCGAGGCCGGCGGCGTCGCGCCGATGATCGACTGCGCGAGTCGGATCGCCTCGTACGGGCTGACGGGCAGTTGCGGACAGCGCCAGTCGTTCGCCCGCTCCAGCAGCGCCAGACGCCCGGCGAGGCGCCGCGCCTTGAAAGAGTGCGGCGACGACCGGAAGCCGTGCAGATAGAGGATCAATGGTGCTCCCGGCCCGACAGCGCGTCGAGCAGCTTCTGGTGCACACCGCCGAAACCACCGTTGCTCATCACCAGGATCTGGTCGCCCGGGCGCGCCTGCGCCGCCACCGCCGCCACGAGTTGCTTCAGGTCGTCGAAGGCCCGTGCCCGTTCGCCCAGCGGCGCCAGCGCACCGGCCAGGTCCCAGTCGAGGACCCCCCGTCCGCTGGGCGCGTGATACGCATAGACCTGCTCCGCGTCCCGCAGGCTCTCGGACAGCGCCGCCTTCATCACGCCGAGCTTCATCGTGTTCGAACGCGGTTCGAGTACCGCCAGGATGCGCCCCTTGCCGGCGATGCGCGCGCGCAGTCCGGCGATGGTCGTACGGATCGCCGTCGGGTGATGCGCGAAATCGTCGTAGACGGTGATGCCGTCGATGCTGCCGCGCACTTCCATGCGCCGCCGCACGCCCTTGAAGCGGCCCAGCGCCGCGGCCGCCGCCACCGGGGTCATGCCGACATGGCGCGCCGCGGCGATGGCGGCCAACGCGTTCAGCGTATTGTGCTCGCCCTGCAGCGCCCAATCCACTTCGCCGGCCGGCCCGAACTGCCACTCGACGGCGAAGCGGCCATCGCCAGCCGGTTGGGCTGCATGCGGTTGGGCCGCATGCGGTTGGGCCGGCCCCGGCACCGGCACCGCATCCCACCCTCCGGCCACGCCGAAACGTTCCACCTCGCTCCAGCAGCCCCGCTCCAGCACCGCGTCGAGCGCTTTTTCGCGCCCGTTCGCGACGATGCGCCCGATGCGCGGCACGGTGCGCACGAGGTGGTGAAACTGGGTCTGAATGGCCGCCAGATCCGCAAAGATGTCGGCGTGATCGAACTCCAGATTGTTCAGGATCACCGTGCGCGGCCGGTAATGCACGAACTTCGAGCGTTTGTCGAAGAACGCCGTATCGTACTCGTCGGCCTCGATCACGAAGAAATTCGACGCCGTGAGGCGCGCGGACACACCGAAATCGACCGGCACCCCGCCGATCAGGAAACCCGGCTCCAGGCCGGCTTCCTCGAGCAGATACGCGAGCATCGCCGTGGTCGTGGTCTTGCCATGGGTCCCCGCCACGGCCAGCACCCACTTGCCCGCGAGCACGTGCTCGGCCAGCCATTGCGGGCCGGAGACGTACGGCAGGCCGAGATCGAGAATCGCCTCCATCAGCGGGTTGCCGCGCGTCACGACATTGCCGACGACGAAGAGATCGGCGCCGATCGACGCCTGGCCCGCGTCGAAGCCCTCGATGAGGTCGATGCCCTGCGCTTCGAGCTGCGTGCTCATCGGCGGATAGACGCCCGCGTCGCAGCCGGTGACGCGATGTCCCGCCTGACGCGCCAGCACCGCGACGCCGCCCATGAAAGTACCGCAAATACCGAGGATGTGAATGTGCATGATCTGGCGTACCGAGGATTGAGCGCATTGTACCCGAGCGCCGTTGCACGCCACCGCCACGCGCCACCGTCGCGGCGGCCGACGCCGCCACCCGCGTGCCCGGCGGAAGCCGCGGCGTTCTCGGGTATCATGGCCCGATGGCACGCAAACCTTCACTCGACCCCTGGCGCGTCCGTGACGAAATCGCCACGACCGCCGCCAGGATGATCGCCGAGGACGGCCTGGACTTCGCCAGCGCGAAGCGCAAGGCCGCCCGCCAGATCATCGGCGACATCCGCGTCGCCGGCGAATGGCTACCCGACAACGAGCACATCGAAAACGAAGTGCGCGAATACCAGGCGATCTTCCAGTCCGATAGCCAGCCGGCGATCCTGCGCAGCCTGCGCCGCATCGCGCTGGGCTGGATGGAGCGGCTCGCCGCATTCGACCCCTATCTGACCGGCGCGGTATGGAACGGCACCGCGGGCGCGCACTCCGACATCCAGCTTCAGTTGTTCTCCGACGCCGGCAAGGACGTCGCGATCTTTCTGTTGAACGCGCATATCGACTACGAAGTCTCGGAGACCCGGCACTTCGCCGGCCGCGACGACGTCGAGACGCTCAGCTTCATGGCGCGCGGCGACGGCGAGGTCGGAATGGCCGGCATCCATCTCGCGCTCTACGGCGAAACGGATCTGCGCGGCGCGCTGCGGGCCGATGCCCGGGGGCGCGCGCCGCGCGCGGGGCTGCGTGCGGTCGCCGAACTGGTGGCGGCCGACACCGCGGCCGAAATGGCCGATACCGCGGGCGACCCCGCCGCGGGCCATCCGGCGGCCGCGCCGTCGGACCGCTAGGATCATGCGGGCGAGGGTGTCGACGCACGCGTACCTGGCCAGGGGCCTGGCCATGCTCATGCTGGCCCTGAGCCTCGCCGGCCTGGCGCGTATTGCACCAGCCGGCGCGGCCGAAACGCCGGCGCTGGCGCCGGCCGGTTTCTTCGACGCACCCTATCCGCAATCCGGTGGCGCATCGCGCTCGCTGGCCGGCTATCGCGGCAAGGTCGTCGTCGTCAATTTCTGGGCATCGTGGTGCGGCCCCTGCGTGCGCGAGATGCCGGCGCTCTCCGCCCTGTCCCGTCAGTACGCCGCGCGCGGTGTGCGTTTCGTCGGTATCGGTGTGGACAGCGACGCCAATATCGCCGCGTTTTTGAGAAAAGTGACGGTCGCCTACCCGGTGCATGTCGCCGGTGCGGGCGGTGCGGACCTTGCCCGCGAGATGGGCGATACGGTCGGCGGCCTGCCCTACACCGTATTGATCGATGCAACGGGCCGCATTCGCTGGACGAAGCTGGGCGGTGTCGACATGAAGCAACTATCCGCCGCGCTCGACGACCTGCATCCGGCGGCGCGATAACGGGCATGGGCAGGCGATAAATCGGTGACGTTTCCCCGGCGTATTTGCTTTCGCTGGACAAATTCGAATAATCGGCGGTAAAGTCGCCCAATTTCGCGAAAACGGCGTGCTGCGCGAGTGCCGTTCCGTCGCCAAGAAATGCGTGAGAAAAACGCGAGGAATGCGCTGGGAATGCGCTGGGAATGCGCCTACCGACCCCTCTCCCCCCTGTTCGCCCGCTGGCCGGACGGGGTGTGGAATCGGGTCGTTCGGCGTGTCCGACAGCTGGGCAGAGGCGCCGCGTTCCCGTGCCGTTGTGGCTCAAGGTGACGCGCTACCATGCCGTTACAGCATTAAGAACTGAATGGAGCTTGACGATGGATCTACGTAAACTGAAGACATTGATCGACCTGGTAGCGGAGTCGAGCATTTCCGAACTCGAAATCACGGAAGGCGAAGGCCGGGTCCGTATCGTCAAGAATTCGGCCCCGCAGTACGCGCCGGCCGCCCCGAGCGTGCAGTACATGCCGGCGCCCCAGGCGCCGGACGCGAGCGCCGTCGCGCCGGCCGCCGCCGCGCCCGCCGTGCCGCAAGGCCATATCGTCACCTCGCCGATGGTCGGCAGCTTCTACCGTGCACCATCGCCGGGCGCCGAGGCGTTCGCGCAGGTGGGCGACACCGTCAAGGAAGGCCAGACCATCTGCATCATCGAGGCGATGAAGCTGCTCAACGAGATCGAGGCCGATAAAAGCGGCGTCATCAAGGAAGTGCTTGTCGAAAACGGTCAGGCGGTCGAATATGGCCAACCGCTTTTCGTCATCGGTTAATTCGGTCGTCAGCGATCGGCCAACGTCACCGGCATCGGCTTTTGCTTCGCGACGCCGACTGCTGTCCGCTCCCGCCCTCAGCTACGACCCTCTGATATGTTCGAAAAAATCCTCATTGCCAACCGGGGCGAGATCGCGCTTCGCATCCAGCGCGCTTGCCGTGAACTCGGCGTCAAAACCGTCGTCGTCTACTCGGAAGCCGACAAGGAAGCGAAATACGTGCGGCTCGCCGACGAAGCGGTCTGCATCGGCCCCGCGCCGTCGGCACTCAGCTACCTGAACATGCCCGCGCTGATCAGCGCGGCCGAAGTCACCGACGCCGAAGCCATTCATCCTGGCTACGGTTTCCTGTCGGAAAACGCCGATTTCGCCGAGCGCGTCGAGCAATCGGGCTTCACCTTCATCGGTCCGCGTCCGGAAACCATCCGCCTGATGGGCGACAAGGTGTCGGCGAAGCAGGCCATGATCAAGGCCGGCGTGCCGTGCGTGCCGGGTTCGGAAGGCGCGCTGCCGGAAGACCCGAAGGAGATCGTCAAGATCGCCCGTCAGGTGGGCTATCCGGTCATCATCAAGGCGGCCGGCGGCGGCGGCGGACGCGGCATGCGCGTCGTGCATACCGAGGCTGCGCTGGTCAACGCGGTGAACATGACCCGCGAGGAAGCCGGACGGGCGTTCGGCAATCCCGAAGTCTATATGGAGAAGTTCCTCGAGAATCCGCGCCACGTCGAGATCCAGATCATGGCGGACTCGTTTCGCAATGCGATCTGGCTGGGCGAGCGCGACTGCTCGATGCAGCGTCGCCACCAGAAGGTCATCGAGGAAGCGCCGGCGCCGGCCATCGCCCGTCGCCTGGTCGAGCGCATCGGCGAGCGCTGCGCGGATGCCTGCAAGAAAATGGGCTATCGCGGTGCCGGCACGTTCGAGTTCCTCTACGAGAACAACGAGTTCTACTTCATCGAGATGAACACGCGGGTGCAGGTCGAACATCCGGTTACCGAGATGATCACCGGCATCGATATCGTTCAGGAACAGATCCGCGTCGCCGCGGGGGAGAAGCTGCGCTTCCGGCAAAAGGACGTGGTGCTGCGCGGTCACGCGATCGAATGCCGGATCAACGCCGAAGACCCGCACAAGTTCACGCCGTCGCCGGGCCGCATCACCTCGTGGCATCCGCCGGGCGGCCCCGGGATTCGCGTCGATTCGCATGCGTACGACGGTTACTTCGTGCCGTCGAATTACGACTCGATGATCGGCAAGGTCATCGCCTACGGGACGACCCGCGAGCAGGCGATCCGCCGCATGCAGATCGCGCTCTCGGAGATGGTCGTCGAGGGCATCAAGACGAACATCCCGCTGCACCGCGAACTGATGCTCGATGCGAAATTCATCGAGGGCGGCACCAGCATTCATTACCTGGAAGAACGCCTGGCGCAGCTGCAGCAGGCGGCAACCGGCGTCGCGCCCAAATCGTGAGCTATCGCGAACTGGTCGCGGACACCGCGCGCGACGACGCCGAGGCCCTCTCCGACGCACTGATGGAACTGGGCGCGCTGTCGGTCTCGATCGAGGACGCCGACGCGAACACGCCGGACGAACAACCCGTGTTCGGCGAGCCGGGCATGATGGCCGGGCCGCGCACCTGGCACCACTCGCGCATCGTCGCGCTGCTCGCGCCCGAGCAGGACGCGGGCGTGCTGCTCAACGCGGCCGCCAACCAATTGGGACTGGCGGTCCCCACGTTCGAGACCCGCGAGGTCGAGGATCAGGACTGGGTGCGGCTGACGCAGTCGCAATTCGAGCCGATTCCCATCGGCGAGCGCATCTGGGTCGTACCCTCGTGGCACGCCGCGCCCGATCCTCAGGCGCTGATCCTGGAGCTGGACCCGGGCCTGGCCTTCGGTACCGGCAGCCATCCGACCACACGCCTCTGCATGGAATGGATCGAACGGCACGTGCCGGCGCATGCGCGGGAGCACACCCCGGGCGGCGCCAGCGTGCTCGACTACGGTTGCGGCTCCGGCATCCTCGCGATCCTCGCCAGCAAGTGCGGCGCGGGCGAGGTGGTCGGCATCGACATCGATCCCCAGGCGGTGACGACCGCGAACGACAATGCGCTGCGCAACCGCGTCGCCGGTCCCCATCTGCGTTTCGGCCTGCCCGACGACTGCCCGGACGGAAGCTTCGACATCGTCGTCGCCAACATCCTGTCGAACCCGCTGAAAGTGCTGGCGTCGATGCTCTGCGCGCGCGTCGCGCCGGGCGGACGGATCGCCCTCTCCGGCGTGCTGGCCCGACAGGCCGACGAGGTCGCGGCCGCGTACGCGCCATGGATCGACGTCACCGTCTGGCGCGAACACGAAGGCTGGGTCTGCCTGAGCGGCCTGCGCCGCGCGGCCGTCCCCTGAACCCTGAACCCCGGCAGCCTGCTGGCCCGCGACGGCGTCGGCCAGCGGCAACGCGCTTCCACCGACCCACCGACTCATAGGACATCGCCATGGCCTCGCTCATCTGCGGCTCTCTCGCCTACGACAACATCATGACCTTCGAGGGACGCTTCGCCGAGCACATCCTTCCGGAGCAGGTGCATATCCTGAACGTCAGCTTCCTGGTGCCGACGATGCGCCAGGAATTCGGCGGCTGCGCGGGCAACATCGCCTATAGCCTGAAAATGCTGGGCGGCGACCCCCGCATCATGGGCACGCTGGGCAGCATCGACGGCCAGCGCTATCTCGACCGCTTCGCGCAGTTGGGACTCGCGCACGACCATGTACGGCTGATCGACGGCACGAGCACCGCGCAGGCGATGGTCACGACCGACCTCGACAACAACCAGATCACCGCCTTTCACCCGGGCGCGATGATGCAGTCGCACGTCAACGAGGTGAGCGCCGCCAGCGGCATCGCGCTGGGCATCGTGGCCCCCGACGGCGCCGAAGGCATGCGTTCGCACTGCGAGCAATTCGCCGCGGCCGGCACACCGTTTATTTTCGACCCGGGTCAGGGCCTGCCCCTGTTCGACGGCGCCGCGCTGCGCCGGATGATTGAACTCTCGACCTTCGTCACGGTCAACGACTACGAAGCCAAACTGATCTGCAACAAGACCGGCTGGTCGATCGAAGACATCGCCGCGCAGACGAAGGCGCTGATCGTCACGCGGGGCGAGCTGGGGGCGTTGATCTACCATGACGGTATCTGCGAAGAGATCCCGGCGGTCAAGGCAACCCAGGTGGTCGACCCGACGGGTTGCGGCGATGCTTTCCGTGGCGGCCTGTTGTACGGCATCGAGAATGGCCTCGACTGGCCCACCACCGGCCGGCTGGCCAGTCTGATGGGCGCGTTGAAGATCGCGACGCAGGGCCCGCAGAATTACTGGCTGGAACGCGCCGGGATTGATGAGCATTTCAAACGCGCTTTCGGTTACGATTTCCGCAGCGCGCACTAGAAGATGTTGGGCATCCAAGCCCGCACATCGGGCGCGGACTCGACGAGCAATGGAGAGTTTCGAATGGCAAGCAAATCTTTTTTGGGGACGGGGCCGACCGCGTCTCGGCTGAGCGCGTCGGTGCTGAGCGCGGCGGCGATCGCCGTGCTCGTCGTGCTGCAGGGCTGCGCCGGGCCGGGCGCATCGGCCGACGCCTACACCGTCTCGCAGGCACAGCGTGAACAGACCGTGCGTCTGGCCACCGTCGAGACCGTGCGGGCCGTGAAACTGAGTTCGGGCGATACCAGCGGTCTGGGCCTGGTCGGCGGCGGCGCGGTGGGCGCGGTGGCGGGCAGCGCGCTGGGCGGCGGGCGCGGTTCGCTGCTGACCGGCATCATCGGCGGCATTGCCGGCGCCGTGGCCGGCAATGCCGTGGAAAAGGGCGTGGAAACCGGCAATGGCGTCGAGATCACCGTGCGCCTGGACAATGGCGACCTGCGGGCGATCACCCAAAACGCCAGCGGCGAAGTCTTTCGGGCAGGCGAACGCGTGCGGCTGCTGACCAGCGGCGGCATCACGCGCGTCACGCACTGAAATCCGATGCCGCAAAAGGAAACCCGCGTCGCCATTGGCGAACGCGGGTTTCTTTTCGACCTTCATCCGGTATCCTGCCCCCTGCCGTCCCCTCGGCCGTGGACACGGCGCATGGCGCACCGCAGTCCGCCGCGCACCACGGCGAGGACCGTCGGATAACGCTCAGGAAGGCTTGGTCGTCGGGAACGGCCAGGCTGCGGCGGGGCTCAACGCCGTCTTGACCGTCGGAACGGCCGCGGACGCCGACGTGGCGCCCGGAGCCGGATGCGCCGGGCTGGAGGCCGTTTTCGCGGCCGCCTTCTTGCTTGCCGCCGTCTTGCGCGCGGGCGCCGGCTGTGTCGTCACGGACGGGGTTGCCGGAGCGGCCTTTTGCACGCCGGCCTTCTTCGTGGCGGGCGTGGACTTCTTCGCCGCCGCAGGCGCGGAAGTGACGGGCGCGGTTTTCGCTGCGACCTTCTTCGCCGCCGCCTTCTTCGCCGGTACCGCCTTCTTCGCGGCCACGGTCTTCACAGGTGCCGTCTTCGCACCGGCCTTCTTCGCCGGGGCGGGCGCCGCCTTCTTGGCCGCGACTTTCTTGGCCGCTACTTTCTTCGCGGGAATGCTCTTCACGGCGACCTTCTTCGCCGCGACCTTCTTGGCGGCAACCTTCGTCGTGGCGGTCTTCGTCGACGCGACCGGCGTCTTCGCGGCGCTCACTTTCTTCGCAGCGACCTTCTTCGTCGCGACGCTCTTTGTCGTCGCGCTCTTCGGGGCCGCCTTGGTCACGGTCGTGGCTTTCTTCGCGGCAACCGTCTTGGTGCTGGTACTGGCCTTTTTTGCAGCCGACGGCGCTGCGCTCTTCGTTGCGGCAGGTTTCTTCTTGGCGGTAGCCATTGTTTTCTCCTTCAGTTTTCGGATGAGAGTCGAAGCAGCACCCTTCGTCAAAAACCCGCCAGCGCGCTGCGCAACCAACACACAGCGCATCCGGCGAGCTATTCATCGGCGCACGCATGCATGCCTGTCTGCGCCAATGAATGCGGCAGGGCGCACGTCACTCCTGAAAGTAACGTGCGCCCGAAATGCGATCAGTGACCGGTCGCCGGATCGCTCCAGCAACCTTCTGCACCCGCCACCCGCGTCGATCGCGAATATGCGGCGGATGCATCCGGCGGGTGCGATCCACTCCCGCCTTGCCCCACCGAAGGGTCCTGCCAGTGCCTGTCGTCTTCATCATGGGCCTGTCGGCCGCGCCAGGCACTCTGCATCACATAACCTGATTCCTCACGCTACGAAATGGTGAACAGCAAGCATCGTTCCCAGCATCATTCCCAGTTGAGCGCGCCGCCGGTCTGATACTCGATGACCCGCGTCTCGAAGAAGTTGCGCTCCTTCTTCAGGTCGATCATTTCGCTCATCCACGGGAACGGATTCTCCTCGTTCGGATAGAGCTGATCCAGACCGATCTGGATGCAGCGGCGATTGCAGATGAAGCGCAGATAGCCCTTGAACATCGACGCATTCAGGCCCAACACGCCGCGCGGCATCGTGTCCTCAGCATACCGATACTCGAGCTCGACTGCACGCTTGAAATGCTCGGTGATTTCCGCCCGGAAGGCCGCCGTCCACAATTCAGGATTCTCGAGCTTGATCTGGTTGATCAGATCGATGCCGAAGTTGCAGTGCATCGACTCGTCACGCAGGATGTACTGGTACTGCTCGGCGGCACCGGTCATCTTGTTCTGGCGTCCCATCGCCAGGATCTGCGTGAAACCGACGTAGAAGAACAATCCCTCCATCACACATGCGAACATGATCAGCGACTTCAGCAACTGCTGGTCGGTTTCGAGCGTCCCGGTCTTGAATGCCGGATCGGTCAGCGTATCGATGAACGGCAGCAGGAACTCGTCCTTCGCGCGAATCGAATCCACTTCGTGATACGCATTGAAGATCTCCGCTTCGTCCAGCCCCAGCGATTCGACGATGTACTGGTACGCATGCGTGTGGATCGCCTCCTCGAACGCCTGGCGCAGCAGGTACTGACGGCATTCCGGCGCGGTGATGTGACGGTACGTGCCCAACACGATGTTGTTGGCCGCGAGCGAATCGGCGGTCACGAAGAAGCCGAGGTTGCGCTTGATGATGCGGCGCTCGTCGTCGGTCAGACCGTTCGGATCCTTCCATAGCCCGATGTCCCGGGACATGTTCACTTCCTGGGGCATCCAGTGGTTCGCGCAACCGGCCAGATACTTTTCCCAAGCCCACTTGTACTTGAACGGCACCAGTTGATTGACGTCGGTCTTGCCGTTGATGATGCGCTTGTCTGCGACGTTCACGCGGCCGGCGACGCTCGGTGCCGGGCTGGTCGCGGCGGGAGCGGAAGGAGCTGGCACGGGAGCAGCGGGGGCCGCGGCGCCGACAGGCGTTTTCGCGATATCGGGCGCGAAGGCGGCGGGCGCGGCGGCGGCTTGCACCTGGGGACGCGCCGCGACCGGTGCGGCGGCAGTGCTGCGCGCCGGCGCTTCCGGGGTATCGGCATGCGCAGGCGCAGCGGAGATTTCTTCATCCCAGTTGAGCATCGGTTCTCACCATTTATTCAAGACGGGTTTTACCATTTTTTGCCGGGCGACAAAAGCGGCGCCGGGCAAAAACACGTTTTCTTTCAGGGTGGCGCGCGATGCGCGACGTCACCCTTGTGCGCCCGGGATCCGGCCGCTTGCCGGCGGCGCCGGTTCCCGGTGCGCGCCATCGCCATCACTGGCAGGCTTCGCATTCCTCGAAACCGTCATCGCCCGGGCGCAGCATGCAGGCGGGACCATCGATATCGCCGGTCGCGGCCGCCACGGGCACCGCGGTGCCCAGGACCGAACCGCTGGAAATCGTCGTGCCCGGCGCCGCGCCGTTCGCCGCCGCGCCGTTCGCCGCCGCGCCGTCATCGCGACCGCTCGGCACCGAGTTCAATGCACCGTGCGCGACGGTCGATTTCTCGACGTGCGTGGCCGCCATCGTACGCAGGTAATAGGTAGTCTTCAGACCGCGAATCCATGCGTGCTTGTAGACATCGTCGAGCTTCTTGCCCGATACGCCGGCCATGTAGATGTTCAGCGACTGCGCCTGATCGATCCACTTCTGACGGCGCGATGCCGCCTCGACCAGCCACATCGCGTCCACCTCGAAGGCCGTCGCGTACAGCGCGCGCAGGTCCGCCGGGATGCGATCGATGCGCGACAGCGTGCCATCGAAGTACTTCAGGTCCGATACCATCACCTCGTCCCACATGCCGCGCGACTTCAAGTCCCGCACCAGGTATTCGTTGACGACGGTGAACTCGCCCGAAAGGTTCGACTTCACGTACAGGTTCTGGAAGGTCGGCTCGATGCAGGCCGATACCCCGATGATGTTCGAGATCGTCGCCGTCGGGGCGATCGCCACGCAGTTCGAGTTGCGCATGCCGAACCGGGCGACGCGCTCGCGCAGCGGCGTCCAGTCCATTTTGCTCGACATATCGACCTCGACATAGCCGCCCCGCTCCTCGGCCAGCAGCTTGACCGAGTCCTGCGGCAGGATGCCCCGGCTCCACAACGACCCCGGATAGCTCGCGTATTGCCCGCGCTCCTCGGCGAGTTGCGTGGAGGCGTAGTACGCGTAGTAACAGACCGCTTCCATCGCGGTATCGGCGAACTCGACCGCCTGCTGCGACGCGTACGGTACGCGCTGGACATGCAGGCAATCCTGGAAGCCCATGATGCCCAGGCCCACCGGGCGATGCTTGAGGTTCGAGTTGCGCGCCTTCTTTACCGCGTAGTAGTTGATGTCGATCACGTTGTCCAGCATCCGCATCGCGGTGCTGATCGTGCGCTGCAGCTTCTCGTGATCGAGCTGCACGACGCCGTCGACGCTCTTCAGGTGCGCGACCAGGTTCACCGAACCCAGGTTACAGACCGCGATCTCGTCCGGCCCCGTGTTGAGCGTGATCTCGGTGCACAGATTCGACGAGTGGACGACGCCGGTATGCTGCTGCGGCGAGCGGATGTTGCACGGGTCCTTGAAGGTGATCCACGGGTGACCGGTCTCGAACAGCATGCCCAGCATCTTGCGCCATAGCTGGCTGGCAGGCAGCTTCTTGAACAGCTTGATCTCGCCGCGCGCCACTTTCTCTTCATAGCCGAGATAGGCGGTCTCGAACGCCGCGCCGTACTTGTCGTGCAGATCCGGGCAGGTCGACGGCGAGAACAGCGTCCAGTCGCCGTTCTCCATCACGCGCTTCATGAACAGGTCGGGAACCCAGTTCGCGGTGTTCATGTCGTGCGTGCGACGGCGATCGTCGCCGGTGTTCTTGCGCAGTTCCAGGAACTCCTCGATGTCGAGGTGCCAGGTTTCCAGGTACGCGCAGACCGCGCCCTTGCGCTTGCCGCCCTGGTTGACGGCGACGGCCGTGTCGTTGACGACCTTTAGGAACGGCACCACGCCCTGCGACTTGCCGTTCGTGCCCTTGATGTGCGAACCCAGCGCGCGCACCGGCGTCCAGTCGTTGCCCAGACCGCCGGCGAACTTCGACAGCAGCGCGTTTTCCTTCAGCGCCTCGTAAATGTCCTCGAGGTCGTCGCCGACCGTGGTCAGATAGCACGACGACAGCTGCGAACGCCGCGTGCCCGAGTTGAACAGCGTCGGCGTCGAGCTCATGAAGTCGAAATTCGACAGCACGTTGTAGAACTCGATCGCGCGCGCCTCGCGATCCTTTTCCTCCAGCGCCAGGCCCATCGCCACGCGCATGAAGAATGCCTGCGGCATTTCGATGCGCTGGCCATCGTGATGCAGGAAGTAGCGGTCGTACAAGGTCTGCAGACCCAGATAACCGAACTGGAAATCGCGGCTCGCGTCCAGCGCCGCGGCAAGGCGCGGCACATCGTACTGGAGCAGTTTCTCGTCGAGCAGTTCGGCTTCGACGCCACGCTTCAGGAAACGCGGGAAGTATTCCGCGTAACGTCCCGTCATCTGTTCCTGCGTGACTTCGCCACCCAGGATCTCGCGGCGGATCGTATGCAGCAGGATGCGGGCGGTGACCTGGCTATACGCCGGGTCCTGCTCGATCATCGTGCGCGAGGCCAGCACCGCCGACTCGTACACCTGGCTCATCGGCACGCCGTCGTACAGGTTCTTCACGGTCTCGGTGAGGATCGGCTCGGGCGACACTGCCGCGCCGAGGTCCGCGCAGGCCGAGGCGATCAGGCCATGCAGCGCCGCCATGTTCAGCGGGCCGCGGTAGTCGCCGTCGACGACATTGATAGACGATTCGGGGTGCACGGGCAGCGCGCTGGCGCGCTCCTGCGAGCGCTTCTCCCGGTACAGCACATAAGCGCGGGCGACGTTGTGTTCCCCGGCGCGCATCAGCGAGAGTTCGACCTGATCCTGAATGTCCTCGATATGGAAGGTCCCGCCGTTCGGCCGGCTGCGCAACAGCGCACGGACGACGTCGCGCGTGAGCTGGTCGACCAGTTCGCGCACGCGCGCCGACGCAGCGCCCTGCCCGCCGTTGACGGCGAGAAAGGCCTTCGTGACCGCGACCGCGATTTTCGACGGCTCGAACGATACCACGCTACCGTTGCGGCGGATCACCTTGTGATCCGGATAGGTCGCCGCCGACGGCGTGCCATCGGCGGGCAGTGCGCCCTGCGGGGACATATCGCGTAGCGAGGTCGTTGCGTTCTCGGTCGATTGCATATGAAAACTCCTGGTCTGGTCGCGGCGCTGAGCCGTCGAATGCGAATGGAGGAAGCCGGCTGCGGGTGCTTCGAATGGCGTCCGGTGCGACGCGTCCTGACAAAAACGTCGCCAGGGAGCAGACCGTCACACGAAGAGCATCGCCCGCAGCGTGCCGCCTCTTGCAAGCCGCGGTTCCCGGCACGGCCGGCCGCGGCTGATATGAATTCGTACGGATGATGCCTGTGGCCGACCTGTTTCCGGCAAGCCACCGTGCGGCTGGATGATTGCGTAAATACCACTACATGTAGTACTTATCCTTCCCAACGGCACCAAGTATAGTGGCCTTCGCCGGCTGCGGAAAGCGCTATATTTGTTTTCCGGGCCTTGACAAACGGCTTCCCGACGCGCCTTTGACGTGCCGGCAGGCATCTCTTTTTTTGACATTTTCGAGGGTGCCGCCAGGCAACGAATTTGCCCGTTCCAGGCGCCCAGAGCGGGCGTCAGGGGTTCCGCATCGGCAGGGCATGGTCCGGGAGCATGGCCGCCGTCGCATACCCGTCCCAGTCGAAATACGGACCCGGATCGGTCTTGCGCCCCGGCGCAATGTCGGCATGCCCGACGATGGCGTCGATTGGGTGCCGCGCGCGCAGCGACATCGTCAGGGACGCGAGAGTAGCATATTGCAGCGCGGTGAACGCGAGGTCGTCGGACCCCTCGAGTTCGATGCCGATCGAGAAATCGTTGCACCCCTCGCGGCCGGCAAAGGCGGATACGCCCGCATGCCAGGCACGCTCGAGCGTCGACACGAACTGCAGCAGGTCGCCGTCGCGGGTGATCAGGAAGTGGGACGACACCCGCAGCCCGCGAATCGTCCGATAGAACGGATGTGCGTCGAAATCGAGGGTGTTGGTAAACAGCGACGTAATGTCATCACCGCCAAAGCATCCGGGCGGCAGACTGATATTGTGGATGACGAGCAAGGTGGGCAGGACGCCGTCCGGCCGCAGGTTGGCGTTGGGAGAGTGCACGATGCGCGCGCCGCTCACCCACCCCGCTGCGTCGACGACCGGCGCGTCCACCTGCTGCACCGCCGCCGCGGCAACAGGCGTATCCGGCGCCGAAGGCACGGCGCCGCCGCTTCCGGCAGCCACGTCGACGGGTCCGACGCCCGGCATCAAGTCTGCCGATCGGCGCGCTCGCCGCCGACGTACCGTCGCGCGTGCTCGTCGTTGCAGAAATGGCGGCGGTGCAGCGCCACCGTATCGCTGCGTGGCGAATGGGCGCCGCAATAGGCGCAACTCACCATCGGCTCGACGAGCTGCGGCGCGCCGCGCGCGGTCCCGCCGGCGGCGGCGCTTTGCTCGGCCGCCGCGCGCAGGACCGCGGTTCTCGCGCGTTGCCAGAACCAGTAACCGGCCCCCAATAGAACGATCCAGAACACAATACGCGACATGGCAGCGAAACCGTCAAAAGAAAGGGTGATGGATGACCGGCGGTACCCATCAAGGGTGACCGTTCCCGGCCGGGTCCGGCATCAGACGACCGAGCGGTGCAGCAGAACCTCCAGCACGAAACGGCTGCCGACATAGGCGAGCAGCAGCGCGAGGAACGATGCCAGCACCCAGCGCAACGCGGCGCGCCCCCGCCAGCCATAAATGCGCCGCCCCAGGACCAATCCGCCAAACATGAACCAGGACAGGATCGCGAACACCGTCTTGTGGTCAAACCGCAACAGACGATCCAGCAATTGCTCGGAAAAGAGAAACCCGCTCAGCAGGGTCAGCGTCAGCAGCACGAAGCCGGCGCTGATCAGGCGAAACAGCAGCTTCTCCATGGTCAGAAGCGGCGGCAGGGTTTCCAGCCAGCCGCCCAGCCAGCTGGGGCCCGAATCCGGCACCGAGAGACTCGCACCTCGCACGCCCCCCGTTCCCGCCCGCACGGCTTGCCGCGACGCGTGCAGGCGGCGCTCGACCAGCAGCATCAGGAAAGCGTGCAGCGCGGCGAGCGTCAGCAGCCCGTACGCGACGTTGGCGATCAGGAAATGCACCTTGAAAAGCGGATCGGCCGCGTAGCTCATCACCCGCACGCCGCCGAACACCCCGGGCAGCAGCGACGCGACGCCGGCCAGCGGCAGCACCAGCAGGCCCAGGCCTTCCAGCGGAAAGAAAAAACTTTCGATGAGGTAGATGCCGGCGCCCAGCCACAGCATCGCCGACAGCGAGAACGCGAAACCGAAGACCATGCTGTCGGCTGGAAAAATCGTCGCGTGCAGCAACGCTCCGTGCGCGAACAGCGCCAGCAGCAGCACGAGCCGTGCCGCGGGCAACGACACGCCGCCGCGGCCCGCGGCCAGCGACGGCCGGCGCGGCGTGTCGCCCGCGCCGCCGCTCGCAACCGGGCGCACGCCCGCGATATCGAGCGCCGGCCGGCGCCGATAGGCATACCAGGCGGCAATCGAAAGCCCGCCATATAGAAGCGCCGTCACCGCGTACAGTACAATTATCATATTCGAAGTTTACACCACGGCCGGATTACATTCGAGGGGTCGCCGCGCGGATCGTGCGCGGACGGCGCAGCGCCCCCGAATGTATAGCAGATCCGCCGATACCTGCCTCGTGACTCCCCGGACATGCTCGACAATCTAACTCAACGAATGGCCCGCGTCGTCAAGACGCTGCGCGGCGAAGCCCGGCTCACCGAAGCCAATACCCAGGAGATGCTGCGCGAGGTCCGTCTCGCGCTGCTGGAGGCCGACGTCGCGCTGCCGGTGGTGCGCGAATTTGTCGCGAAGATCAAGGAAAAGGCCCTCGGCGAGGAAGTGGTGGGCAGCCTGTCGCCCGGCCAGGCGCTGGTCGCGGTGGTGCAGCGCGAGCTGACGGCGATGATCGGCGGCGACTACGAAGGCAAGGCCGCCGAACTGAATCTGGCCGTGGCGCCTCCCGCGATCATCCTGATGGCCGGCCTGCAGGGCGCGGGCAAGACCACCACGGTGGGCAAGCTCGCGAAACTGCTGCGCGAGAAGTACAAGAAAAAGGTGCTGACCGTCTCCGCCGACGTCTACCGCCCGGCCGCCATCGCGCAGTTGCAGACCGTCACCGAACAGGTCGGCGCGGACTTCTTCCCGTCCACTCCGGACCAGAAACCGGTCGACATCGCCCGGGCCGCCGTCGACTGGGCGCGGCGTCACTATCACGACGTGCTGATCGTCGATACCGCCGGGCGGCTGGGCATCGACGAAGCGATGATGATCGAGATCGGCGCGCTGCATGCGGCGATCAACCCGTCCGAGACGCTCTTCGTCGTCGACGCGATGCTGGGCCAGGACGCGATCAACACCGCGAAGGCGTTCAACGACGCCCTGCCGCTGACCGGGGTGGTGCTCACCAAGCTCGACGGCGACTCGCGTGGCGGCGCGGCGCTGTCGGTGCGGCACGTGACCGGACGCCCGATCAAGTTCGTCGGCGTCGGCGAGAAGCTCGACGGTCTCGAAGTTTTCCATCCGGACCGCATGGCCAGCCGGATCCTCGGCATGGGCGACATTCTGGCGCTGGTCGAGGACGCGCAGCGCGGCGTCGACGTCAAGGCCGCGCAGAAGCTGGCCGACAAGGTCAAGAAAGGCGGCGACTTCGACCTGAACGATTTCCGCGCGCAGTTGACGCAGATGAAAAGCATGGGCGGGCTGTCGACGATGCTCGACAAACTGCCCGCGCAGTTCCAGGCCGCGGCCGGCAAGGCCGACATGGGCCAGGCGGAGAAACAGATGCGCCGCATGGAAGGCATCATCAACTCGATGACGCCCGGCGAACGCGCGAAGCCCGAGCTGATCAAGGCCAGCCGCAAGCGGCGCATCGCCGTGGGCGCGGGCGTGCAGGTCCAGGAAGTGAACCGGATGCTCGCGCAGTACGATCAGATGCGCGGCATGATGAAGAAACTCAAGGGCGGCAATCTCGCGAAGATGATGCGCGGCATGAAAGGCATGATGCCCGGCATGCGCTGAGCCGCCGCGCCGGCCGCCGTGCCGGCGCGCCTTGCGCTACCCCTCGTTTATTTACCCCTCCACTCAACCAGCTGAGCCCCTGTCAATGAACCGCGAAGAAGCGCTCGACATTTTCAAGAAATCCGAGGAAATCGTCTCGGCCGAGGCGGTCACCGCCGCCATCGACCGGATGGCCGAGGCGATTCGCGCGGAGGTCGGCGAGACGTTCCCGTTGCTGCTGTCGGTGATGGGCGGCGCGGCGGTATTCACCGGCATGTTGCTGCCGAAGCTCGATTTCGCGCTGGAATTCGACTACATCCACCTGACCCGTTACCGGAACGCCACCGCGGGCGGCGAGATGCAGTGGCGCGTCGCGCCGGCCGAATCGGTCAAGGACCGTGTCGTACTGGTGCTCGACGACATCCTGGACGAGGGCGAGACGATGGCGACGATTCGCGACCGCATCATGGCGATGGGCGCGACACGCTTCATGAGCGCCGTGTTGTGCGAAAAGCGCCTGACGCAGTCCAAGCCCCTGAAGCCCGATTTCTGCGGCTTCGAAGTCCCGGACCGCTACGTCTTCGGCTGCGGAATGGACGCACGCGGCTACTGGCGCAACCTGCCGGCGATCCGCGCGCTGCTCGACGCCTGAGTCCGCGCCGCCCGCGTGCGCAGGCCGGGCGGTGGCGGTCCGCCGCGCCGGCACCCGGCGGCGCAGCGGACCGTTCGCGCCGTCAGGCGGCCGCGCCGCGCGCTTCCTGGAGACGCGCGATCAGCAGCCGATCGGCCTCGGCGACCGGCAACAAGGTGGCCTCGGCGTCGCGGCGTCCCTGATATTCGACCTTGCCGTCCTTCAGTCCTCGGTCGCCGATCACCAGGCGGTGCGGCACGCCGATCAACTCCCAATCGGCGAACATCACGCCGGGCCGCTCGCCGCGGTCGTCCAGCACCACGTCCACGCCCGCAGCCAACAGCGCCGCGTACACGCGGTCGGCCTCGGTGCGCACCGTTTCGCTGCGGTCATATCCCATCGGGCAGATCACCACCTCGAACGGCGCAATCGACGTCGGCCAGATGATGCCGCGCGCGTCGTAGTTCTGCTCGATCGCCGCGCCGAGGATACGCGTCACGCCGATGCCGTAACAGCCCATCTGCAAAGGCTGCGGCTTGCCCGCCTCGTCCAGGTACGTCGCGCTCATCGCCTCGGAATACTTGGTGCCAAGCTGGAACACGTGGCCGACCTCGATACCGCGGCATAGTTCGATCGTCCCCCGGCCATCGGGCGAGGGGTCGCCCGCGACGACGTTGCGTAGGTCCGCGACGTCCGGCTCGGGCAGATCCCTTCCCCAGTTAACGCCGGTGAAATGGAAATCGGCTTCGTTCGCGCCGCAGACGAAATCGCTCATCCTCGCCACCGTGCGGTCGACCAGCAGCTTGACCGGCTTGCGGGTCGCGATCGGCCCCAGATAGCCGGGCGGCGTGCCGAAATGCTCGACGATCTCCGCCTCGGTCGCGAACCGTGCGCCGCCGAGCCCGGGCAGCTTGAAGGCCTTGACCTCGTTGAGCGAATGATCGCCGCGCAGCAACAGCATCCAGATCTGCGTGTGGACCGCGGCGTCGGGCGTCGCGCCGGGCTGGTCGACCGCGAGCACGATGGATTTGACGGTGCGCTCGAGCGGCAGGCCGAGCAGTTCGGCGACGGCCTCGCATTTCGCCCGGCCGGGCGTCGACGTCTTCGTCAACGCCGCGTCCGCCGCGCCGCGCGCCGGCAGCAGCGGCAAGGCCTCCGCCGCCTCGACGTTGGCGGCGAAATCGGACGTCGGACAAAAAGCGATCGCATCCTCGCCGGTGTCGGCGATGACGTGGAATTCATGCGAACCGGAGCCGCCGATCGATCCGTTGTCGGCCTCCACCGCGCGGAAACGCAGACCGAGGCGCGTGAAGATCCGCACATAGGCATCGTACATCCGCTGATACGAGGCCTTCAGGCCGTCGGTATCGCGATCGAACGAATACGCATCCTTCATGATGAACTCGCGCCCCCGCATCACGCCGAAACGCGGGCGGATCTCGTCGCGGAATTTCGTCTGGATCTGGTAGAAATTCACCGGCAGCTGGCGATAGCTGCGGATCTCGCGCCGCGCGACGTCGGTGATCACTTCTTCGTGCGTCGGGCCGACGACGAACTCGCGCTGATGACGGTCCTTGAAGCGCAGCAACTCCGGGCCGTACTGCTCCCACCGCCCGGATTCCTGCCACAACTCCGCGGGCTGCACCGCCGGCAGGAGCACTTCGAGCGCGCCGGCCGCGTCCATTTCTTCACGCACGATCTTCTCGACCTTGCGGATCGCGCGCAGGCCGATCGGCAAATAATCGTAGATACCGCCCGCCACGCGGCGAATCATGCCCGCCCGCATCATCAACTGATGACTGACGATTTCGGCGTCCGCAGGCGCTTCCTTGAGGGTGCCGATGAAAAAACGCGAGGCTTTCATTCATTCCGTTCCGAAAAAACGCGACGCCGGCGGCCGGGGCCGCATGCCCGCTCGGGCCTGCGCGGCCAGAGCGGGGTATCAAGCGTGCATATATCTGTTTATAATCAAAGCAATTTTAAAGGATTCGAAGGTGGTTGTATGCTGGATCGTGAAGGCTTTCGCCCGAACGTCGGCATCGTGCTGCTGAACGCGCGCAATGAGGTGTTCTGGGGCAAGCGCTTGCGTGAGCATTCCTGGCAGTTTCCGCAGGGCGGAATCAAATTCGGCGAGACGCCCGTCCAGGCGATGTATCGGGAGTTGCATGAAGAAGTCGGCTTGAAGCCGGAGCATGTGAAGGTCATCGGACGAACGCGCGACTGGCTGCGTTACGAGGTGCCCGACAGATTCATCCGGCGCGAGATTCGCGGCCATTATCGTGGTCAGAAACAGATATGGTTTCTGCTGCGCATGGTCGGGCGGGACTGCGACATCTGTCTTCGCGCGACCACTCATCCCGAGTTCGACGCATGGCGCTGGAACAGCTATTGGGTGCCGCTCGACGCGGTGATCGAGTTCAAACGGGACGTGTATCATCTCGCGCTGACCGAGCTGTCGCGCTTCGTCCGTCGCGCGCAGGCGAAGGAGGAGCCGGAACTGACCGTCACGGTCAGCGGCACGCATGTGCTCGTCACGCCGGACGGCGTGGTGACGGTTGCGACGTCGACCATAACGACGCTGTCGTCCGCGCCGCCCTTGCCTGGGCCCGAGTCCGGGTTCGGGCCGCCGGCGCCTTTGCCCGGCGCCCCGCCCGGCCCGGCATCCAGCCAGGACGAGGAAACGGTGGCGCCCGGACGACTCCCGCCGATCGTCCATGAATAATGAGGAAATACACAGCGTGATAACACTGCAGCGGTCCATCGCCCGCCTCGCGGGCGCGGCGACCCTCGTCGCCGCGCTCTGCGCCCTGTCCGATACGGCATGGTCGCAGGCGCAACTCCCGCCTGTCGACAAATCGGACAGCAACGGCAACAGTCTCGTCGACATGCTGTTCGATCGGCAATCCGACTGGAAGGAAGGCCCGGTCGACTCCCTGCCGGCGCTACCGTCGAACGGCAATCTGCTGCCCTTCGACCTGTCCCAGCGTTCGGGCATGAAATACATGATCGACGGCAAATCGGTCAGCGTCGGCGCGGACGGCGTGGTGCGCTACACCGTCGTGATAGACAGCCCGTCGGGCACGCGCAATATCCGCTACGAGGGGATGCATTGCGCGTCCTACCGTTGGCGTCTGTATTCGGGCACGAATTCGGAAGGCACCGCCTGGGACAATGCGTCCACCGACTGGGCGCGGATCGAGGACAGCGCGCTCAACGGCTATCACGGCACGCTGTACAACAATTACTTCTGCGATAACAAGGTGCCGGCGAAGGCGTCGAACATCGTGCAGAACATCCGTTACGGCCGCTCGCTGCGCGCGCAGGATTACCGCAACTGACATGCGACCGCCGCTGGCGTGCCGGCCCGGCCTGATGAACGCGCCGGGCCCGGCACGTCCCGTGAAACCCGCATTTTCTAGACGACCACCAGATTGTCGCGGTGAATCAGCTCCGGCTCCAGCATATAGCCGAGCAGCGCCTCGATTTCCTGGCTGGGGTGGCGCAGGATGCGTTGCGCTTCCTGACTGCTGTAGTGCGTGATGCCGCGCGCGAGTTCGCGGCCCTGCTCGTCGATGCAGGCGATCACGTCGCCGCGGCCGAAACTCCCCTGAACGGAGACGACGCCGATCGGCAGCAGGCTCTTGCCCTCCTCGACCAGCTTGCGGCATGCGCCGGCGTCGATGACCACATGCCCGCGCAATTGCAGGTGATCGGCCATCCATTGCTTGCGCGCGGCCAGCCGCGCGGTGCGCGCGACCAGTTGCGTACCGACCGCTTCGCCGGCCGCGAGTCGCGGCAACACGTCGGGCTCTCGCCCACTCGCGATGACGGTGGTGGCGCCGCCATGCGCCGCCCGTTTCGCCGCCAGGATCTTCGTCAGCATGCCCCCGCGGCCGATGTGCGACCCGGTGCCCCCGGCCATGGCCTCCAGCGCCGGGTCGCCCGCATCGGCCTCGCGCACCAGCGTGGCGTGCGCGTCCTTGCGCGGATCGGCGGTATAGAGACCGGTCTGATCGGTCAGGATCACCAGCACGTCCCCTTCGATCAGATTCGCCACCAGCGCGCCGAGCGTATCGTTGTCGCCGAAACGGATCTCGTCGGTGACCACCGTGTCGTTTTCGTTGATGATCGGCACCACACCGAGCCGAAGGAGGGTCGTCAGCGTGGACCGCGCATTCAGGTAGCGCTCGCGATCGGCCAGGTCCGCATGGGTCAGCAGGATTTGCGCGGTACGGATGTCGTGGGCCGCGAAACAGCTCTCGTAGACCTGCACCAGACCCATCTGCCCGACCGCGGCAGCGGCCTGCAACTCGTGTATCTCGCGCGGACGCTGGGTCCAGCCGAGCCGTTGCATGCCCTCGGCGATCGCGCCGGAGCTGACCAGCACCACGTCCTTGCCGCTGCGGCGCAACGCGGCGATCTGCGCCGCCCAGCGGCCGATGGCGGCCCGGTCCAGCCCCCGGCCGTCGTCGGTCACGAGACTGGAGCCCACTTTCACGACAAGCCTTTTCGCGTTTTCGACAACCGAGCGCATCCGGCGATTCTCCTCGAAGCGGTCCTGGGAATGATGGGGCTGGCGGCCGCCCGCGCCTTGATGGGACTGGCGGCCGGCCGCGCCTTGGCGAACCGTCTACTCGCGGAAACGCGGATCCGTCACCGGTTGCTCGGCGGCCGGCTCACGGAAACGCGGATCCGTCACGGGCTTCTCGGCGGGCTGCTCGCGGAAACGCGGATCCGCCGCCAGTTGCTCGGCATCCTCCTCGCGGCTGGCGGCGCCGTGCGCGACCAGATGATCGTAGATCGCGTAGATCAGCCCCTCGCACCCTTCGCCGCTCAATGCCGAGATCTCGAAGATCGGGCCCTCCCAGCCAAAGCGCGCCTTGAAATCGTCGATGCGTGCCGCCCGCTCCTCCTCGCCCAGCATGTCGACCTTGTTCAGCACCAGCCAGCGCGCCTTGTCGTAGAGGGCCTCGTCGTACTTGCGCAGTTCGTTGACGATCGCCTTCGCCTCCACGACCGGGTCGACGTTCGCATCGAAAGGGGCGATGTCGACGATATGCAGCAGCAGACCGGTGCGCTGCAGATGACGCAGGAACTGGTGGCCGAGCCCGGCGCCCTCGGCGGCGCCTTCGATCAGGCCGGGGATATCCGCGACGACGAAACTCTTGCTGGCCGCCACCCGCACGACGCCGAGATTCGGCGCGAGCGTCGTGAACGGGTAGTCGGCGATCTTCGGCCGCGCGTTCGAGATCGAGGCGATGAAGGTCGATTTGCCGGCGTTCGGCATGCCCAGCAGGCCGACATCGGCCAGCACCTTCAGTTCGAGCTTGACCATGCGCTTCTCGCCCGGCACGCCGTCGGTCTTCTGGCGCGGCGCGCGGTTGGTGCTCGACTTGAAGTGAATGTTGCCCAGGCCGCCGGCGCCGCCCTTGACGATCGTCACGACCTGATTGTGCTCGGTCAGATCGGCGATCAGCTCGCCGGTGTCCATGTCGGTGATCGTCGTGCCGACCGGCATGCGCAGATGGATGTCCTCGCCGCCCTTGCCGTAGCAGTCCGCGCCGCGGCCGTTCTCGCCGCGCCGCGCCAGATGCTTGCGGGCGTAGCGATAGTCGATCAGGGTATTGATATTGCGGTCGGCGACGGCATAGACGCTGCCGCCGCGGCCACCGTCGCCGCCGTCCGGGCCGCCGAAGGGCACGAATTTCTCGCGACGCATCGAGGCGCTGCCGTTGCCGCCATCGCCGGCCAGGACCTCGATTCTTGCTTCATCAATGAATTTCATCGTTCTGTCCAGTGGGAGGGGCCTACCGTCAACGCTACGGTTGCCAGGTCATAAACAAAAAAGCCCCGCGACGAGCGGGGCCTTCGACGACGCCGAGGGCGGAAGCCCGTCAGGCCGCTGCAACCGGAAGCACGTTCACGAACTGCTTCTTTCCCGCGCCCTTCACGGCGAACTGCACATGGCCGTCGGCCAGTGCGAACAGCGTGTGGTCCTTGCCGATGCCGACATTGCTGCCGGCATGGACGCGCGTGCCGCGCTGACGGATGATGATGCCGCCCGCGTTGATCGCCTGGCCGCCGTACACCTTCACGCCGAGGCGCTTGGATTCCGAATCGCGGCCATTGCGGGATGACCCGCCTGCTTTTTTGTGTGCCATGTTTGAACTCCTAGGCGTCTTTCACGCCATTGACGAAACTGTGTGGACGAGCGGCGGCGGCTGGTCAGCCGTCGATCGACTCGATACGCAGTTGCGTGTAATTCTGACGATGGCCAGCGTGCTTCTGGTAGTGCTTGCGGCGGCGCATCTTGAAAATCGTCACTTTGTCGTGACGTCCGTGGGCAATGACAGTCGCCTTGACGGAAGCCCCACCGACCAGCGGCGTACCGAACTTAATCGATTCGCCCTCGCCTACCGCGAGCACCTGGTCGAGCGTGATTTCAGCGCCAATGTCTGCCGGTATCTGTTCTACTTTCAATTTTTCGCCGACGACAACTTTATGCTGCTTGCCCCCGGTTTTTATGACCGCGTACATTGTTGAACCTCACTCTTGATTCATGATACTGGCGCCCGAAAACGCCAGGAATCCCACGCACAACGCGCGGAAACGGCGGATTATATCCGCAAAGCGCCAGGCCGTCAAACGTCGACGCACCATTCGCCCCCTTGCCGGCGTCGCCAGGCGCGGTTGCATCGCGCCGTTCCGCGCCGTTTCGCCCGCCGCGCGGCGGCTGTCCGGCGGGCATCGGCACAATGGTTTCCGCGCTGCGCCCCGGGTTCGCCTTATAATCCGCGCTATCCCTCTTAATTCGGTGCCGTCTTGACTGCCGCTTCTTACGCCGCTGCGTCCTCCGCGTCATCCGCGTCGATTCTCGCCCCCATCGCCGACGACATGCTCGAAGTCGATCGGGTGGTCCGCGCACGCCTCTCGTCCGAGGTCGTGCTGATCAATCAGATTTCCGAATACATCATCGGCGCCGGCGGCAAGCGCCTGCGGCCCGCCCTTCTGCTGCTGATCGCCGGGGCGCTGGGCAACCGCGGTCCGGAACGCTACGAACTCGCCGCCGTCATCGAATTCATCCACACGGCCACGCTGCTGCACGACGACGTCGTCGACGAGTCGGATCTGCGCCGCGGCAAGAAAACGGCGAATGCGGTGTTCGGCAATGCGGCGAGCGTGCTGGTCGGCGATTTCCTG
This sequence comes from Robbsia betulipollinis, assembly GCF_026624755.1. Taxonomy (NCBI): domain Bacteria; kingdom Pseudomonadati; phylum Pseudomonadota; class Betaproteobacteria; order Burkholderiales; family Burkholderiaceae; genus Robbsia; species Robbsia betulipollinis. Next base: position 270,839 of record NZ_JAPMXC010000006.1, read on the forward strand.
CACTCGCGTTCGTTCCAGATGATGGTCAGCGTCGAACGGCTGCGCGTGATGGCGATCGTCTCCGATGCGACCAACGTCATCGCGGAAGGCGAAGTGCTGCAGTTGCTCAACATGCACGACCCCGACGTCAATGAGGAACGCTATACGCAGGTGATCCGATACAAGACGGCGCGCCTGTTCGAGGCGTCCGCGCAGCTGGGCGCGATTCTCGCCGACGCCAGCGCGCCGGTGGAAGCCGCGGCGAGCGAATACGGACGACGCATGGGCACGGCCTTCCAGTTGATGGACGACTGGCTCGACTACGCGGGCTGCGCCGAGGAAATGGGCAAGAACGCCGGCGACGATCTGCGCGAAGGCAAGCCGACGCTGCCCCTGATCCATTTGATGGAGCATGGCAGCCCGGAATACCGCACGCTCGCCCGCGAAGCAATCGAACAGGGCGGCACGGACCGGTTCGACACGATTTTCGAAGCCATCCAGCGCTCCGGCGCGCTCGACTACACGCTGGCCTGCGCGCGCCGCGAGGCCGAGGCCGCCGCTGCCGCGATAATTCACTTTCCCGATTCCATTTACAAGAAAAGCCTGCTAGAATTATGCTCTTATTCGACGGGGCGCCACTCTTGACGATTCCCGAAACCACACGGTTTCAGGAAAATTCGAAAAAGAGCGTTGCCAGCGTTGCAGGATGACCGGATTTGCTGTATTCTTCGCGTCTTTCTTCAGCACCAATCCGTTGTCATCGGGGTGTAGCTTAGCCTGGTAGAGCGCTACGTTCGGGACGTAGAGGCCGGAGGTTCGAATCCTCTCACCCCGACCAGAATTTGAATGTCGCATCCTCGGCATGCGGCGTTCAGCGAAAAACCGTCCTTTTGGACGGTTTTTTTGTTTCCGGGACCCGCCATATGTCCTGCATGAGGCAGACCGCCGTCAGGCAGCCGTTATGGCTCTGCTATAGTGTGTCACTCCTTCTGCTTCCGACGAGCGCGCGTGGACACGCTTCCCTTATGGGCCAAGATCGGCACCATCCTGTTGCTGCTGGTTCTTTCCGCTTTCTTTTCCATTTCTGAAACGTCGATGATGGCGATCAACCGCCATCGACTCAAATATCTGGCGAGCAAGAGCGCGTTCGGCGCGAAGCGCACGCAGGGTCTGCTCGCCAAGACCGAACAGCTGCTCAGCCTGATCCTGATCGGCAACAATCTGATCAATGTCGTGATTCCGGTGGTGACGACATCGATCACGCTGAGCATGTTCGGCAACGACAGCGTCGTTCTGTCGGTCACCACGGGCGTGGTGGCGTTCCTGATCATCGTGTTCTGCGAGATCACGCCGAAAATCGTCGGCGCCAGTTTTCCCGAGAAGATCGCCCTGCCCGCCAGCTTCGTGCTCGGCCCGCTGATGCGGGTCGCCCAGCCGCTGATCTGGTTCGTGAACCTGTTCGCCTCGGCCACCCTGCATCTGTTGCGCATCAATACCCACGGCGCCCGGGATGTGCGACTGAGTTCCGAGGAGGTACGCAACATCGTGCTCGACTCGGGGAGCTTCCTGCCGCTCAAGCATCGCAGCATCCTGAGGAATCTGTTCGACCTGGACAATATCGAGATCGACGACGTGATGGTGCCGCGCGCACGCATCGAAGGCCTGGATCTGAGCGCGCGCTTCGAAACCATCGTGCAGCAGCTCGAGACCTGCTATCACAACAAGCTGGTCGTCTACGATGGCGACATCGATCGCATCGCCGGCGTGCTGCACGTGCGCAAGACGCTGGCGGCGCTGCACACGCCCGGCTTCACGCCCGACACGGTGCGCTCGATGCTGACCGAACCGTATTACATTCCGACCGGTACGCCCGTCTTCCAGCAATTGCAGTTCTTCCAGGAGCATCGTCGCCGTATCGGCATCGTCGTCAACGAGTACGGCGAAGTGCAGGGGCTGGTGACGCCGGAGGACATCATCGAGGAATTGATCGGCGAATTCACCACCTCGGTACCGCGCTCCGCCGCCTCGCGGCCCGGCTGGAGCGCGCAGGACGACTGCATCGTGGCAGGTGGCACGCCCTTGCGCGAACTGAACCGCCTGCTCGGGCTGCAGATGCCGGTGGACGGTCCGAAGACCCTGAACGGCCTGATTCTCGAGATCCTGACGGAAATACCGGAAGGCGCTTTATCGATGGCGATCAACGGCTGCCGGGTGGAGGTCATGCAGATCGACAATCAGGCGGTACGGACGGTCAAACTGTTTCGCCCCGCCGTGGACAAAGCCGCCGACAAGGCGGCGGCCAGCATCTCGAGCAAGGCAGCGGGCGGCAAACCCGCGCGACGCTAAACGCGTTCCGGCCGGAAGGCCGAATGGGCGGCGGCGGCACGGCGCGCGAAGATGGGGACCTACCGGTTTTGCGCCGCCTCGCGCGGCCTTCGTGCCATGTCTCCGTCGCCACCGCGTTCTCCCGCACTTTGCGCGGCCACCCCGGCCCCGTCTACCGCGGCGCGCCCGCTTACGCGTCCTGGCGCCGCCAGCCACGATGCCGATGCCCCCGCAGTCCGACTGCTGAACGACATCCTGATCCATGCGGCCGCGCGCAATGCATCGGACCTGCATTTCGAACGCGGCGCGCACGACTGGCGCATCCGGCTGCGGATCGACGGCGTCCTCCATCTCGCGGACCCCGTGCCCTCGCACCTGCGCGATCCCCTGATCGCGCGGATCAAGGCGCTCGCGGGTCTCGACATCGCCGAACGCCGTCTGCCGCAGGATGGCCGCCTGAGTCTGCGTCTGTGTGCGGACCGCAGCGAGGATTTCCGCGTCAGCACGCTGCCCACCGTGCATGGAGAAAAGGTCGTGCTGCGCCGGCTCGACACGCTGCCGGCGCTGTTCGACTTCGGCATGCTCGGGTACGACGCAGGGCAGCAGGCGGCGCTGTATGCCGCGCTGCACGCGCCGCATGGAATGATCCTCGTCACCGGCCCCACCGGCAGCGGCAAGACGCTCTCCCTGTTCGGCTTCCTGAACGCGATCAACGATCCATCGATCAATATCTGCACGGTCGAGGATCCGGTCGAGCTGCGTCTGCCCGGCATCACCCAGGTGAGCGTGCGCGAGAAGGCGGGGCTCGATTTCGCCAGCGTTCTGCGCGCCTTCCTGCGCCAGGATCCCGACGTCATGATGGTCGGCGAGATCCGGGACGCCGCGACGGCGGACATCGCGGTCAAGGCCGCCCAGACCGGGCATCGCGTCCTTTCCACCCTGCACACCAACGACGCGTCGTCGGCCATCATTCGCCTGCGCGACATCGGTATCGCGTCCTACAAGCTGGCCGCGGCGCTGCGTCTGGTCACCGCCCAGCGCCTGGTCCGAAAGCTTTGTCCGCAATGCCGCGAACCCGATCCGCTCGCGATCGCGCAATGCGCCGTCATGGGGTCCGCCGCCATGGCGGCGTTCTCCCCGGCGCCTCCGCCCGGGGTACGGCCAATGCCGGCGCGGTCCCGGCCGGCGTGCGCGACGACCGTGCACGACCCCGCCGGCGGGGATCTCCCTCCCGCCTGGCGCGCGGTCGGCTGCGATGCCTGCCACGGCATCGGCTACCGGGGGCGCATGGCGATCCACGAAGTCATGCCGATCTCCGCACGGATGCGCGAACTCATCGTCGGCGACGCCAGCGTCGTCGCCCTGAGCGCGCAGGCGCGCGCCGAGTGCATTCCGACGCTGCAGGATGCCGCGCTGGCGGCGGTGCGGGCGGGCCGGACCAGCCTCGCCGAGGCGTTCGGCGCCACCGGGAGTGACGCATGACACGCCCGCGCGCCTTCGCCCAGCCCGCCGCGCGTCCGTCCGGTCGCGCGGCGGCGCAGGCCGCGCCGATGCCACCGCGCCGTTCCTCGCCGCGCTTCCGCCACCGGCGCCATGCGCCCCGCCTGCTCGGCCGGCCCCTGACCCTGCTCACCCGGCAACTGGCCGGCTTGCTGCATGCCGGCATTCCGCTGCTCGCGGCGCTCGACCTGCTCGCCTGCGCGGACGACGGCCGCGCGCCGTGCGCGGTACTGAGCGCGATACGCCACCAGCTCGTCCGGGGACGCTCGCTCGCCGATGCGCTGCGCCAGCATCCCCGGACCTTCGACGCGTTCTACCTGCAACTGGTCACGCTGGGCGAGTCCTCCGGCCGGCTCGCCGACATGCTGCTGCGCCTGGCCGAGGCGCGGGAGCACCGCGAGCGGCATCGTCAGCAGGTGCGTCAGGCGCTTGTCTATCCCGCGTTCGTCTGCGCGGTCGCACTGGGCGTCGTGCTCGCGCTGATGATCTGGGCAGTGCCCGCGTTCCAGCATCTCTTCGACGATTTCGGCGCGGTCCTGCCGCCGCTCACGCGCGCGGTGCTGAATGCGACAGATGGCTTGCTGTCGTATGGCTGGATCCCCATGGTTGGCGCCGTGCTGGCGGGAGCCGGCACGCGTCTCGGCTGGCAGCGCTCGCCGACGTTCCGGCACGCGGCGCATGCGCGCTGGCTCCGCCTGCCGCTGGTCGGTCCGCTTTGCACGCAGACGGCGCTGGGCCAATGGGCCAGCGGCCTTGCCGTCCTGCTGCTGGCCGGTACACCGCTGGTGGACGCGTTGCGCATCCTCGGCGCGGGCCATGCCCAGCCGGTTTTCGCGCATGCCAGCGCACGGCTCGCGCACCGGCTGCAGAACGGCGAGCGGCTGGCGACGGCAATGGCCGGGGCCGGCTGCTTTCCCGCTTCCGCCGTGCGCAGCGTCGCACTCGCCGAGCACACCGGGGCGCTGGACCGCATGCTGAACGAACTCGGACAACGCTATGCCGCCGATGCCCAGGCCCGCGTCGCGGCATGGACCCGCATCGTCGAGCCGCTGGTCATCAGCCTGTGCGGCGGCATCGTCGCACTGCTGGTCGTGGCGCTCTATCTGCCGATTATCGAACTGGGCAATGTGGTATAGGATGGAGGCCGTTTCGAACCAGGCGGCAAGTCATGCAAGGCAACGAACTCACGGGCACAGCGCTTTCCTCCTGGCTGATCGGCTATGGCACGGCCTTCGGCATGCTGCCGCCCGTCCTGCAATACCTGTTCGCCGCGCTTTTCGGGCTGGCGATCGGCAGCTTCCTGACCGTCGTGATCCACCGCCTGCCGATCATGATGGAACGCGCCTGGCGCACCGAGATCGCCGACGAGATCGGCGACACGCGCGCCCGAGAGGGCGACCGGGATGCCACGCCCCGCGCTGTCGGCGCCACGGCATCCAGCGGACCCGGCGCACCCGATGCCGCAGGCGCGCTCGATGCCGCCGCCGTCATGCCGCCGCCTCTGGAACGTTACGATCTCGCGCTGCCGCGCTCGGCCTGTCCGTCGTGCGGCCACGTGCTGCGCCCGGTCGAAAACATCCCGCTCGTGAGCTATCTGCTCGCGCGTGGCCGCTGCCGCGCCTGCGGCCACGCGATCGGCATCCTCTATCCCCTCGTCGAAGTCCTGACGATGGCGATGGCGCTGGTCGTGCTCCGGCACTTCGGCGCCGGCTGGACCGGCGTCGCGGCCTTCGGTCTGTGCGCGAGCCTGATCGCCCTCGCCTTCATCGACGCCCGCACGCATCTGCTGCCGGACGTCCTGACCCTGCCGCTGCTGTGGACGGGATTGCTGCTCAATGTCGGCGACCTGTTCGTGCCGCTGACGGACGCGGTCATCGGCGCCGCGGCCGGCTACCTGTTTCTCTGGCTGATCTACTGGGGCTTCCGGCTGCTGCGCGGCAAGGAGGGCATGGGCTACGGCGACTTCAAATTGCTCGCGGCGCTGGGGGCCTGGCTCGGCTGGCAGGCCTTGCCCCAGATCGTCCTGCTCGCAGCGCTGGCGGGATCGCTGTTCGGCCTGGCGGCACTGTTCAGCGGCCGGCGGCGCGCGGACCAGCCGCTGCCGTTCGGTCCCTATCTCGCCTTCGCCGGCGGCGTCGCGCTGTTTTTCGGCGACCCTTTGCGCCACTGGATCGCCTAGCATGCTCAGGATCGGACTCACCGGCGGCATCGGCAGCGGCAAGACGGTGGTCAGCGACCGCTTCGCGGCGCTGGGCGCGAGCGTGATCGACAGCGATGTGCTCGCGCGCCGCGTCACGGCACCGGGCGGCACGGCGATCGCGCCGATTGCCGCGGCCTTCGGTGCCGATTTTCTGGCGGACGACGGGTCGCTGGACCGCGCGCGCATGCGGGAAAAGGTGTTCGCGGATGCCGCCGCCCGCAGACAACTCGAATCCATCACGCATCCGCTGATCCGGGCCGAGACCGAGCGCGAGTTGCGCCAGCCCCATCATGCGGCGGCGCCCTATCTGATATTCGCGGTGCCGTTGCTGGTCGAATCCGGGCGCTGGGCGTCACGCGTCGACCGGGTGCTGGTGGTCGACTGCGCGATCGAGACGCAAATCGTCCGCGTGATGCGGCGCAACCGGTTGAGCGAGGCGCAGGTACGGGCGATCATCGCCAGCCAGGCGAGTCGTGAATCCCGTCTGGCGGCCGCCGACGATACGCTGGTGAACGATCATAAGCCGCTCGCCGCCCTGCACGCCGAAATCGACGTCCTGCACCGGCACTATCTCGCCCTGGCGGCGGCTGCTTAAAAAGCGCGCGTTGCGGCGCCTGGGCCCCCGCATTAGAATGACGTGTCCCGTCCGCAAACCTGAAGCGCACAACACCTCTAAGGCGATTCCGCTTGATTCTTTACGAATACCCTTTCAACGAACGCATCCGGACGCTCTTGCGGCTCGAGGATCTCTTCGAGCGCTTCACCTTCTTTCTGGCGCAGGAAGATCCGCGCGCGCATCACACCGCGCTCACGACACTGTTCGAGATCGCCGAGGTGACGGGACGCACGGACCTGCGGTCGGACCTGCTGAAGGAACTCGATCGCCAGAAGCAGGCGCTCGCGCCCTATCGGGAAAATCCGGGCATCGAACAGGATCAACTGGAAGCCGTGCTCGGGCAGATCGACCACGCGCTGACCGGACTGGGCCGCCTGCAGGGCAAGCCGGGGCAACATCTGACCGACAATGAATGGCTTGGCAGCATCCGCAGCCGCATGATCATTCCCGGCGGCACCTGCAAGTTCGACCTGCCGTCCTACTACGCCTGGCAGCAGAACAGCCCGGAGCAACGGCGCGACGACATCACCAAGTGGATCATGCCGATCGTCCCGCTGCAGGAAGCCGCGTCGATCGTCCTGCGCCTTGCGCGGGAATCGGGGCAGGCGGCGAAGGTGATGGCGCCGCAGGGCAGCTACCAGCAGATGCTGTCTGGACGCAGTTATCAGCTCATGCAGGTGCGGGTCTCGCCCACGCTCAAGGTGATCCCCGAGGCCAGCGCGAACAAGTACATGTTGTGGGTGCGCTTCACATCGCAGGACGGCGATCTGAAGCCGCGGGCGGTCGACAGCGACGTGCCCTTCATGCTGACCCTTTGCAACCTCTAGTTTTCGCCCGATGCTTACAGTCAAATGTCCGACCTGCGGCAAACCGGTCGTCTGGACCGAAGCCAGCCGCTTTCGCCCGTTCTGCTCGGAACGCTGCAAACAGATCGATCTGGGCGCCTGGGCGAGCGAGAAGTACGCGATCCACAGCGACACCCAGGATGGCGATTCCGACGACGCGGAAAAACTCAACTGAACCGGCGCCGCGTCAACCGGCCCGCTGCGGTCCCCGCCATGACGAACCGGCGAGGATGCCCACCGTCCGCCCGACCCGCTCGAACGCGGCGATCGCTTCGTCGAGATCCTGGGGGGTGTGCGTTGCCATGACGCTCAGGCGCAGGCGCTGCCCATCCTTCGACACTGCCGGGTATTCGATCGAATTCAGGAAAATGCCTTCGTCGTCGAACAACTTGCACACTTCGCGAATGTTCGCGTCCGGCGGCATGTGCACCGGGATGATCGCCGCCTCGCGAAACGTCTTGAAACCCAGTCCGCTCAACGCTTTTTCCAGATACCGGGCGTTTTCGTGGAGCCGCACGATCCGCTCCGGCTCCCGTTCGAGGACCTCGAGCCCACCGAGCACGGCGGCAACGGTCGTGATCGGCAAATGGGCGGAAAAGATATAGGCGCGGGAACAGAACCGCAGGTAGTCGATCACTTCGCGACTGGCGCTGAGGAAGCCCCCCGTCATGCCGAACGCCTTGCTGAAGGAGCCTACCCAGATATCGACGCCGTCCTTCATGCCGAAATGCTCGCCCACTCCGCCTCCATGCCGCCCCATCACGCCGGTGCCGTGCGCATCGTCCACCATCAACACGGCGCCGTAGGTGGCGCACAGCGCGCTGATGCGCGGGAGCGGCACCAGATCGCCATCCATCGAGTACACACCCTCGGCCGCGACGAAGATCTGCCGGTTGGGCCGGTCCTCGGCCTTGCGGTAGCGCTGCAGCAGCCGTTCCAGGTGATCCATGTCGTTGTGCGCGAAACGGATCGCACTGAACTTGGTTTTCGCCGCGGTCAGCGCGATGCCGTCGTACAGGCTCGCATGGTTGTAGGCGTCATACAGCAGCACGTCGTCGGCCCGGATCAGGGTGTTGATCCAGCCGAGATTGGCCTGATAGCCGGAACCGAACAACATGGTGTCTTCCGCGCCCTTCATCCGCGACAGCCGCTTTTCCAGTAGCCGATGCAGTTCGGTCATCCCGCCCAGCAGGGGCGGCCCGCCCACGCCCGCGCCAAAGGTGTCCAGCGCGTCCTTGATGCGGCCGATGACGTGGGGGTGCGTGGTCAGGCCGAGATAATTGTTCGACCCGAGCATGATCATTTCCCGGATCGTGCCGTCGGCAGCACGCACGCGGGTCCGGTTGGACACGGCCGATACGATCTCCCGGCTGTAATGCACCATCCCTTTCTCGACGGTATCGCGGTAGAAGTCCGAAAACGGCTTGACGCGCCCCTGCAGCGTCGTGGCATCGGTGTTGAACAGCTCGGCCAGCGCGAAATTCTCGCCGTGATTCGATTCGCTCGAGTCGGACTCGATGGCAGACGAAGCAGATGACATGAAAGGTTTCCTGTGCCGCCCATGCAGCGGCATGCGTGCGACTGTTTTTCTATGGAATACGTCGCGGGCGCGCCCGCGCACGCGTTCAGGGACGTTCCTGGCGCTTGAGCGAACGCGCGATCAGCGGATCGAAATACCACCGGTTGACCAGGGGGCCGATGAGACTGCCCAGACGTGACAGCGCGCCCAGCGTCAGGCCGGGCGCGATCGAGAACTGTTTTCCGGCGACGCCCCGCACGATGGCCTCCGCCACTTCCTCGGCGGTGGCCGCCTTGGCGCCCGCCGCGATCTGGCTGGTGATCGTCGGCCGTATCTTGATCTCCTCGCGCAGCATCGGCGTGTCGGTGTCCGGCGGATATACCACCGACACCCCGATGCCCAGCGGCTTCAACTCGGCGCGCAAGACCTCGCCGAGCCCGCGCAACGCGAATTTGGTCGGTGTGTACGCGGACAGGCCGTAAATGCCCAGCAGCCCCGCGCCGGACGACACCAGCACGATATGTCCGCGGCCCGCCGCCCGCATCGCGGGCAGCGCCGCATGCACAAGGTAGACGCCGCCCAGATAGTTGACGTCCATCGTTGTACGAAACGCCTCGGGCGTGAGGGTCTCGAAAGTATGGGGAATCACGATGCCGGCGTTGGCGACCACCAGCGTCGGCGCGCCGTTTTCCGCGATACCCCGCTCGACCGCGGCCTTGACCGCCGGCGCATCGCGCACGTCGACGCTCAGCACGAGAATGCGTTGCTCGTCCCGCTGCCGCGCGCCTTCGAGTGCACGGCGCGCGGCGTCGAGACGCTCGGGATCACGGGCGAGGATCGTCAGGTGATGGCCGCTTTCCGCCAGCTTCTGCGCCAGGGCGAGCCCGATCCCGCTCGATCCCCCGCTGATGATGGCGTGGGGCGTCATGTGATGTTCCTTTTTGACCTGCGCGGTGTCGGGGGGCGCTCGAGGAAGCGCGCAAGGCGATTCTAGCCGATTGCGCGATGATGCATCTTACACCGCGCCGGGGCGGCTCTTGCACACCGTCAGGGCGGCTCCGCCGCCAGCCATTCGATGACCGGCAGCGCCGCCGGCAACAGGGGCGCCACGTCGACCGGGGCGCGCTGCCAGAGAAAGGCCTGGCCTTCCCGGCCGCTGGGTTCGCCGCGCCAGTGCCGGATCTTGTGGAAATACAGACGCACATAGGCATGCGGATAATCGTGCTCCAGCACGCGCCAGGCTTCGCTCGCGCCGATATCGATGCCCAGCTCCTCCTGCAGTTCACGCGCCAGCGCGGCCGCGACCGACTCCCCCGCTTCGAGCTTGCCGCCAGGAAACTCCCAATAGCCCGCATAGGGTTTGCCGGCCGGGCGTTGCGCCAGCAGGAAGCGTCCGTCGGGCCGCAGCAGGACACCGACCGCGACTTCGGTGATGGGACGTCCGCCCGCGCCCGCCGGTGCGCCCGCAGGCGTACTCATGCGCCCGCCGCCTCGTGCCGGCCGGTCCAGTCGCGCGCGAACTGAAAGGCAACCCGCCCGGAACGGGAACCGCGCTCCAGCGCCCAGATCAGCGCTTCGCCGCGCGCCGCCTCGACATCCGCCGCCGCGGCGCCGAAATGCCGCAGCCAGTGCCCGACGATGGTCAGATAATCGTCCTGCTTGAACGGGTAGAAGCTGACCCACAACCCGAAACGCTCGGACAGCGAGATTTTTTCCTCGATGACTTCGCCGGGATGGATCTCGCCGTCGTCGGTATGCCGGTAACTTTCGTTTTCCTTCATGTATTCCGGCATCAGGTGACGGCGGTTCGAGGTCGCGTAGATCAGGACATTGTCCGATTGCGCGGCGATCGACCCGTCGAGCGCCACCTTCAACGCCTTGTAGCCGGACTCGCCGTCCTCGAACGAGAGGTCGTCGCAGAAGATCACGAAGCGCTCGGGACGCCCGCTCACCAGATCGACGATATCGCCGAGGTCGTGCAGATCGTCCTTGTCGACCTCGATCAGGCGCAGGCCCTGCGCGGCGTAGGCGTTCAGGCAGGCCTTGATCAGCGACGATTTGCCCGTGCCGCGCGCGCCGGTCAACAGCACGTTGTTGGCGGGACGCTTCTCGACGAATTGCCGGGTGTTGCGCTCGATGGCGCTTTTCTGCCGGTCGATGTTCTGCAGATCGTCCAGGGCGATCGACGACAGGCCGGGCACCGGCTGCAGATAGCCGCGCCCCTGCCGGGTACGCCAGCGAAAGGCGACCGCCTTGTCCCATTCGATCAGGGGCGTGGCGGGCGGCAGCATCGTTTCGAGCCGGCCGAGCAGCGCTTCGGCGCGCGTGAGAAAGTGTTCGAGTTTGTCCATGGCGGCTCAGGAGCGGTAATCGGCGTTGATGCTCACGTAATCGTGCGACAGGTCACATGTCCAGATCGTCGCCGCAGCGTCGCCCCGGCCCAGCACCACCCGCACCGTGATTTCGCTTTGCTGCATGACGCGCTGACCGTCGGCTTCCTGGTAGTCGGGGTTGCGGCCACCGGCCCTGGCGACCCAGACGTCGTCGAGATACAGATCGACGCCGCCGACATCGAGGTCGTCGATGCCGGCATAGCCGACCGCCGCGAGAATGCGGCCCAGATTCGGATCGGAGGCAAAGAAGGCGGTCTTGACGAGCGGCGAATGGCCGATCGCGTAACCGACCTTGCGGCACTCCGCTGCGCTCGCGCCGCCTTCGACCTGGATCGTGATGAATTTCGTCGCGCCCTCGCCGTCGCGCACGATCAGTTGCGCGATCTCCTGCGCGAGGCCGAGCAGGGACTCGCGCAGCGCGACATAGGCCGCTTCCGTGGTCGAGGTGATCTCGGGCAGCGTCGAGCGACCGGTGGCGACGACGATGAAGGAATCGTTCGTCGAGGTGTCGCCGTCGATCGTGATGCAGTTGAACGAACGGTCCGCGATGTCCTGGATCAGGCTATCGAGCACGGGCTGGGCGATGCGGGCATCGGTACCGATGAAACCCAGCATCGTCGCCATGTTCGGCCTGATCATGCCCGCACCCTTGCTGATGCCCGTCATGACGACGCGGTGACCATCGATGTTCACCTCGCGCGACGCGGCTTTCGGCCGCGTGTCGGTGGTCATGATCGCCTCGGCCGCTTCGGCCCAGTGCGCGGCGTCCTGCTGCGCGAGCGCCGCCGGCAGACCGGCGATGAGCCGCTCGACCGGCAACGGTTCGAGGATCACGCCGGTGGAGAACGGCAACACCTGCTGCGGCGCGATGCCCATCAGCTCGGCCAGTGCGGCGCAGGTCTGCCGGGCCATCGCCAGGCCCGGCTCGCCGGTGCCGGCGTTCGCATTGCCGGTATTGACCACCAGCGCCCGGATCCCGGCCCCCGGTTCGGCCAGATGCGCACGGCACACCGTCACCGGCGCCGCGCAGAAGCGGTTCAGCGTGAAGACGCCGGAGACGCTCGCACCTTCCTCCAGCGCGATCACGAGCACATCCTTGCGGTTGGGCTTGCGAATGTGCGCTTCGGCCCAGCCCAGGGTCATGCCCGCGACCGGATTAAGCGTTGATGGATCCATCGTCGGGAAATTCACGGCCATGACGCGTCCTTCTGGTATGCGTGGAGGAATAAGCAAATCGGCTGACCCGCGACATGCGTGGTCAGCCGACGGTTTCAACGCCCGATGTCCGGCCTGTTCAGGCGATCTTGCCGTGGCATTGCTTGTACTTCATGCCGCTGCCGCAGGGGCAGGCGTCGTTGCGGCCGACCTTCGGATACGCCGGGTGCGACGACAGGTGCGGTGCCGGCGCCGGAATCGGCGACTCGTCGGTCTGTTGGTAGGCGCCGCTGCCGGTGGCATCGAGCGGCCCGGCCGTGGGCGCGAGCGCCGCATCCGGCAGCGTCGCCTGACCGATGCCGCCGGTTTCCACCACTTCCGAGCCGTCGATGTCGGTGTGATGGAATTCGAGCGATACCAGACTCTGGTTCGCCTGGCCTTCGACCTGCTCGGTGGCGTTCTCCAGTTGTTCCGACGACTGGATCTCCACGTTCATCACGAAACGGATCACCTCGGACTTGATCGCGTCGAGCGTCTGGGCGAACAGTTCGAACGATTCGCGCTTGTATTCCTGCTTCGGGTTTTTCTGCGCATAGCCGCGCAAATGGATGCCCTGACGCAGGTGATCGAGCGCGGCCAGATGTTCGCGCCAGCGGCCGTCGAGCGTTTGCAGCATGACGGTGCGCTCGAAGCCGTTGAAGTCCTCGCGTCCCACCAGCCCGACCTTCTGTTCGTACGCCGCGTCGGCATCCTCGAGCACCTTCTCGAGAATGTCGTCGTCGCTGACGTTCTGCACCGCGCCCGCCAGCTCGCGCAACGGTACCGGCAGCTTCCAGTCGTCGCGCAGCACCTGCTCGAGTCCCGCCAGGTTCCACTGCTCCTCGATGCTGTTCGTCGGCACGTAGGTGCGCACCAGATCGGTGATCACCGACTGCCGCATCGCCGCGATCGTCTCGGAAATGTCGCTGGCTTCCAGCAGTTCGTTGCGCTGCTGATAGATCACCTTGCGCTGGTCGTTCGACACGTCGTCGTATTCGAGCAACTGCTTGCGGATGTCGAAATTGCGCGCCTCGACTTTCCGTTGTGCCGATTCGATCGAGCGCGATACGATGCCGGCCTCGATCGCCTCGCCTTCGGGCATCTTGAGGCGGTCCATGATCGCACGCACGCGGTCGCCGGCGAAGATGCGCAGCAGCGGATCCTCCAGCGACAGGAAGAAGCGCGACGAACCCGGGTCGCCCTGGCGGCCCGCGCGGCCGCGCAACTGGTTGTCGATACGGCGCGATTCATGGCGCTCGGTGCCGATGATGTGCAGGCCGCCCGCAGCCTTCACCGCATCGTGCAGCGCCTGCCATTCGTCGTGCAGCTGCTGAATCAGGCGCGGCTTTTCGCCGTCGGGGATCGCCGCGTCGGCTTCGATGAAACCGGCCTGCTTCTCGACGTTGCCGCCCAGTACGATGTCGGTGCCGCGGCCCGCCATGTTCGTCGCGATCGTGACCATCTTCGGCCGGCCTGCCTGCGCGATGATCTCGGCTTCCCGCGCGTGCTGCTTGGCGTTGAGCACCTGATGCGGCAGTTCGACCTGGCCGAGCAGGCTCGACAGCAGCTCGGAGCTTTCGATCGAGGTCGTGCCCACGAGCACCGGCTGGCCACGGTCGTAGCACTCCCGGATCTCGCGGATCACCGCGTCGTAGCGTTCCTTCGCCGTTTTGTAGATCTGGTCCTGCCGGTCCAGGCGCTTGGGCACCCGGTTCGTCGGGATGATCACCGTCTCCAGGCCGTAGATCTCCTGGAATTCGTAGGCTTCGGTATCGGCCGTACCGGTCATGCCCGAGAGTTTCTCGTACATCCGGAAGTAGTTCTGGAACGTGATCGACGCGAGCGTCTGGTTCTCGTTCTGGATCTTGACGCCTTCCTTCGCCTCGACGGCCTGGTGCAGACCGTCGGACCAGCGGCGCCCGGACATCAGGCGGCCGGTGAATTCGTCGACGATCACGACCTCGCCTTCCTGCACGACATAATGCTGGTCGCGCAGGAACAGCGTGTGGCCGCGCAGCGCGGCGTACACGTGGTGCATCAGCGTGATGTTCTGCGGCGCATACAGGCTCTCGCCCTCGCCGATCAGGCCCCACTGCGACAACAGGCTCTCGGCCTTCTCGTGGCCGCGTTCGGTCAGGAAGACCTGCCGCGCCTTCTCGTCGAGCGTGTAGTCGCCCGGCACCTCGACGCCCGTGCCGTCGGATTTCTCCTCGCCGATCTGCCGCTCGAGCAGCGGCGGCAATGCGTTCATCCGGACGTAGAGATCCGTATGGTCCTCGGCCTGCCCCGAAATGATCAGCGGCGTGCGGGCCTCGTCGATCAGGATCGAATCGACCTCGTCGACGATCGCGAAGTTCAGGGGCCGCTGCACGCGCCCTTCCACTTCGTAGACCATGTTGTCGCGCAGGTAATCGAAGCCGAACTCGTTGTTCGTGCCGTACGTGACGTCCGCCTCGTACGCCTGCTGCTTGGACGTGTGGTCCATCTGCGACAGATTGATGCCGACCGAGAGCCCGAGGAAGTTGTACAGCCGCGCCATCCACTCGGCGTCGCGCTGCGCGAGGTAGTCGTTGACGGTCACGACGTGCACGCCCTTGCCGGGCAGCGCGTTCAGGTAGCCGGCGAGCGTCGCGCACAGGGTCTTGCCCTCGCCGGTGCGCATTTCGCCGATCTTGCCCTGGTGCAGCGCCATCCCGCCGATCAGCTGGACGTCGAAATGCCGCATCTTCAGCACCCGCCGGCTCGCCTCGCGACAGACCGCGAAGGCTTCGGGCAGGAGTTGGTCGAGCGTCTCGCCGCCGGCGATGCGCTGGCGGAATTCGACGGTCTTCGCCTGCAGTTCGGCGTCGCTCAGTTTCTCGATGGCGGGCTCGAGCGCATTGATCGCGACGACGGTTTTTCTGTATTGCTTGACCAGTCGCTGATTGCGGCTGCCAAACACTTTCTGGAGTATTCCGGAAATCATCAGGTCGTTTCTAAGCGTCGCGGTCGGTGCGCCTGCGCTAGCGGGCGACCTTTCGGGCGTCTGTGGGCTCGTAAGAGAATTGGGCATTTTATCACGCGCGCCTCGTCTCATCGGTCTGCTCGGTGGTATCTTAGTCCATTGGGCCGAGCCGGTTGCGTTCACGCATCGGCCGGTGGCGGGCGACGCGCCCGCGCCAGGCGCGGTCGCGCGCGCCTCCCCATGTCCCGGTTTCGTTCCCACTTGCCGATGAATCGTCCTTTCCCGCCCGCTTCGCCGCGTCGCAAGCCCCGTTCGGGGCGCGGCTACGCGACCCCCATCGTCGAAGCCCTCGCCTCGAACGACGCGTTTGCGCATCTGCGGGAGGGCGTCGCCCGCCTGCGTTCGCTGGAGAAAGACCTGGGCGCCTGCCTGCCCGACTACCTGCGCACCAACGTGGCCGCCGCGTCGGCCAGCGACGGCGTGCTGACCCTGCTGACGCCGCACAGCGCGCTGGCGGCGCGCCTGCGACACCTGGAACCGAAGCTCGTCGGTTTCCTGCGCACCCGCGGCTGGGCGGTGGATATCGTCAAGGTGCGCATCCGGCCTCTCGCGCCCGTGCCGGCCGTGCCGCCGAAAACCGCCCGGCTGAGCGCCACGGGGCTCGCCTGCCTCGACGCGTTGCGCGCGGGCCTGGAACCCTCGCCGCTGCGGGATTCGCTGGAAAAAATGGTCGGCCGGCACCAGCGCGGGTAATACCGGTCAATGCCGTTCCAGCGTCGTTCGGCAAGGCGGACCGGCTGGTCCCGGCAGTTTTCGCCGCGAGGGTTCAGAATGGAGCGATCGGGCGCCATCGCCCCGTTCACAGGAACACTGAAATGACTACCGCACTCACCGTCGTTGCGATCATGGTGGCCAAGCCCGGCCAGGAGCAGGCCCTGAAGGATCTGCTGACGTCCGCACTCCCCAAATTCCAGGCCGAGCCCGGCTGCCAGGCGTACACGCTGCTGACCGACCTCGAAAAACCGGCGCGCTTCGTCACCTACGAAACATGGGATGACGAAGCCGCGCTGCAGGGCCACATGCAGGCGCCGACGATGACCGAAGCCGCACCGTTGATGAAGGACATCCTGGGCGAGCCGATGCAGCAGTTCCGGCTGAATACGCTGCCGGGCAGCACGACGGTGTAACTGCGCCACGCGGGGAGCACGTGGTCGACGGCGCGGCTGAAGCCGAAAGCGCCGTCCCTGTCCCCGGCACCATGGCGTGCGGTTGCAACGGCGTCAGGTATACGCGTCCCTGTCGCGCCACATCGCCTGGTAGTTATTGGTGCCGAGGCCGGTTCCGCTCCAGTCGCCGGCATGGCGGCGGGGGCGAACGGCGACGACCGTCCTGTCGTCCTCCCGGGCGATGAAGGGCAAATCCACGTCCAGGCTTGGCGCTTCATGCACGCCTCGGTACTGGTCCTCGGGAAGCATCCTGCGCCACCGATCCGTCGCCGCCGCGGCGCATGCATGACCGAGCACGCGCGGCCCCGTCACATCGACCGGATCGTCTCCGTAGTAACGCCGGTGACAATGCGCGACGATCCTCTCGATGGTCAGCGCCAGTTCCGCCCTCCCGGGCAGCGACCAGATCAGACTGTTGGACACCGTGCTGACGGTTTTACGCCAGCGCCAGGCCTGATTGAAGATGCCGAAACCATAGCGCGCCGATATCTCCCATGGCCGCTCGTGCCGCAGCATGATGTCGCTGTACAGACCGCCCTGCGCGAACAGGATGCAAAGCCGCCCCAGGTCCGACTTGTACGCGTAGGGTTTCAACGTGTCGAATGCCTGCAGAACATCCCTATCGAAGTCCCGCGCGATCAGGGTGCGCACCGCGTCGCCGCTCCAGAGCGTCTGTCGCGCCGTCGGATAGACCTGTCCGAGGGACGCCATACAAGCATCGATCCGATCGGGCAAGCGGTGCGGCAGCGAGAACCCGTCGACGATCAGGATCTGATGAATGCGATCGATCGGATGCACGCCCTCGGCGCCGGAGGCGGCACCGGCCGTTTGCGCGGCCGCCCAGGGCAGACGCAGCGTGGTGCCCGCGGCGAGGCCGTAACCGATGGTCTTGACGAATTGCCTACGCGACACGAAAGTCCTCCCTGCACGCCGTTTGCTTTCGAAAGCGTAGCGTGTCCGGAGGAACTCATGACAGGACAGGACGCAATCCGCGCTCGCCGGACGCATCGGCGGCCCCCTGGCCGGTGACGCCGTGACGTCAGCCGGAGACGGTCGGACGACCGATCGCCGCAGGCACGGCGGACGCGGCGGACGCGGCAGGCACGGCAGGCACGGCAGGCGCGTCATTCCAGCCGCCCCCCAGCGCCTTGACCAGGTACACGACCAATCCCGCCTGCTGTCCCTGAATCTGAATTTCCTGCCGCTGGCTGCTCAGCAGCTGCTCCTGCGCGCTGATGACATCGAGGTAGGCCACCAGACCGCCGGAATAACGATCGTTCGCCAGGCTCAGCAGTTTCTCTGCATCGGTGGAAGCGATGTGGGCCTGCATCACGGCGCCATCCAGCACCGAGAGGCCGGTTATCCCATCCTGCACTTCCTGGAAGGCGGTCAGCACGGTCTGACGGTAAGTGGCCTGCACCGCCACGTAATCCTGCTGGGCGAACGCCACGCCCGCGCGCCGCTTGCCGCCGTCGAACACGACTTCGCCGAGCGAACTGCCGACCGACCACAGCAATGACGGCGCGGACAGCATCGAGGCGAACCGCGTGCTTTCCCAGCCGATCGTGGGCGACAGCGTCAGGTCGGGAAAATACGCGGTGCGCGCGACGCCGATCCGGGCGTTGGCCTGCGCCATCGCCCGTTCCGCCGAGGCGACATCCGGGCGTCTTTGCAGCAGCGCGCTGGGCACTCCGAGGGCGATGCGCGGCACCGGCAGCGGCGCGACCCGGGTGGCGAGCGAGAAGACCGGCGCGGGCACGCCGATGAACGCGGCGATCGCATGCTCGTATTGCGCGCGCTGGCGCGTCAACAATTGCGCCTGCGTGCGGCTGGCGTCCAGTTGCGAACGCTGCTGCATGACGTCCAGCCCGGAGACGGCACCCAGGTCGTGCTGCGTCAGCACGTAATCCAGCGCCCGCTGCTGCAAGGTCAGCGACCGCTGGACGATGTCGATTTCGTCATCGAGCTCGCGCAGCGAAAAGTAGGTGCTGGCCAGGTTCGCCGTCAGCACCAGCCGGGCGTTGGCCAGATCGTCATCCGCCTGATCGACTGCCGCGCGCGCGCCCTCCAGCGTACGGCGCACGCGCCCGAACAGATCGACTTCGTAGCTGACGCCCGCCTCCAGCGTGATGTCGTTCTGCACGGTCGATTGACTCGGCGTGCTGTAGCGCTGCACCGGCCGCTGACCGGAGATTTTTTCCCGCGCCAGACCGCTGTTGAGCGTGACCTGCGGAAAGATCGCCGAGGTGGCCGCGTCGAGCGAGGAGCGCGCTTCGGCATAATGCGCGCTCGCGGACTGCAACGATTGGTTGCCGGTCAACAGGCGCTGTTCCAGATCGTTCAGCACCGCGTCGTCGAACACCTGCCACCAGTCGAGCGACAGCGGCGCATGCGAGGGGGCGGCCGCCTGCCAGTATGCGTCCGTGCGCCACTGCGCCGGGGTGTCCACCGCGGGGCGCTTGTAGTCGGGTCCGACCGTGCACGCCGTCAGCAACGCCGCGCACAGAACGAGGCTGCCATGCAGACGCTTCATGTCGCGGCCTTCTGCGACGCGCTCGCCGGCTGCGTGGCGGACGCCTTCGGCGCCGCCTTGGGGGGCGCGATCGTCACGGCATCGCCTTCCGCCAGGGCGTCGCCCGGGTTCACGATGATGCGATCGGACGCGGTAATGCCGTTATCGATCTCCAGCGTTTTGCCGGTGTCCTGGGCGATGACCACCGGCAGCAGGTGCACATGGTTGTCCGCGCCCACGGTCGCCAGACGGGGTCCTTCGGCGCGAAACAGCAGGGTATTGCCCGGCACGATCCAGCGTCCTCCCGAGGCGCGCGGCAGGGTGACCTGCACGTAGGCGCCCGGCAGCAGGAGGCCGTCGTGGTTGGGCAGCGTGATTTCGATCTGCAGCGACCGGGTCGGCACGTCGATGGCGGCCGACGTGTGCGTGATCGCCCCGGAAAAGGTTTTACCCGGTAGCTCGGCCTGCCGCACCGTCACCTGCTGCCCGAGCGCCACGTTGGTGGAATAGGCCTGCGGTACCGAAACATACACGCGCAACGGGTCCGATTGCGCGAGCACGAACATCGCGCGCGTGGTGCCATTTCCCGCAGCGATCAGGTCGCCGACATCGATATTGCGTTGCGTCACCACGCCGGTAAACGGCGCGAGGATACGCTTGAAGGCGCGCAACTGCGCGAGTCGCTGAACGTTGGCATCCGCCGCCGCCTCGTTGGCCCGGGCTTGCTGATAGCTGCCCGTCCGGTCGTCGAGTTCCTGCTGCGAGACGGCGTCGCGCTGCCGCAGTTGCTGCGAACGGTCGGCGGACGTCTTCGCCAGGGCCAGCGCCGACGTGGTCTGTTGACGCTGCGCGACCGCCTGTGCCCATTCCTGATCGACCTCCGGCGTGTCGAGCAGCGCCAGCAACTGACCCTTCACCACGCGCGCGCCAATGTCGGCGTACCAATGCACGACATAGCCATTGGCGCGCGCGTAAATCGGCGACTCGACGTTCCCGCGCAAGGTGGCGGGCAGCACCACGTCGCCCTCGCCGCCCTGCCGGGTCGCGTGCACCACGGTGACGAATTGCTGGCTATTCTGCTGACTGACCTTTTCGGTCCGATGACGGCTGCGCAAATTGGCATAGATCGTCCAGGCCGCGCCGATCAGCAAAATCACCAGCACCACCAGGCCAATGCGCTTGGCGCGACGGCGCACCAAGGCACGCGGCGGCATGGGCCGCGAGACATGCGGGGCAGCGTCCTTTTTCCCGGACTCATCGGTCTTGCCGGACTCATCGGTCTTGCCGGACTCATCGGTCTTGCCGGACTCATCGGTCTTGCCGGACTCATCGGTCTTGCCGGACTCATCGGTCTTGCCGGACTCATCGGTCTTGCCACGCCCGTCGGTCTTCCCGGGCGCCGGGTTCGGCGTTCGTTCCGGAACGTCCTTGCCTTCCTCGCCTTGCGGCGGCCCGGCCTGCGGTGTCTCGCTCATGTCGAATCTCGTGTCGATGCGGCCGCGCCCGGGGGCGGTGCGTCGCGCTTGTCTTCCTGCTTGTCTTGTTGCTTGTCTTGTTGCTTGTCTTGTTGCTTGTCTTCTTGCTTGCCGTCAGCTTCGTGACCGTGCCCGGCCTCGCGCCGCGCCGCGCGCTTCGCGAGACGGCTATGCACGCCGGCAAAGACCAGCGGTACGAACAGCAGCGTCGATACGGTGGCCAGCAGCAGGCCACCGATCACCGCACGCCCCAGTGGCGCGTTCTGTTCCGCGCCCTCGCCCAGACCCAGCGCCATCGGCACCATGCCGATGATCATCGCGGTCGCGGTCATGAGGACCGGACGAATCCGGGTGGCTCCCGCTTCCAGCGCGGCGGCCAGCGGGGCGGCGCCGCCCTCCAGGCGCTGCCGGGCGAACGCCACCACCAGGATGCTGTTGGCGGTGGCCACTCCGACGGTCATGATCGCGCCGGTCAGGGCCGGCACGCTCAGGTGCGTGCGGGTCAGGAACAGCATCCAGGCAATCCCCGCCAAAGCTGCGGGCAGGCCGCTGATGATGACCAGCGGATCGAGCCAGGATTGGAAATTGATGACCATGATCAGGTACACGAGCACGATGGCCATCGCCACACCCAGGCCCAGCCCCACGAACGACGACTGCATCGTCGCCACCTGACCGAGCAGATTGATTTCCGTACCCTTCGGCAAAGACTTGCGCGCCTGCGCGACGATCCGCTGGATGTCGCTGGCGACGCTGCCCAGATCGCGTTCCTCGACGCTGACGTAGACGTCGATCGACGGCTGGATATTGTAGTGATTGACGACCGCGGGCTGAACGGCTGGCCGTACCTGCACCAGGTTGCCCAACAATTGCGGCACCCCGCCCGATGGGCCGGACACCGGTGTACGCAGCAGATCGTCGAGGCTCTGTACCTGATATTGCGGTGTCTGCACCGACACCGGGTACTCGACGCCATTGTCCGGACTCAACCAGAAGGACGGCGTCGTCTGCGAACTTCCCGACAACGAAATCAGCACTTCCTGGGTAACGTTCTGCGCGCTCAGTCCCAATTGCTGCAAGCGGCTGCGATTCATCTGCAGCGTCAACATCGGTGCGTCCACGCGTTGCTGGATATGGGTATCCACAGTGCCGCGCAGCTGCGCGATCTGCTTCATCAACGTGCTGGCGACCTTGAAATTCGCCTGTTGATCCTTGCCGCGTACCTGCAGGTCGACCGCGGCCGGCTGGCCGAAATTCAGGATCTGCGTGACGATGTCGGCCGGCTGGAAGAAGAATTCGACGCCCGGGAACCGCTGCGGCAGCACCCGACGCAGCGTGTCGATATAGCCGGCGGAGGGATGATGGTCCGCCGTCAACGCGATCTGGATCTCGCCATCGAGCGAGCCGATGGTGCCGGCGTTGCTGTAGGACAGATTGATGCCGCTGTTCGGCAGCCCGAGGTTGTCGACGATCGTGTCGATTTCACTGGCAGGCAGCGTCTGGCGTACCACTTTCTCGACCTCGTCCGCCAGACGCGCGGTTTCCTCGATGCGGTAGCCGGTGGGCGCGCGCATGTGCAGCCGGATCTGACCGGCGTCGACGCTCGGGAAAAAATCGCGGCCGAGCACGAATACCAGCAGCGAGGACAGCAGGCAGAAACCCAGGAAGGCGCCCGCGTAAAACCGTCGGCGCACCAGCATCGTACTCAGCAGCACGATGTAGTTGCCGCGCACCTTCTCGAAAAGTTCGTCGAACCGGTGGTACAGCCGGCCGAACAGCGAGCCCGACGACTTTGGCGTCCCCGCCGCGCCGGAATGCGCGGATGCCGGAGGCTGATCCTTCAGCAGCATCAGCGCCAGGGTCGGCACCAGGGTGCGCGACAGCAGGTAGGAAGCCAGCATGGCGAAGACCACCGCCTCCGCCAGCGGCACGAAAAGATAACGCGCCACGCCGGTGAGGAAGAACATGGGCACGAAGACGATGCAGATGCACAGCGTGGACACCAGGGCCGGGATGGCGATCTCGCCGGCACCGTTGCGAATCGCATCGTAACGGGCCGCGCCCTCGTGCAGGTGGCGTTCGATGTTCTCGATCGTCACGGTGGCGTCGTCCACCAAAATGCCCACGGCCAGCGCCAGGCCACCCAGCGTCATGATGTTGATCGTCTGGCCCAACGCATGCAGCACGATCAACGACGACAGGATCGAGAGCGGGATCGACACCGCGATGATGATGGTGCTGCGCCAGTTTCCCAGGAACAACAGAATCAGCGCCGCGGTCAGCAGCGCGGCGATCAGCGCTTCGCGGACCAGTCCGGAAATAGATGCCTTGACAAAGATTGACTGGTCAAACAAAGGCGAAATCTTGATGCCCTGTTGCACTGTCTGCTGCAGACGCGGCAGCATCGCCTTCAAGGAACTGACAATGGCGAGCGTCGAGGCATTGCCGTTCTTCAGCACCGTGATCAGCACGCCGCGCTTGCCGTCCTGCCGGACGATATTGGTTTGCGGGATCGAACCGTCGCGCACGTGGGCGACCTCGCGCATGTAGGTGGTGGCGCCGTCGACCGTGCGAATGGGGATATCGTTCAGCTCGGCGATGGTCGCAGGCGATCCATTCATATTCACGATGAACTCCGTCTGTCCGAGTTTCGCGGTCCCGGTCGGCAGGATCAGATTCTGTGCATTGACGGCATTGACGACATCGAGGGGCGTCAGGCCCTTGGCAAGCAAGGCCCGCGTGTCCAGATCGACGGCGATGGCGCGCGTCTTGCCGCCATAGGGATAGGGCGAGGCCGCGCCCGGGATCGTCACGATCTGCGGCCGCAGAAAATTCAGCGCCGCGTCGCCGAGTTGCTGCTCGCTGACGTTCGACCCGGAAAGTCCGAGCTGGATGACCGGAATGCTCGAAGCGGAATAACTGATGACCAGCGGCGGCGTCGCCCCCGGCGGCATCTGCTTCAACTGGGCTTGCTCGTTCGCCACCGTCTGCGCGATCGCGGTCGGCAGCACCGCGTCCGGTTGGAGAAACAGCTTGATGATGGCGATGCCGGGCAACGACTGCGACTCGACATGCTCGATGTTGTTGACCGTCGTCGTGAGGCTGCGCTCGTTGACGGAGGTGATTCGGTCCGAGATGTCTTTCGCGGACAGCCCGTTGTAGGTCCAGATGACGCTGATGACCGGAATATCGATGTTCGGCAGCACGTCCGTGGGCGTGGTGAAGATCACGAACGGCGTTGCCATCAGGATCATCAAGGCCATCACGATGAACGTGTAGGGCCGTTTCAGCGCAATATCGACAATCCACATTGACGATGTTTCCGGAAGGCAAGGGACTTGCGGCTAGGACGGTCGCTTCGCACGGTGGTGCAGGGCCATCCTGCCTGCCGGAAACGTGCTACATCATAGCGTGCGCAGTAAAACGCGGTTGCCTATCCCGGCGTGCCGGAGCAGGGGAAATCTTACGAAATATCACAAAAAACCCGCGTGGAGGGCGCGGTAAAACAGGCGCAAAAAAAAGGCGCCGTTCAGGGCGCCTTTTTCATCATTCGTCAGCCGGTGCTTCCCGGCCCACGCCACGCGGGCTGCTCAGGCGAACACGCCCTGCACTTCCAGCCCGAAACCCTTGGGCGCCGTCTTCGCGTCCTCGAAGGTGACGAATTCGAACGCTTCCTCGTGGGCGAACATCTCGCGCAGCAGCAGGTTGTTGAGCCCGTGCCCGGACTTGTACGCGGTGTAGGCGCCGATCAGCGGGCTGCCTGCCACATACAGGTCGCCGATCGCGTCAAGGGTCTTGTGCTTGACGAACTCGTCCTCGTAGCGCAGACCGTCGGCGTTCAGGATGCGGTATTCGTCGAGAACGATGGCATTTTCCATGCTGCCGCCGCGCGCCAGCCCCAGTTCCCGCATCGCCTCGAATTCATAGGCGAAACCGAACGTACGGGCCCGGGCAATGTCGCGCGTGTAGGACGTTTCCGCGAAATCGACCTCCACTTCCTGTCCGGTCTTGTCGACCGCGGGATGATGGAAATCGATGGTGAATTTGAGTTTGAATCCGAAAAACGGTTCGAGGCGGGCGTACTTGTCGCCCTCCCGTACCTCGACCATCTTCTTGATTCGGATAAAACGTTTTGCCGCATTCTGTTCCTCGATCCCGGCCGACTGGATCAGGAACACAAAGGACGCCGCGCTGCCGTCCATGATCGGAATTTCCTCGGCCGTGATATCGACATAGAGATTGTCGATTCCCAGTCCGGCGCAGGCGGACATCAAATGTTCGATCGTCGATACGCGCGCCCCGTCCTTTTCCAGGACCGACGCCATGCGTGTTCCCCCAATGGCGTGTGCGCTCGCCGGGATATCCACCGCCGGTTCGAGATCGATACGCGAAAAGACAATGCCCGTACCGGGAGCAGCCGGACGCAAGGTCAGTTCGACCTTCCGCCCCGAGTGCAGACCAATCCCCACCGTCTTTACGATCGTCTTGATGGTGCGCTGCTTTAACATTGGATGAACTTTTTTAATAAACTTTACTGATTGATTTTCCCAATCACGCTCTTTTACTTCATAGCCCCCATTCTAACAAAGTCGCTTCCATTGCGGCTTTTCCATCTGTTGCCATGTGTTACTTTTTGATGACACGGCGGCCCGCCGGACCAGGGGAGGCTTCCTCGTCCGGCGTACCGTCGCTTTTATGACACATTACCGTTCCGCTCCTTGCCCGAGGCGCGTCGCGTTCCCCTTGTCAACGGCAGGTTTCGCCATTCCTGAAGGGCGACGTGATGAACGGCCGTGGTCAGTCATCTCAGTCCGCCTGCTTGCGCAGGAAGGCCGGGATGTCATAGGTGTCGACACCCTTCTCCTGCAGGGCCGCAACGTGCGACGCCGCGGTTTCACGCGTGTTGCGCCAGACGGCGGGCGTGTCGAGCGAGCCGTAGTCCGCCGTCGAGTGCGTCGTCGTCGGGTGGCTGCCCACCGACATCGGCGCATTGTCGGTACCGGTGCGCAGCAAGGTCATCGGCGCCTGGTGCGCCGCCTTCTTCGCGGTGCGACCCAGGCCGGTGGCGACCACCGTCACGCGCAGCGCATCGCCCATCGCGTCGTCGTACACCGTACCGAAGATCACCGTCGCGTCTTCCGCGGCGTAGCTCTTGATGGTGTTCATGACTTCGCGGGTTTCCGACAGGCGCAGCGACCGGCTGGCCGTGATGTTGACCAGCACGCCGCGCGCACCCGAGAGATCGACGCCTTCGAGCAGCGGACTGGCGACCGCCTGCTCCGCCGCCAGACGCGCGCGGTCGACGCCGGCCACCGTCGCGGTGCCCATCATCGCCTTGCCCTGCTCGCCCATCACCGTCTTGACGTCCTCGAAGTCGACGTTCACCAGACCGTCGACGTTGATGATCTCGGCAATCCCGGCGACCGCGTTGTGCAGAACGTCGTCCGCGCACTGGAAGCACTTGTCCATCTCGGCATCGTCGCCCATGACGTCGAACAGCTTGTCATTGAGCACGACGATCAGCGAATCGACGTTTTCCTCGAGTTGCTGCGAGCCGGCCTCGGCGACGCGCTTGCGCTTGCCGCCTTCGAATTCGAACGGCTTGGAGACGACACCCACCGTCAGGATGCCCATTTCCTTCGCGCATTGCGCCACCACGGGCGCCGCGCCCGTGCCGGTGCCGCCGCCCATGCCGGCGGTGATGAACACCATGTGCGCGCCGCGCAGCGCGTCGCAGATGCGCTCGCGCGCTTCCTCCGCGGCCGCCTGGCCCATTTCGGGCTTCGCGCCCGCGCCCAGCCCGGTCTTGCCCAGCTGGATCACGCTGGCCGCCTTCATCCGCGCCAGCGCCTGCGCGTCCGTATTCATGCAGACGAAATCGACGCCCTGGACGCCGCGGTCGATCATGTGCTGAACGGCATTGCCGCCCGCACCCCCCACGCCGACGACCTTGATCACCGTACCGTTGGTTTCGGTTTCCAGCATTTCGAATTCCATGTTTGCCTCCATCTCGATTAAGGATATGTCCTGATTCGGCGATCGGTCCGCGACCCCGCTCGGGCAAGCGAGGCCGCGAGCGCCGCCGCCGCGCGGCGCTAACTGCAGTATTACCGTATTGCCATGGCGCTTCCACTGCGTTTTTTTCGCGCACTGTCCGGTTTTGCTGCCGGCCCCGAAGGGACGGTCACCGCGCCGGGCGCCCGCTTAAAAATTGCCCACGAACCATTCTTTCATGCGTGTCCAGATCTGCCCCGCCGACCCGCTCTGCACGGCGACTTTCCGGCCGCGCGAGCGCTGCGCGTGCGCTTCGCGCAGCAGCCCCATCGCGGTCGCGTAACGCGGATTGCGTACCACGTCGGCCAGACCGCCGGAATACTCGGGCACGCCCACCCGTACCGGTTTCAGAAAGATGTCCTCGCCCAGCTCCACCATCCCGGGCATCATCGACGCGCCGCCTGTGAGGACGATACCCGAGGACAGAAGTTCCTCATACCCGGATTCACGTACCACCTGCTGAACCAGCGAGAACAGTTCCTCGACGCGCGGCTCGATCACGGCCGCCAGCGCCTGCCGCGACAGGGTCCGCGGCCCGCGCTCGCCGAGGCCCGGCACCTCGATCATTTCGTCGGGATCGGCGAGCGTCTGCTTGGCGATGCCGTGCGACACCTTGATGTCCTCGGCGTCGGGCGTCGGCGTGCGCAGGGCCATCGCGACGTCGCTGGTGATCTGGTCCCCGGCGATCGGAATCACCGCGGTATGGCGGATCGCGCCCTCGCTGAAGATCGCGATGTCGGTCGTGCCGCCGCCGATGTCGACCAGCACCACGCCCAGTTCGCGTTCGTCCTCGGTCAGCACCGCGAGACTTGATGCGAGCGGCTGCAGCACCAGGTCGTTGACCTCGAGCCCGCAGCGGCGCACGCACTTGACGATGTTCTGGGCGGCCGACACCGCGCCGGTCACGATGTGCACCTTCACCTCGAGCCGGATGCCGCTCATGCCGATCGGCTCGCGTACGTCCTCCTGCCCGTCGATGATGAACTCCTGCGTCAGGATGTGCAGGACCTGCTGATCCGTCGGGATATTGATCGCCTTCGCGGTCTCGATCACGCGCGCCACGTCGGCCTGCGTGACCTCCTTGTCCTTGATCGCCACCATGCCGCTCGAATTGAAGCTGCGGATGTGGCTGCCGGCGATGCCGGTGAACACATTCGTGATCTTGCAGTCGGCCATCAACTCGGCTTCCTCGAGCGCGCGCTGGATCGACTGCACCGTCGCCTCGATATTGACCACGACGCCCTTCTTCAGCCCCTTCGACTCGCTCTGGCCCAGTCCGATCACTTCGTAGCGCCCTTCGCCACGCAGCTCCCCGACGATCGCGACCACCTTGGCGGTACCGATATCGAGCGAGACCAACAGATCTTTGAAGTCTTTACTCATGGCGTGTGTATGAAGTCATTTGTTTCCCTTGCTTGCGCTCGGATCCTGGGTGAAGCGCATGCTTGCGGCCCGGATCGCCAGCCCGTTCGGATAGCGCAGGTCCGCATGCTCGATATTGTCCCCCCAACGCCTGACCACCTGTGGCCAGGCCTTGACGAGACGCATGCTGCGCTCGTCGAGCGTCTGCGCGGTACGCTCGCGGCCCAGATCGATCTCGAGCCCGCTGGTCAGGCGCACGGTCCACGCATAGCGCGCCGACAGCGATACCGCTTCCGGCGCGGCGCCCAGTGGCGCGAGCCACTTCTGGAAGTCATGGTACCGCTGCACGACCATCTTCTCGCTGCCGACGGGGCCGGAGAACTCGGGGATGTCGTCGTCGATCTCGGCCTGGTTCGCGGTGAACAGTTCGCCGTCGACGCTGACCAGCTGATTATCGCCCCAGGTCCCGAGCGGCCTGTACTCCTCGAGCGAGACCGCCAGGCCGTTCGGCCAGACGCGCCGCACGCTCGCCCGGCGCACCCACGGCATGGTTTCGAACGCGACGCGCGCCCGGTCCAGATCGACGGTGAAGTAATTGCCGCGCAGCGTGCCCACCACGTCGGCGCGAATCGTCGGCACATTGATGTGCGCGACGTCGCCCTCGACCTGGATCGCCCGCAGCGCGAACATCGGCCGCTCCGCCAGCCAATAGCCCGCCGCGCCCAGCAGGGCGAGCAGCGCCCCGGCCGAAAGCAGGCTGGCGGCGGCGTTGAGCTGGCGGACATTGTTCCACATGGATCAGGCATCCTCCAGCGTCAGCGACAGGACGTGCAGCACCAGGTCCTCGTAGGGGATGCCCACCGCGCGCGCCGCCTTCGGCGGCAACGAATGGTCGGTCATGCCGGGCGCCGTGTTGACTTCGAGGAAATACGGCCGACCCTCGGCGTCCATCATGAAATCCACCCGCCCCCAGCCCGTGCAGCCCAGCAGGCCGAACGCGCGCTCGGCCAGTTCGGCCAACTCGGCCTCGCGCGCCGCGCCCAGTCCGCTCGGAATCAGGTACTGCGTCGCGTCGGACAGATATTTGGCGTCGTAATCGTAGAACTCGCCGGCCGGCACGATGCGGATGATCGGCAGGCGCAGCCCGGTCGCGATCGCGATCGTGTATTCCCCGCCCATCGCGCCGCCGCCCTCGATGCTCTGCTCGACGATGACGATGCGGTCCGCGCGCGCCGCCGCGGCCAGCGCGGGCGCCAGTTCGCCGGCCTGCTTGACCTTGAAGACCGCGACGCTGGAACCTTCGCTCGCCGCTTTCACGAACAGCGGCAGACCCAGCCGGGTGACGATCGCGTCGGCGCGTTGCGCGTAATCCTCGCCCCGGTGCACGGTCTCGAACGGCGGCGTGGGAATGCCGGCCTGCTGCCACACCAGCTTGCTGCGGTATTTATCCATGCCGAGCGCCGAGCCGAGTACGCCCGGGCCGGTATAGCGGATACCGAGGAAATCGAGCGCGCCCTGCAGACGGCCGTCCTCGCCATAGCCGCCATGCAGCGCGTTGAAGACCCGCGCGAAGCCCTGCTCGCGCAGCGTGAACAGGGGCGTCTGCGACGGGTCGAACGGATGCGCGTCGACGCCCTTCGCGCGCAGCGCGGCCAGCACCAGCGCGCCGGATTTCAACGACACTTCGCGCTCCGCGCTCGTGCCGCCGAACAGCACCGCGACCTTGCCCAGCCGCGCGACGTGCGATGCGGCAGCCTGCGACAGCAACGCCACCTGCGCGGCGGCGCCCGGCGCGGCGGCGCCCGACGCGGCAGCGCCCGAAGCCGCCATCGGCGGGTCTTGCGGCAGGCCGGGGTTCACACTTTCATTCATGCTCTTGCACCACATCCTTTGCAATTTGCGACGGCACGCCGCCGATCGAACCCGCGCCCATCGTGATGACCACATCGCCATCGCGCGCCAGCAGGCCGATCGCCGCCGGCAACTCTCCCACCGTTTCGACGAAGACGGGCTCGACCTTGCCCGACACGCGCAACGCGCGCGCGAGCGCCCGGCCGTCGGCGGCGATGATCGGCGCCTCGCCCGCCGGATAGACCTCGGTCATCACGACCGCGTCGACCGTGGACAGCACCCGCACGAAATCCTCGAAGCAATCGCGCGTGCGGGTGTAGCGGTGCGGCTGGAACGCCAGCACCAGCCGGCGGCCCGGAAACGCGCCGCGCGCCGCGGCGACGGTCGCTTCCATCTCCACCGGATGATGGCCGTAGTCGTCGATCAGCGTGTAGCGTCCGCCATCCTGCGCGGGCACCTCGCCATAGCGCTGGAAACGCCGGCCGACGCCGGTGAAACCGGCCAGCGCGCTGCAGATCGCCGCGTCGGAGACTTCGAGCTCGGTGGCGATCGCGATGGCCGCGAGCGCATTCTGGACATTGTGCACGCCGGGCAGGTTCAACGCGACCTGCAACGGCGCGGCATCCTCCCGCAGCACCTTGAAATGCATCTGCTGACCCGCGGCGACGACGTCGACGGCACGCACCTGCGCGTCCGGCGACAGACCGTAACGGATGATCGGCTTGGACACGAACGGCAGGATCTCGCGCACGCTCGGGTCGTCCACGCACAGTACCGCGATGCCGTAGAACGGCAGGCGCTTGGTGAAATCGACGAACGCCTGCTTGAGCCGCGAAAAATCGTGGCCGTAGGTGTCCATGTGATCCGCGTCGATGTTCGTGACGACCTCGATCACCGGGAACAGGTTCAAAAACGACGCGTCCGATTCGTCCGCCTCGGCGACGATGAAATCGCCCGTGCCCAGCCGTGCGCTCGCGCCGGCGCTGTTCAGGCGCCCGCCGATCACGAAGGTGGGATCGAGCCCGCCCTCGCCCAGCACCGAGGCCACCAGGCTGGTGGTGGTGGTCTTGCCGTGCGTGCCGGCGATCGCGATGCCCTGCTTCAGACGCATCAGTTCGGCCAGCATGACCGCGCGCGGCACGACGGGGATGCGCCTGGCCCGGGCCGCCAGCACCTCGGGATTGCCCGAATGCACGGCGGTCGAGATGACCACGGCATTCGCGCCCTCGATATTGCTTGCCTCGTGGACATAGGCGATGCGCGCCCCGAGTCCGGCAAGGCGCTCGGTGGTGGGCGTCATCTGCAGGTCCGAACCGCTGACGTTGTAGCCCTGATTCAGCAGGACCTCGGCGATGCCGCTCATGCCGGAACCGCCGATGCCGACGAAATGGATGTTCTTGACGATATGCTTCATGCTGATTTCCTTGATGCCGCCGCGGCCGCCGCGCAGACGGCGGCGACCCGGTCGGTCGCGTCCGGCTTGGCGAGCGCGCGCGCTTTCCCGGCCATCGCCGCCAGGGTGTCGCGGTCCAGGCGCGCCAGCCAGGCCGTCAGGCGCCCGGTATCCAGATCGCGCTGCTGGATCACCTCCGCCGCGCCCTGGTCGGCGAGAAACGCCGCGTTGCTGGTCTGGTGATCGTCGACCGCGAACGGAAACGGCACGAACAGCGCCGCGACGCCGATCGCGGCGATTTCCGCCACCGTCATCGCGCCCGCGCGGCAGATCACCACGTCGGCCTGCGCATAGGCGCTGGCCATGTCGTCGATGAAAGGCACCAGTTCGACGCTTGGCGTGCTGCCCGTGCTTTCGGGACGTCCTGCGACAGGCGCGCCGTTGATCCTCGCGCCCGGCGTGCCCGCGTCCTTGTTCGTCCACAACCCCGCCGCCGCATAGTTCGCCCGCAACGCGTCGAGATGCTTCGCGCCCGCCTGGTGGAACACATGCGGGCGCTGGGCCGGCGGCAGCGCGGCCAGTGCGCGCGGCACGACCTCGTTCAATGCCGCCGCGCCGAGGCTGCCGCCCACTACCAGCAGGCGCAACGGCCCGCTGCGCCGCGCATAACGCTGCGCCGGCGGCGCGACGTCGATCACCGCGTCGCGGATCGGGTTGCCGGTCCATTCGGCATGCGGCAGGGCACCCGGGAATGCCACCAGCACACGGCTCGCGAGCTTCGCCAGCACCCGGTTCGCGAGTCCCGCGACCGAGTTCTGTTCGTGCAGCACCAGTGCGCGACGCGCCAGCACCGTCATCAGACCGGCGGGAAAGGTGATGTAGCCGCCCATGCCGAGCACGACGTCGGGCCGGACCCGGCGCAGCACGCGCACGCTGTCCGCGCAGGCGCGCGCCAGGTTGGCCGGCAGCATCAGCTGGGTACGCAGGCCCTTGCCGCGCAGGCCGCCAAAGCGCACGAATTCGATCGGGATGCCATGCTGCGCGACCAGTTTCGCCTCCATGCCGGTGGCGCTGCCCAGCCACAGCACGCGCCAGCCCGCGGCCTGCATCCGATGCGCGACCGCCAGACCCGGGAACACGTGTCCACCAGTGCCGCCGGCCATCACCAGCAGGGTGCCGGCCGGGGTGTCGGTCAGGATATCGGCGGGGGTGTCGGACGGCGCCGCGCGCGCAACGCTCACGTCTTGCCTCCCCGCATCATCAGCCGGTTCTCGAAATCCACGCGCAGGAGCACCGCGCAGGCGACGCAATTGAGCAGAATGCCGGAACCGCCATAGCTCACCAGCGGCAGCGTCAGGCCCTTGGTCGGCAGGATGCCGAGGTTCACGCCCATATTGATGAAGGCCTGCGCACCCATCCACAGGCCGATGCCCTTCGCCACCAGCGCCGAGAAGGTGCGATCCAGCGCCAGCGCCTGGCGGCCGATCTCGAACGAGCGGCGCACGAACCAGTAGAACATCAGGATCACGATCATCACGCCGACGAAACCGAGTTCCTCGCCGATCACCGCGAGAATGAAATCGGTATGCGCCTCGGGCAGATAGTTGAGCTTCTCCACGCTGTTGCCCAGCCCGACGCCGAACCACTCGCCGCGCCCGAAAGCGATCAGGGAATGGGTCAACTGATACGCCTTGCCCTGCGCGTACGCTTCGTTCCACGGGTCCAGATACGCGAAGATGCGCTCGCGCCGCCAGGGCGACGCCCAGATCAGCAGACTGAAGGTGCCGACCGCGGTCAGCACCAGCCCGCCGAACAACCGGCCGTTGACGCCTCCCAGGAACAGCACGCCCATCGCGATCGCCGCGACCACCAGAAAGGCGCCCATGTCGGGCTCCAGCAGCAGCAAGGCCCCGACCACGCCCACGGCAACGG
Source organism: Robbsia betulipollinis (assembly GCF_026624755.1). Classification (NCBI taxonomy): domain Bacteria; kingdom Pseudomonadati; phylum Pseudomonadota; class Betaproteobacteria; order Burkholderiales; family Burkholderiaceae; genus Robbsia; species Robbsia betulipollinis. Next base: position 304,159 of record NZ_JAPMXC010000006.1, read on the forward strand.
CCATCGGCAAAAAGCCGCGGCCGAAGCTCTGCATGAACTCCTGCTTGCGCACCGTGTAGTTCGCCGCGTAGATCGTCACGGCCAGCTTCATGATCTCCGACGGCTGCATGTTCAGGATGCCGAGCGGGATCCAGCGGCGCGCGCCGTTCACCCCCTTGCCGACATGCGGGATCAGCACCATGATCAGCATGATCAGCGCGAGCACGAACAGCTTCGGCGCGAAGCGGTCCCAGGTCTTCATCGGGATGCGGAACGCCAGCAGGCCGCCGATCGTGCCGACCGCCAGCGAGAAGATATGCCGCAGCAGGAAGTGGCCGGGACTGTACGACGAATACTTCGGCGAATCGGGCATCGCGATCGACGCCGAATACACCATCACGAGGCCCAGACCCAACAGACCGATGATCACCCAGAGCAACGGCTGGTCGTATTCGAGCACGGTCGAGCGCTTGGGACGCACGCCGCTCACCGCGCTCGACAGGCCGCCGATCTCGCTCGCCGATACCGGGCTGTTGGGCATCGCTTCCTTGCGTCCCGACAACCGTGCCGTCAACCGCTCGATCAGACTCATAGCGTCACTCCCTGCTCGGCCGCGATCTCCGCGACACATTGCCGAAAAACGTCCGCGCGATGCGCGTAATTGCGAAACATGTCGAAGCTTGCGCAGGCGGGCGACAACAAGACCGTGTCGCCCGCCTGCGCGAGCCGCGCGGCGGCCGCGGTCGCGGCTTCCAGCGTCGGCTGGTCGTGCAGCGCCACGCCGCAGTCCGCCAGCGCCGCGCGCAGCAGCGGCGCGTCGCGCCCGATCAGCATCACCGCCTTGCACCAGCGCGTCACGCCCGGCGCGAGCGGCGCGAAATCCTGGCCCTTGCCGTCGCCGCCGGCGATCAGCACGATCGGCGCGGCCAGGCCGTCGAGCGCCGCCGCGGCGGCGCCGACATTCGTTGCCTTGCTGTCGTCGACATAATCGACGCCATCGAGCGTCGCCAAACATTCGACGCGATGCGGCTCGCCGCGATACTCGCGCAGCCCGTGCAGCAGCAGCGCGAGCGGCAGGCCGATCGCCCGGCACAACGCAAGCGCCGCGAGCGCATTGCTCGCGTTGTGCAGGCCGCGGATGCGCAGCGCGTCCACCGGCATCAGCGGCCGGACCTGCGTTTCCACCGCCGGCGCCGCGCGGCGCGTGCGCCGGCGCGAGGGTGTATCGCCTGTCGCGCCTGCCATGCCCGTATCGCGCTCGCTGCCGGGCGCGGCGGCGTCCTCGCCATCGGCGCGCACCGTCTGCGCCAGCCAGGCCAGACCGGCGTCGCGCGCGATGCCGAAATCGCCGGCCTGGACCGGCGCGTCGGTGCCGAAGCTGAGCGACGCCGGGCGGCCCGCGCCCGCCTTTACCAGCCAGGCGCTCGCGTGCGGATCGTCGCGATTGATCACCGCGCGTGTCGTCGGCCCGAAAATGCGCAGCTTCGCTGCCGCGTAAGCGTCGAAGCTGCCATGCCAGTCGAGATGGTCCTGCGTGATGTTCAGCACCACCGCGACGTCCGGCGCAAAATCCTGCGCGGTCTCGAGCTGAAAGCTCGACAGCTCCAGCACCCAGACCTGCGGCAGCGCATCCTGTTCGATCGCCGTCATCAGACGATCGAGCATCGACGGGCTGATGTTGCCGGCCACCGCGACGCTGCGCCCGGCGCGTGCGACCAGTTGCCCGGTCAGCGCGGTCGTCGTCGTCTTGCCGTTCGTGCCGGTGATCGCGATCACCTGCGCGGGCGCGACGCCGTCCGCCTTGCCGGTGCCGGTGCCGGTGCCGTCCACGGCATCATCGCCCGCGCCCGCGCCCGCCAGCACCGCATTGCGCGCCCGCAGCGCATGGCTGAAAAAGGCCAGTTCACCCCAGACCGGGATGTCCCTGCCGCGCGCCGCGTCGAGCAGGGGCGTGAGCGCGGGGTCGAGCGGCGAGAGGCCCGGGCTGATCGCCACGAGATCGATCGCGTCGTCGAGCAGCGCCGGCGGGAACGGCCCGTTCGGCGCGTCCGTCCCACCCGCGAATGCATGCGGGCCGCCCTCGAGCGCCAGCGCGGTCGCGAGGTTCGGCGGCGCCTGCCGCGAATCGGCCAGGCGCAGGGTGCAGCCGTGCAGCGCGCACCAGCGCGCCATCGCCAGCCCGGATTCGCCCAGGCCCAGCACCAGCACCCGCGGCCGGTCCGGTCCACCAAACAGCAAGGAACGATCGAATTCCATATCAGCGCAGTTTCAGGGTGGAGAGGCCGACGAGCACCAGCATCAGCGTGATGATCCAGAACCGCACGACGACCTGCGTTTCCTTCCACCCCGTCAGTTCGAAATGATGGTGCAGCGGCGCCATCTTGAAAATGCGCCGCCCCTCGCCGAAATACCGCTTCGAAACCTTGAACCAGACGACCTGCAGCACGACCGACACGGTTTCCGCGACGAACACGCCGCCCATGATGAACAGCACGATTTCCTGACGCACGATGACGGCGATCGTGCCGAGCGCGCCGCCCAGCGCCAACGCGCCGACGTCGCCCATGAAGACCTGCGCCGGATGCGTGTTGAACCAGAGAAAGGCCAGCCCCGCGCCGGACATCGCCGAGCAGAAGATCAACAGTTCGCCGGCGCCCGGGATGTGCGGAAACAGCAGATAGCGCGAATACACGGCGCTGCCCATCACGTAGGCGAACACGCCCAGCGCGCTGCCCACCAGCACGACCGGCATGATCACCAGGCCGTCGAGGCCGTCGGTCAGGTTGACCGCGTTGCTCGAACCGACGATCACCAGATAGGTCAGGGCCATGAAACCGAACAGGCCGAGCGGATAGGTCATCGCCTTGAGGAACGGCAGCAGCAGGTTCGCGCTTTCCGGCAGATCGGTCGGCAGGCCGTTGTGGCACCAGTTGACGATGACCTGGAACACATGCGCGTTGCTCGACTGCGAGATGCTGACCGCGAGATATACCGCCGCCACCAGCCCGATCAGCGATTGCCAGAAATATTTCTCGCGCGACGACATGCCGCGCGGGTCCTTGTGCACCACCTTGCGGTAGTCGTCCACCCAGCCCACCAGGCCGAAGCCGAAGGTCACCAGCATCACGATCCAGATGAAGCGGTTGCTCAGGTCCGCCCACAACAGCGTCGACACCGCGATGGCGAGCAGGATCAGCACGCCCCCCATGGTGGGCGTGCCGGTCTTCACCAGATGCGTTTGCGGCCCGTCCTTGCGCACGGCTTGCCCCATCTTCAACGCAGTCAGCTTGCGAATGACCGCCGGCCCCGAAACCAGGCCGATGACCAGCGCCGTGATGGTGGCCATCACGGCGCGAAACGTCAGGTAATTGATCACGCGCAAAAAGCTTGCTTCGTTCTGCAGCCATTGCGCCAACAACAAAAGCATCGAGAAACTTCCTTATCTATCAGTGAGGCGTCGTCGCGACGTCGAGCAGCGCATCCACGACGCGTTCCATCGCCATGAACCGGGAACCTTTGACCAGCAATGTCGCGTCCGCGCCCAGGTCCGACGTGCGCAACCCGTCGATCAGCTCCGCGACGCTGGCGAAGTGCCGGGCGTGCGTGCCGAAGGCCTGGCAGGCTCCCCGCGACGCGTCGCCCAGCGCATAGAAAGCGTCGATTCCCGACGCGTACGCATAGGCGCCGATCTCGCGGTGCGCAGCGGCTTCCTGGTCGCCGACTTCGCCCATGTCGCCGACGATCAGCACGCGCGGCGACGGCGCGGCGGCCAGCACGTCGATGGCCGCGCGCATCGAATCCGGATTCGCGTTGTAGGTGTCGTCGATGAGGCGGGCACCGGCGAACGGCGCGAACGTGGCGCGTTTGAGCTGCAACCGTCCCTTGACCGGTGCGAACGCCTCGAGCCCGGCCCGGATCGCCTCGATCGGGACGTTCGCCGCCAGCGCCGCGGCCGTCGCAGCCAGCGCGTTGCGCAGATTGTGGCGCCCCTGGGTCGACAGCCGCACGGCGAAGTTTCCGGCCGGCGTCGCGATGTCCAGCGCGCCGTCGTCTTCGGGTCCCGGCGTCCCGGTCACGGCCGCGCGCGGCGCATCGGCGCCTGCATGACCCTCGTCGAGCATGAAATCCAGCACGCGCCGCTGATGTGCGGCCACGCGCCAGATCGGCGCGTAGCGGTCGTCCGCCGGATAGACGGCGACGCCGCTGGCGCCCAACGCGTGAATGACGCTGGCATGCTCGAGCGCGACCGCCTCGACGGTGCGCATGAATTCCTGATGCTCGCGCTGCGCATTGTTGACCAGCGCAATGGTCGGCTCGGTCAGCTCCGCCAGATAGCGCGTTTCGTCCGGATGGTTCATGCCGAGTTCGATCACCGCGAGCGCATGGGCCGGGGTGAGCCGCAGCAGCGTCAGCGGCACGCCGATGTCGTTGTTCAGATTGCCCCGCGTCGCGAGTCGCGCCGCCTCCCCCACTGCCGCCGCGAAGATCGACGCGATCATTTCCTTGACCGTCGTCTTGCCATTGCTGCCCGTGACCGCCACGACCGGCAGGTCGAAACGGCGCCGCCAGCCGCGCGCCAGCGCGCCGAGCGCGAGACGCGTATCCGGCACGCGCAGATGCGGCAGGCTCCGTCCCGCGGCATCCCGCAAAGTGTCCGGCGCGATGTCCTGCGAAACGATCGCCGCCGCGACCCCTTGCGCGGCGACCGCGGCAAGAAACGCATGCGCATCGAAACGCTCGCCGCGCAACGCCACGAAAAGGTCGCCCGGGCCGGCCGTCCGGCTATCGGTGGACACGCGTGCGAACGGCGTCGTGCCCGCGCCGACGACGCTGGCGCCGTCGATCCATTGCGCCGCTTGATCCAGTGTCAGCAGAGTCATTCGTGCTCCCGGTGAGTCGCCCGGGCGGCGAGCGCCAGCTGGGCATGGTCCTGATCCGAGAACGGTCGTTTCTTGCCCATGATTTCCTGCGTGGCCTCGTGGCCCTTGCCGGCCAGCAGCACGACATCCTCGCACCGCGCCGCGCGGATGGCCTGCAGGATCGCGCTGGCGCGGTCCTCGATGCGGCGCACGCGTTCTACGACATGCCCGGCGACGCCCGGCGTACCGACGCCCGGCGTAACGACGCCCGGAGCGTTCGCCGCGCCCGCCGCGATCTGGTCGATGATCGCCGCCGGTACCTCGCTGCGCGGATTGTCGCTGGTCAGCACGACGGCATGCGCCAGACGTGCCGCGACCGCGCCCATCAGCGGCCGCTTCCCCGCATCGCGATCGCCGCCACAGCCGAACACCACGTTCAGCTCGCCGCCCCGCGCCTGCGCCACCGGACGCAATGCCAGCAGCGTCTTCTCGAGCGCGTCGGGCGTATGCGCGTAATCGATCACGACCAGCGGCTCGTCGTGCTGCGGCCGGCCGCCCAGACGCTGCATCCGTCCCACCACCGGCTGCAGCCGGGCGAGTGCGCCCAGCGCGGCGCGCCACGCCATCGGCTCGAGCAGATCCGTCGCCGCGTCGGCCTGCGGGTGCGCCCGCAGCCATTGCGTCGCCAGCAGCGCGCCGAGCACGCCCAACAGGTTCGAAACGTTGAACTCGCCCAGCGTCGCGACCTCGATCGCGACCGCCGCAGGCGCCGCACTGCCGTTTGCGGCGGCGTGCACGGTCAGCGCGGTGCCGCCCGCCGGGGTCACGCGAATATCCGTGGCATGGAGATGACAGGTGGCCGGCACGGTCCCCGGGGTGGTCGAATCCGGCACCGCACCGATTCCGTACGACAGCGTCGGCAGCTGGCCGTCGAGTTGCCGCAGCAACCGCGCGCCGGCCGGATCGTCGCGGTTGACGACCGCGAAACGCAGACCTGGCCAGTCGAACAAACGCGCCTTGGCGGCCTCGTAGGCAGCCATCGTACCGTGGTAGTCGAGGTGGTCCTGGCTCAGGTTCGTGAACACCGCGATATCGAAGGCCGTGCCGTTCACACGCCCCTGGTGCAGCGCATGCGACGACACCTCCATCGCCACCGCCGCCGCACCGTCGCGGCGCAGCGCCGCCAGCGACTGCTGCAGCTGCGCGGCATTCGGTGTCGTGAAACCGGTGGGCACCAGCTTGTCCGGCAGGCCGACGCCCAGCGTGCCGATCGTCGCCGTGCGCACGCCCAGCGTCGCCAGCGCCAGCGCGATCCACTGCGTCAGCGAGGTCTTGCCGTTCGTGCCCGTCACGCCGATCACCGTCATCTGCCGGCTCGGCTCGCCGTACCAGGCGCTCGCGATCGGGCCGGCCAGCGCGTCGAGCCCCGGCACCGGCAGGACCGGCGTGTCGCCGAAACCGGCGTGCGGACTCGCGCCGCGCGGCTGGAACAGGACGGCCGCCGCGCCGCGCGCGATCGCATCGCCCACGTGCGGCCGGTTGTCGGCGCCATCTACCGCATAGGCAAGGAAACCATCGCCGGGTCGTACCGCGCGGCTGTCGGTGCGCAGGTCCGCGCCCGCGGATAGCGTATCGCTCAGCCAGCCCAACGCCCGCGCGACCGCCACGGCAGCCGCGCTATCCGCCCTGGCGTCCGCCGGCATCGGCGATGCATGCATCGTGCGGATCATCGCAGCACCTTGCCCGCCGGCTCGTCATGGCGCAACGACGCCCGCACGATATGCGCGGCCGCCTCGTGCGCGGCGTGCGTGGTCGGCCGGGCCGCGAACGGCTTGACGGCATTCGACTTGCCGGCGCTCGGCCTGGCGGCCGGCTTGGCCGCGGCCGACGCGCTGGCGGGCTGATCCTCCACCGCCACGGTCTGCTTGACCTGATTGTCCGGCGCGACATTCATCGCGCGCAGGATCTCGCCGGCGATCGAAGAAAACACCGGGCCCGACACCTGGCCGCCGAAGTGCTTGCCACCTCGCGGATCGTCCACCGACACCGCGACGATGATGCGCGGATTGGACATCGGCGCGATGCCGACGAAGGACGCCCGGTAACGCGACTTGTCGTAGCCCCTGCCGAAGTGTTTGTACGCGGTACCGGTCTTGCCACCCACGCGGTAGCCCGGCACCTGCGCCTGCGGCGCGGTGCCGCCCGGCGCCACCACCGTTTCCAGCATCTTGCGCACTTCGGCGACCGTTTGCGGCTCGAACACCTGCGGCCCCTGCGCCGGCGGCGCGTCGAGCTTGTAGATCGACAGCGGCAGCAGACGGCCGTTGTTCGTGAAAACCGTGTACGCATGCGCGAGCTGGAACAGCGACACGGACAACCCATAGCCGTACGACATCGTCGCCTGCTCGATGCGGCGCCAGCTTTTCCACGGGCGCAGCCGCCCCGACACCGCGCCCGGGAAACCGACGTTCGGCGCGACGCCCAGCCCGACGCTGGTGTACATGTCCCACATTTCCTCGGGGCGCAACTGCATCGCGATCTTGCTGGTACCGACGTTGCTCGACTTCTGGATCACGCCCGCCACGTTCAACGTGCCGAAGTTCGAATCGTCGGTGATCTGCGCGCCGTCCAGCGTATAGCGGCCCGGCGACGTATTGACGATCGTCGTCGGGGTCACGCGGTGCAGGTCGAGCGCCAGCGAGATCGTGAACGGTTTCATGATCGAACCGGGCTCGAAGGTGTCCGTGAACACGCGATTGCGCAACTGCTCGCCGGTCAGGTGCGTGCGGTCGTTCGGGTTGTAGGTCGGGTAGTTCGCGAGCGCCAGCACTTCGCCGGTCTGCGCGTCGACCACCATGGCCGCGCCCGCCGCCGCCTTGTTGCTGACGACGGCGTTCTTCAGTTCATTGAAGGTGATGTACTGGATCTTGCTGTCGATCGACAGACTGATGTCCTTGCCGTCGCGCGGCACCGCCAGCTCATCGACATCCTGAACAACGTGTCCCATCCGGTCCTTGATCACGCGCCGGCTTCCCGGCGTGCCGATCAGGCCCTTTTGCTGGCTCAGCTCGACGCCTTCCTGGCCTTCGTCCTCGACATTCGTGAAGCCCACCAGATGGGCGGTGATCTCGCCCTCGGGATAGAAACGCTTGTATTCCTTGCGCGCGTAGAGACCGGGAATATCGAGCGCCGCCACCTTGTCCGCCACGTCGATCGGCACCTGGCGCTTGATGTAGACGAAAGAGCTGTTGCGCGCGAGCTTGCCGCGCAATTCCTTCGGGTCGATATCGAGCAATGACGCCAGCGCTGCGCGTTTCGCTGCCGGCAGGTCCTCGGGCACATCCTCCGGAATCGCCCAGATCGCGCGCACCGGCAGCGTGGTCGCCAGCACCAGCCCGTCGCGATCGAGTATCTTGCCGCGGCTCGCGGGCAATTCCAGCGTGCGCTCGAAGCGGCTCGCGCCCTGTTTCCGGTAGAAGGCGTTGCCGGGCCCCTGAATCCACAGCGCGCGCGCCGCCAGACCGGCGAACGCGAGGAACACCAGGAATACCAGGAATTTGGAGCGCCACAGCGGCAGCGAAACCGAGAGCATCGGGCTCGACGAATACTGCACGCCACGGGCATTGCGGCTCGCGCGGATCGGATCGGGTTTTTTCTTCATCAGCGCGATCCCGGCACGGCTTTCGCCGCCGCGCCCGACGCCGGCACGGGCGCCGGGGCGATTTGCGCAGGACTGCCGTCCATGTTCAGGTATTGCGTGCGCCCCGCGGCCACTGCGTCCATGCCGAGCTGGTTACGGCTGTTTTCCTCGACGCGCGAGGTCTTCGACAAGGCACTCTGCTCGTATTGCAGGCGCGTCCAGTCCTGGGCCAGATTGCGCTGCAACAGTTGGGCATGCTCGAGCTGAACGAAGACGCGGCGCTGCTGGTACGTCGAATTGACGACCGACAGCGCGCAACACACCAGAATCAGAAGGAGGAGGCTGTCGAGACGGCTCACGCGCTCACCTTTTCGGCAATGCGCATTACGGCGGAACGCGCGCGCGGATTCGACGCCACCTCGGCATCGCTCGCGCGCAGCCGCCCCAACCGCTTCATGGGCGGCGCCGGGATATCGGCGGCGCGCAACGGCAGGCGGCGGTCGAGTTCGGGCGCGGACGCGTGCTTGTGCATGAATTGCTTGACGATGCGGTCTTCAAGCGAATGAAAGCTGATCACCACCAGACGGCCGCCCCGCTCCAGACAGTCCAGCGCGGCCTCGAGCGTTATCTGCAGTTCCGCAAGCTCTTGATTGACGTGAATCCGTAAAGCCTGAAAGGTGCGGGTGGCCGGATTCTGGCCTTTCTCGCGAGTCTTGACGGCGTGCGCCACGAGCGCGGCAAGCTCGCCTGTACGGGCGAGAGGACCGCGCTGTTCGGACTCTGCCCGGCGAGCAACAATCGCCTTTGCAATCTGAAAAGCAAACCGTTCTTCCCCATAGTCTCGTATCACCTTGGTCAATTCATCGAGCGGCGCCCGCGCCAACCAGTCGGCCGCGGATTCACCGCGTGTGGGGTCCATGCGCATGTCCAGCGGGCCGTCGAAGCGAAAGCTGAAACCCCGCGCCGGGTCGTCGACCTGCGGCGAGGACACCCCCAGATCCAGCAGGATTCCGGAAACCGGGCCAATGCCGCGCTCCGTCAGGGCGGACGACAGCGAAGCGAAACTGTCATGGACGATATCGAAACCCGCATCCGCGCCGGCTGCGCGAGCCGGGACCGGCGAGGATGAAGCGGCCGGCGCGTGGCGCGCGGCGATCAGCGCATCGGCGGCCGCGATCGCCTCGGGGTCCTTGTCGAAGGCCAGCAGCCGCCCCGGAAACGCCAGGCGGTTCAGAATCTCCCGGCTGTGCCCGCCCCGGCCAAACGTGCCGTCCACATACGTGCCGTCGGTACGCCATACCAGCGCGTCGACGGCATCGTCGAGCAACACCGTCCGGTGCTGGAAAATCATATCAGCCGCATTTGGCATGTATCGACGCCTTGCGGCTAAAAACTGAAATTCTTGAGAGCGTCGGGCATGCCTTGCGCCATCGCGGCCTGCTCCTTCGCAGCATAGGTTTGCGCGTCCCATATCTCGAAATGGCTGCCCATACCCAACAGCATGACTTCCTTCTCGAGATTCGCGGCAAGCCGCAATTCAGGCGAAATCAGCACGCGGTTCGTACCATCCATTTCGACATCGGACGCATTGCCGAGGAAGATCCGGCGCCACCAATGCGCGTCCATCGGCAACGCAGCAATCTTGGCGCGGAAAACTTCCCATTCCGGACGAGGGAACAGCAGCAGGCAGCCATCCGGGTGCTTTGTGATCGTGACGCGGCCCTCGGCCTGTCCCTGGAGCGCATCGCGATGCCGGGTAGGAACGGACATCCGCCCCTTCGCATCGAGTGTCAGCGCCGATGCTCCCTGGAACACGCCTTTCTCCTGTCGATCCCACGTGGACCACGCGAAACGGCCTCTGGGACGAGTCCGGATTAGGAAGTTTTTGCGCGGAAAATTGCACTTTTCTGCACCTTTTCCCACTTTAAGGTAAGCATCGAGTGTGGTCAAGCACACGCTCGCGTTTTGGCGCTATTTTTGCCCGACAGAACAATGACTTAGCTTTCCGGCACACTCTTTCGCCAAAAAAAATTCAGTAAAATTAATGTGATACGGAACTTATTGAATGTTTTGGATGAGCGCGCGAACGTGGACGGTAGTGCGAAAAGGCGAAAATTACGGGGCTGTTGAGCGTAGAAAAGGACGTATCGCCATCCGTTGCGCGCAAACGCCGGTGGACGCACCCGCCCCGGGCGAGGCGGTAAGAATGACATGAGGAACGATCGGCTTCATCGGCAAGATGTGGGATGGCACAGAGGCCGACACAGGGCGCGCACCGGACATGCGGCCTGCACCGCCCCCTCTCGCCGAATCGCGGCAACCGCCGGCACCCATGCGCCGCGCCGCCCCGTAGCCCGCGCGCATCAAAGATAATAGGCGGTCCGCGTCATCACCTTGGACATCGCCCGCATTGCTGCGGTCAACGGGAACGGCAGTTCGACACCGCCGGCTTCCATCGCGGAGCGGGCGTGCTTCATCTCATCGGTGCGCATCTGCTCGACCACGGCGCGCGACGCCGCATCGCCCACGGGCAGGCTTTCCAGATGACTGTCGAGATGATGCTCGACCTGTCGCTCCGTCTCGGCCATGAAACCGAGGCTGACCCGGTCGCCCATGCGCCCGGCGACGAAACCGATCGCCAGCGAGCCGGCGTACCACAGCGGATTGAGCAGACTAGGCCGCCCGCCCAGCGCCTCGATGCGACTGGCCGTCCAGGCAAGGTGATCCTCCTCTTCCTCCGCTGCCACCGCGAACGCCTGCTTCAGCTTCTCCGAGCGGGTGGCCAGTTTCTGTGCCTGGTACAGTGCCTGCGCGCACACCTCGCCGACATGGTTGACCCGCATCAATGCCGCCGCGTGCTGCCGCTCCTCCGGCGTCAGCGCCGCGTCTTCCAGTTCGAGATTGGCGCCGGGATAGGGACGCGCAGTCCGCGTCACGCCGGTCAATGAACGCAAGCCGCGGTCGAATTCGCCAATCAGTTTATCCAGCAACATCGCCTTCCCCTGTTTTGCGCTATTTTCAGCTATCCACCGATGGTACTGCGATGCCGACCGGTGCGCACCGTTTTGCGCCGCATTCACCCGCCGGCCGTCGGCGGAGGAATGGCGCCCTCCTCGCGTAGCGCCCGGCGCAGGATCTTGCCGACATTGGTTTTCGGCAGTGCCTCGCGGAATTCGATGGTCCGCGGCAACTTGTAGGCGGTCAGGCGCTCCCGGCAAAACGCGCGCAGGTCCGTCTCGGTCAGGCCGGGGTCGCGCCGCACGACGAAGATCTTGACGGCCTCACCGGATTTGTCGTCGTTGATGCCTACCGCCGCCACCTCGCCCACACCGGGGTGACTCGCCACCACGTCCTCGATTTCGTTCGGGTAGACATTGAAACCGGACACCAGAATCAGGTCCTTCTTGCGGTCCACCAGCTTCAGATTGCCGTGCGCGTCGAAGCGCCCGATGTCGCCGGAACGCAGAAAACCGTCGGCGGTCATCACCTTGTCGGTTTCGTCGGGCCGCTGCCAATACCCGGCCATCACCTGCGGTCCGCGAATGCAGACCTCGCCGGTCTCGCCGTTCGGCACTTCCCGGCCGGATTCGTCGCGGATCGAGACGTCCGTCGACGGCATGGGCAGGCCGACGCTGCCCGAGTACGCGGTCGCGGTCACCGGCGTGCAACTGACGATCGGCGACGTCTCGGACAGCCCATAGCCCTCCACCAGCACCCGGCCGGTCCGCTCCGCCCAGCGTCGCGCGACGGCTTCCTGCACCGCCATCCCGCCGCCCACGGCGACCAGCAACTGCGAGAAATCGAGACGACCGAAATCAGGGTGATCCATCAGCGCGTTGTAGAGCGTGTTGACCGCCGGGAAGCTGTGCACCGGATAGGCGGACAGCGTCTTGATCAATCCCCGGATATCCCGGGGATTCGGGATCAACACCGCCAGACCGCCGATGCGAATCGATAGAAAGCCGCAGACCGTCAGCGCGAAGATATGATAAAGCGGCAGTGCGGCCGCGGTGATCACCTGCGCACCGGCGCGCCGCGTCAATGCCGGCGCCAGCCAGGCTTCCGACTGGATCGTGTTCGCCAGCAGATTGCGATGCAACAGGATCGCGCCCTTCGCGACACCGGTCGTGCCGCCGGTGTATTGCAGCACCGCAATGTCGTCGAGCGCGGGCGCCGCCGGGCGGTACCCCGCCCGGGCGCCCGCCGCAAGGGCCGCGGACCAGCCCACGTGCCCGGGCAGGGTCCAGGCGGGCACCAGCCTGCGCACGTGCCGCACGACGAAATCGACGATCCGGCCGCGCCCGCCCAGCATGTCGCCCATCGACGTGACGACGACGTGCCGCACCGCCGTGCCGGCCAGCACCTTCTGCAGCGTCGCCGCGAAATTCTCCAGGATGACGATCGTTTCCGCGCCGCTGTCGATCAGTTGCTGCGACAACTCACGCGCGGTATACAACGGGTTGACGTTGACGACGATGCACCCCGCCCGCAGCGAGCCGATCAGCGCGACCGGGTATTGCAGGACGTTGGGCAACATCAGGGCGACGCGGCTATCCTTGCGCAGGCCGCGCGATTGCAGCCATCCGGCGAAATGCGCCGATTGCGCGTCAAGCGCGGCATAGCCGAGCGTTGCGCCCATGCAGGTGAACGCCGCGCGTTCCGGAAAACGCGCGAAGGTCTGCTCGCACATGTCGACCAGCGATTCGCAGCCGGACAGGTCGATGTCGGGCGGCACGCCCGGGGGATATTCGTTCAGCCAGGGCCTGCTCATGTCGTCTCCTCCGTCTTTTCGGTCGGACCGTGTGCGCCGAATGCCCGGTAGCGCGCTCGCCGGCACGCTGGAGACGCCCGACTACGGCCTCTGACACGCGATCATTTTTAGCATGATCGTTCGTTAACGTGATCGTAACGGGCCGCGCGCGGCACCGCAACCAGTTAGACGGATCGTTCGGTTCAGATGTGCCGACGCGTGCCCTCGGACCCGACGATGGACGGGGCATGCGGTTTGACCGCCGGGGACGCGCTCCGCCCGGCCGGCCATGCCTCGACTTCGACGAGACAGTCGTAAAACGACGCCGACCCGCCGAGATCGGTCAGCGCCTGGCTGGTCAGCTCGTTCGCGTTGCGTCCGTCCGGTGCCAGCTTGCGCCACCAGATCGACAGACCGACGACCAGCCCGCCGCGGGCACGGTCCCCGACGCGGGCACGCGCCCGCAGCGATCCGCGATCGTTGAACACCCTGACCGGGTCTCCGTTCGCGATACCGCGCGCGGCGGCGTCGTCCGGGTGCATGTCGAGGTGCGGTTCGGGCTCGGTCTTGCGCAGGCTGTCGACGTTGACGAAGGTGGAGTTCAGGAAATTGCGCGCCGGCGGCGAAATCATCGCCAGCGGATATCGGGCCGCGAGCGCCGGATCGGCCTCCGCCGACTCGCGCGGCGGCAGATAGTCGGGTAGCGGGTCGCGGCCTTCGGCGGCCAGCGTCGACGAAGCGAACTCGCATTTTCCGGACGGTGTGTGGAAACCGCCCTCGGCGAACGGCGCGTCCGGCAGCGCCAGGCGGATCCAGCTCTCGCGCTGCAGGCGCGCCCAGTCCGCGCCGCCCATCAGGGGATCGGACCAGCGCAACGCCTGGCTGCCCAGCATGGCGTCGCTTTCCTGCAGGAGCGGATGGTCGAGCCCCATCGCGCGGGCGATGCCGCGGAAGATCTCGGTATTCGGCCGCGCCTCGCCCAGCGGCGCGATCGACGGCTGGTTCACCATCACATAGGTATGCCCGTACGCCTTGTGCACGTCGAAATGCTCGAGTTGCGTGGTGGCGGGCAGCAGCAGGTCCGCGTAGTCCGCGGTGTCGGTCTGGAAATGTTCGAGCACGATCGTGAACAGGTCCTCCCGGGCGAAACCGGCCACGACCTTCCGGGAATCGGGCGCAACCGCGACCGGGTTCGAGTTGTAGACGATCACCGCCTCCACCGCCGGGCCGAAATCCTGACCATCGACCCTGCCGCCCGGATGCGTCAGCGCGTCGCCGATCGCATTCATGTTGATAATGCGCGACTGACGGTCCGGCCAGCCGGGATGCAGGTCCGGGCGCTGCAGGGCGAAGGTGTCCACCGGCGCGTAACCGGACGTGGACAGCAGCATGCCGCCCGCCCGATGCCGCCAGGCCCCCACCAGCGACGGCAGGCACGCCACCGCACGGACCGCGTTGCCGCCACCGTAGGCGCGCTGCATCCCGTAGTTCAGGCGAATCGACGCCGGCTTGACGGTGCCGTACGCGTGCGCGAGGTCGCGCAACTGGCGCTCCGGAATGCCGCACACAGCCGCCACGCGCGCCGGCGGCCATTGCCGGGCACGCTCGGCAAGCGCCGCGAAGCCCAGCGTATGGCGGGCGACGTAATCCTCGTCGATCATGTCCTGCGCGATCAGCAGATGGATCATGCCCAAGGCCAGCGCGCCGTCGGTGCCGGGACGCAAGGCGATGTGCTCATGGCACTTTTCCGCGGTCAGCGAGCGGTAGGGATCGATCGCGATCAGGCGCGCGCCGCGCCGCTTCGCTTCCTGCGCGCGCGTCCAGAAATGCAGGCTCGACGCCACGGGATTGCTGCCCCAGATCAGGATCAGCTGGCTTTCCTCGATGAAGTCGACCTGCATGCCGACATTGCCGCCATAGGTATGCTTCAGGGCCGCCGCGCCGGCCGACGCGCAGATCGTGCGGTCCAGCCGCGACGCGCCGATCAGGTTGAAAAAGCGCGCGGCGATCGATTCGGTTTGCAGCAAGCCCATCGTGCCGGCATAGCTGTACGGCAGAATCGCCTCCGGCGCGCGCCGCGCGATCTCGCCCAGGCGCTCGCCCGCCAGCGCGAGCGCGGCGTCCCAACTGATCGGCTCGAAGCGCCCTTCGCCCTTCGGACCGACGCGTCGCATCGGCTGGCGCAGGCGGTCGCGATGGTAGGTACGCTCGGTATAACGCGACACCTTGGTGCACAGCACGCCCTGCGTCGGAGGATGGTCCGGATCGCCCCGCACGGCGGTCGCGCGCCCGTCCTCCACCGTCACCTTCATCGCGCAGGTGTCGGGGCAGTCGTGCGGGCATACGCCACGGATCGTCGTGATGGCAGGCGAACTCATAACCGTGATTCTCGAAAAGGGCAGCGGGCGGGGCGGCTGCATGAGCCAGCCACACGGGGTGGCAGAACGGGACAGCCACACGCGGTAGGCCAGATTGTATTACGCCGGCGAATTTCGGCGGGTCGACCGACGCCCCCGCGCCCACGTAGAATGATGGCATCGCCTCTTTGCCGAAGCTGCCGGAAGCTTTCCGGTGCTCACTCCCGCTCCCTGACGCTCTCCCCACCATGAAAATCATTCCCGAAATTCTTGCCGTCGGCGCCGAAACCCGGGCGATCCGGCATGACATCCATGCCCATCCCGAACTGGGCTTCGAAGTTCACCGGACCGCGGACCTGGTCGCAGCGAAGCTGACGTCCTGGGGCATCACCGTGGTACGCGGCATCGGCCGCACCGGCCTGGTCGGCACGCTCAGACGCGGCAGCGGCACCCGTGCCATCGGCCTGCGCGCGGACATGGATGCGCTGCCGGTGAACGAAGCCAACACCTTCGCCCACCGCTCCACCACGCCCGGGCGCATGCACGCCTGCGGTCACGACGGCCACACGGCGATGCTGCTCGGCGCCGCGCGTTACCTCGCCGAACACGCCGACTTCGACGGCACCGTGCACTTCTTCTTCCAGCCCGCCGAGGAAGCCGGCGGCGGCGCCCAGGCAATGATCGACGACGGACTGTTCGAGCGCTTTCCGGTCGACGCGGTGTTCGGCGTGCATAACTGGCCGGGCATGCCGGAAGGCAAGTTCGGTGTGCGCGTGGGGCCGTTGATGGCATCCACCAGCGATTTCCGCATCGACATCAAGGGCATCGGCGCGCATGGCGCGATGCCCCACAACGGGCGCGATCCGCTGTTCGTCGGCACGCAGATCGCGAACGCGCTGCAGGGCATCATCACGCGCAACAAGAAACCCGTGGACACCGCGGTGTTGTCGATCACCCAGTTCCACGCGGGCGATGCGAACAACGTCGTGCCGGACCAGGCCTGGCTCGGCGGCACCGTGCGCACCTTCACCGAGGACACCCTCGACCTGATCGAGGCCCGCATGCGCGCGATCGCTCCGCCGATCGCCGCCGCCTTCGAATGCGAGGCGGTCGTCGACTTCGTGCGCAACTATCCGCCGACGATCAACGAAGCCGACGCCACGGCGTTCGCCGCCGACGTCATCGCCGACACCTTCGGCGAGGACCATCTCGACCGGGACGTGGAGCCGACCATGGGCGCCGAGGACTTCTCGTACATGCTCAAGGCGCGTCCGGGCTGCTACGCCTTTCTCGGCAATGGCACGGGCGAGCACCGCGGCGCCGAGGGCGGCATGGGACCGTGCTCGCTGCACAACCCGAGCTACGACTTCAACGACGCGCTGCTGCCGATCGGTTCGACGTATTTCGTCAAACTGGTCGAACGTTTCCTGACGAAGTAAGCGCGGCGTCCCGAGACCTTTCTTTTTTCATCCACTGCCTCCTCCCGAACATGCCTTCGATCAAGATCACCGCCGGCGACCTCGTCTTCACGGCCCACACCAACGATGCGGCGCCCGACACCGTCGCCGCCTTCCTGCAATTGCTGCCTTATCGCCAGAAGGCGATTCACGTACGCTGGAGCGGCGAGGCGTGCTGGGTGCCGCTCGGCGAATTCCGTCTGGAAAAAGACGGCAAGGCCGTCGGCTTCGAGAACCACACGAGCCATCCGTCGGTCGGCGACGTGCTGTTCTACCCCGGCGGCTACAGCGAAACGGAGCTGTTGATCGCCTACGGCTCCTGCTGCTTCGCCAGCAAGATGGGACAGCTGGCCGGCAATCATTTCCTGACCATCGTCGAAGGCCGGGAACACCTGCGCAAACTCGGCGAGAAGACCCTGTGGGAAGGCGCACAGGAAGTGCTGTTCGAACTCGCCTGAGTTTTTCGGGAGCAGACGAGAAGATTCCCATACGGTAAAAACCGGTCTGCTCTTACTATTCTCTCTATCGCAACCACACAGCGGCGGCTCACCTGCTCCGCTCCCGCCATCGTGGCCTCTCCCGATCCAATCCGCACGCTTGCGCCCCCCGGGGCCGACAGGGACCCGGAACCGGGCGATTTTCCGCTTTTCATCCGCGAACTGTTGATCGACACGATGGATCGGGACATCGCCCTGCTGCGAAGCCTGACGGACCTGTCGCCGTCGCCGCGCATCACGCGCGACATCGCCGCCATGCTGCACCGCATTCAGGGGGCCACGGCGACGATGCGGTGGCAGTCGATGACGGCCCTGGTGGAGCGAGCGCGGAAACAGATGAAGACCGGCGACGGCGACGGCATCGTGCGACTGATCGCCTTTTGGAGACGCAAACGGCGGGTGTGGTTGCGGGATACCGCCTCCCCGCCGACGAGCGTGGACGACCGGCGGAAACGAACCTTCCGGCCAGCGCCGGACAGCTGACTGGCGGCGTCGCGAGGACCGGCCCTACACTCGACCCACCTGTTTCGCGGGTTGCCTGCCGGTCCCGCCGTCGAGGGCGCGAGGAGACGAATCACGCGAGTGAGACACGAGAGTGAGACATGAGAGTGAGACATGACGGAAACCTGCAGAATCGTTCTCGCGGACGACCATCCGATCGTGCGATGGGGCGTGTGGGCCTTGCTCGAAAAATGCCCGGGTCTGTCGGTGGTCGCGCAGGCGGCCGACTCGACCGAGCTGTTCGACGTTCTCGAAACGCACCCGGTCGAACTGGTCATCACCGATTACGCGATGCCTGGCGGCAAATTCCAGGATGGCGTCGTGATGTTCGAACGCCTGAGACGGTTCTATCCCGATCTTAAAATCATCGTCCTGACCGTGCTGAAAAACCCTGCGATTCTCGCGCGCATCAAGGCCAGCCCGGTCGACGCGATCCTGAACAAGGAAGGCAGCCTCGACGACATTTCCCGCGCGATCGCCAGTGTCGCAGCAGGTCAGCGTTACCTGGGCGCCAGCGTGATCGCCGCGCTCGCAGATGCCGACGCCGCACGCCAGCGACGCCTCCTCGCCCTGTCGATGCGGGAAATCGAGATACTGCGCATGTTCCTCGACGGCATGCCCATGACGCGCATCGCCGAGGCTACCCATCGCAGCATCAAGACCGTCAGCAACCAAAAGCAGTCGGCGCTACGCAAGCTCGGCTGCGCGAACGACCTGGAACTGTTCCAGTTGAAGGCCCTGACCGGTCTGGCAACGTTTTCGACGGGCCATCCAGGAATGGCGTTCGATTCTGCCGACGCCGGTGCCGGCCCTGATGCAGATACGGACGTCGTCCGCGATCCCGGTTTCGACAGCCGCTTCCATGCGGCCGGCATCGCCCCCTGACTGGCGGGGGACGTACTGGATCGCACCGACGCGCGGTGCGACTCTGCGCCACGATGGCGGATTGGACCGTCCCCTGTCGGTCCGGGTCATTTCACCGCCTGCGCCAGATCCCTCCGCGGAAAGATCGAGCTAAAAGCAGCGCCGGGCCGGCATGTCCATTAGAATTTTCACATTAAATCTCAAAAAACCTACCGGGGCCTGTCTGCATGATTGCGCGAGATGTCGTAAAGAAAATGGTTGTCCAGTGTGGCGTGTGCGTCATTTCCTCCACGCTCCTGGCGGCCTGCAGCGGCACCGGCCCCCGGTCCGACGCGGATCTCGGCCCGGACATCGCGCTGGAACCCGGCCCCGGGCAAAAACCGATTCCCGGGTATCAACCACCCAGCATGGACGATGTCACGGCCAGCGTCGACGTGACGCGGAAGGATGCCGCATCGTCCTCACCCAGCCCGGTGGTGGGTGGAACGCCTGCGTATGTGGCGGTTGCCCCCGCGGCTGTGGTCGCGCAGGTGCCGGTGATGGTGTCACCGGCGCCCGTACCCGTGGTCGTGGCAGCCCCCGCTCCACTTACACCGCCGGTCCCGGTACAGCCGCCCGCCATGACAGCGCAGGCGCCTGTCGTCGCGGCACCACCGGCTGCGCTGGTTCCGGCCCCGGTTGCCTCCCCACCGATGCCGCCTGTCGTTGCGCAGGCGCCGGTCGTGGTCGCGCCGCCTGTCATGGCGCAGGCGCCGGTCGCGGTCGCGCCGCCTGTCATGGCGCAGGCGCCGGTCGCGGTCGCGCCGCCTGTCATGGCGCAGGCGCCGGTCGCGGTCGCGCCGCCTGTCATGGCGCAGGCGCCGGTCGTGGTCGCGCCGCCTGTCGTTGCGCACGCGCCCGTCGTGGTCGCGCCGCCTGTCGTCGCACAGGCGCCCGTCGTGGTCGCGCCGCCTGTCGTGGCGCAGGCGCCTGTCGTGGTCGCGCCGCCCGTTATTGCGCAAGCCCCGTCGCGGATTGCGGCACAGGCTCCGGTTGCGCAGACGTCAAAGATGGTCGCCCCAGCCCCCGCAACACCGGTTGAAACGGCCACGCCTGCGGCCAGCCGTCCCGTGATCGTGGCAGTCACGCCGGCCGTCGTGCCTGCGACAGCCCCCGTCGCTCAGGAACCGATCAATACGCTCGATAACGGCCAGATCATTGGCCGCATCGTTTCGAGCAACCGTCGCGCGGCCGTCGCCACCTGCCTCTACAGCTATCTTGCCGATTTCAGCAACGGATTGAAATCCGCAAAGGATGCGACACCCGACATGACGGTCAGCCAGATCGACATCGGCATGGTCCCGCCACACGCACATCGAAGCCTCTTCGGTTCGAGCAATGATGCCGGGTATCAGGCTTACTATCGTCTGTCTCTCGTCGATCGCGCCACCGGAACGACCATCACGATCCAGCAAGGACCCAATGCCTTCACGCCGCTGTCCCGGGAAATGCTGATGGATATCGTGTCGGCATGCGGAGCGGGCAAGTGAGTATGCCTGCCAACATTTCGGGACAAGAATAAAAATACATTCATAAAATCGGCCGGCACAACCTGTCACTGGCGAACCGGTCTCGCCATGCTGGAGGAACCGGCAGAGAGTGAGCGTTACGGAAGAGACGCGGCACGCAGTTCGTACCACCGGCAGATTCGCCGGGCCAGGATACCTGCCGCGTATTTCTCTCGGGTGTCGAACAATATGAGTGCCCTCTCCTTCAGCGCCACAATCGGTCTGGTCGCCGATACCTTCGCGATCAATATTCTCAACAAATCCGATTCGCTGAATCGCTTCGTTAGCTGGATCACCCATGCCCGCGTCAATCGCGAGACCCTTGCGCAACGGGTGTGGCATAGCGCGATTGGCTTGCTGCAGGACAGCCAGATTGTCTCGAAAAGCCTGGGGGCACGCGGCGCGACCTTGGCGCCCCTGCTGACAACCGCCTTGATCAAGGGCGATCATGAAGAAATGCGCCAGGCCGTGGCCGAACTGACCCGCATCGGCGTCGATGGGGCGATCGGGACGGCCACCATGCACGGCGCCAAACGTGCGCTCGCGATGGTGCTCGGCGAGGCAACGTCCATGGTCAGCACCAAGCTGATAGACAGCTATCTTGGCACCCACGCTGGCGAGAAAGTTCTCGCTACGATGGTTGCGCGACATGGTTGGACGCCCATACAGGAACGCCTGCAAAAGGCGCTGGGCGCCAGTGTCGGCAGCGGCTTCCTGATCGGGCAGATCAAGGGCGTGCTCGATACCGCCGTGATAAAGAAAACGGGCATGAATCAGGAAACGTCCGCGGAATATCGAACGCTCGCGGACCTTGCCCACATCGGCCTCACCGGAGGCGGCCATGACGCCATGCTCGCGCGTCTACAGGACTATGCACCGACGTCGTTTGCGGCCGTGCAGCTTGCCAGCAGCAGCTGGCAGGCGGTGCAGACATTCGCCGAAAGCGTCGCCACGCGCGTGAACGAGGCACGCGTGACAGTCAACGATACTGCACGCTTGGTTAAAGAAACGGTACCCGCATTGCTTCATACGATCCAGACCCAGGCGGGCCTTGGCCTGCAACCTCAGTCGCTGGACGATGCCTATGCGGCAAGCGCACACGCAGTGCATACCGGCAAGGCAAGCGCGGTCGGCAGCATGCCCTTCGCGGTGGATGTGAAAGACCGTCAAATCGCAGACGCTTATCTTACGCGACTCGCTATTGCACGCACCGCGGAGCACCAGGTATCCGACGCGTTCGGCCTGGTCCCCGCCGACGCTCCCCTGATCGCGGCGGCGCGTGTCAGACAGGATTTATTCGAAGTCGCGCAGGAAACGCCCGAGCGTTTCAACGATACGCAGCGTCTGCTGGATATCCTGAGTCCGCAGCAACTTTCTCCGCTAGGCGAGCGTGGCGACATCGCCGTCGTCAAGACGCTGACGGGTCAACTCGCCAAGATCGAAGCAAACAGTCATCGCTGGCTGAAAAACGATGTCGAACTGAATGACGCTATCGAAAATACGTTGGCGCAATTGCCAGACGATACTACCTGGCTGGGTGGGTACAAAGTCGGCCGGGCCTTCGCCACACACTTCGACGTATCGAATATTTCACTGCCGGCAAGCGAGTATGGCTACGCCGATGGCGCGCGGGACGGCGGTATGGCCATCGCGAACGTCGGTTGGGGGCTTCTCGGATTCAAGGCCGATAGCCTATCGGCGGACGCAAATGCGCGTCTGAGACACCTTTACAATACCTGCGGGCAAGACGCCGGCGTCATGCAGGAAGCCACGCGTTATCTCGACCCCCGGAGTGCCCAATCCATGATGGCCTCCACCGTCCTTGCCCAATTCGCTACAGCAGACCGGTCACCCCCCCTCATCGATACCGGAGATGGCTTTGTTCAGCTTGCCGGCGAGGACCCACGAATCAACTTCAAGGTCACGCGCAATGCCGACATGGTGACGCTGTCGATGGAAGCGCGATGGTCAGTGACCGGGTTTGGCGTAACTTCCGACGCGATGCGTGAACCGCTTGACGCGGCCAAGGACAGTGCGATGAGCACGGCCTGTACCATCACGATACGCCGTCGGCCTGATGGCGAGGGACTGGATGTACGGCGCATCGCCATGGGTACTGCAGTGACGATCGCCAACACAATCGACTTTGATGCGGGTAGTGGCAGGCTTGTATCGTCTTCCGCATGAGCAAGCAGATGCAGTTGGACATCGCGCATAAGACGGTGCCAGGGACGGACGAGCAGGGAAACTGCAATATTCCCGCTTGCAATATTGGCGAGCGCAAACGCAAACGCCCCGCCTTTTAAGGGGCGGGGCGTTTGGTACGGCTTAGGGAGCCTGACGATTACCTACTTTCACACGGGAATCCGCACTATCATTGGCGTGGAGTCGTTTCACGGTCCTGTTCGGGATGGGAAGGGGTGGGACCGACTCGCTATGGTCATCAGGCAAAGAGGGGTGTGGCGCACGCGGTGCAGCGGTGCGGCGTCACGAATCCGGGAAGAAGTTCAATATGGGGTGCGAGTGTATCGGCACATGACCGATGCTGCATAACCTGCTCACGTTGGCTGCGGTATTGCACGCAGTCTTAAAACGTACTGGTTATAGGATCAAGCCTCACGGGCAATTAGTACTGGTTAGCTTAACGCATTACTGCGCTTCCACACCCAGCCTATCAACGTCCTGGTCTCGAACGACCCTTCAGGGGAATCAAGTTCCCAGGGATATCTCATCTCAAGGCGAGTTTCCCGCTTAGATGCTTTCAGCGGTTATCTCTTCCGAACATAGCTACCCGGCGATGCCACTGGCGTGACAACCGGTACACCAGAGGTTCGTCCACTCCGGTCCTCTCGTACAGCCCGGCTGACACGCCACGCGAGATCTCTTCACGTTCACTCAAGGTCAATGCCCGCAGCGATCGCTTACGCGGAGCAGGGGTGTAACCCCCGCATAGCCGGATTACGCCGTAGATCGACCCGGCGGGCTTGCCTATGGCCTTGCCGATCCCAAGAAACGATTCACCTGCGCGCCACCGCCGCCAAACCTCCACTTTGCCTTCTGTCGGCAACCCAGGCCGTCCCATTTGTGTCATTCGTCAACCCTCCTTCATTCGATATTAATATGAAGGTGTTGCAACGACCCATTGAACCTACCACCGCGCTCTTGATGTCGGAAGGAATCGAACGTATGAGGTAATGGAACAGGTCGCCAGTGCCGAACCTGTCGCGTTGATCTGTGCTTTATTTGACGTGCCGCGATCTTGCTTTTATGCGTATCGGCAACGACGACATCGAGTAGATGCTGCGCGCATGGCGATACGCAGTCGGGTGCATGAACTGTTTGTCCAAAGCCGTAGCTCTGCTGGCAGCCGAAGCATTGTCGGCATGCTGCACGCACAAGGCGCGGTTATCGGGCGATTCAAGGTCAGACGCCTAATGAACGAGCTCGGCCTGATTTGTAAGCAGCCCGGAAGTCATGCCTACAAACGCGCTACGATCGAACGCGTCGACATCCCGAATGTTTTAAATCGACAATTTGATGTCGCGGCACAGAATCAAGTCTGGTGTGGCGACATCACCTATGTTTGGGCACAAGGGCGTTGGCATTACTTGGCGGTGGTGTTGGACCTTTGCACGCGCCGGGTCGTCGGCTGGGCCTTCTCGACACGGCCTGATGCTGACTTGGTGGTGAAAGCGCTGGAGATGGCCTTCGAACAACGCGGGCGCCCGCTGGGGCTGATGTTCCACTCCGATCAGGGTGGGCAATATGCAAGTCGAAAGTTCCGTCAACAATTGCGGCGCTACCGGGTTCGGCAGAGCATGAGCCGACGCGGAAATTGTTGGGATAACGCGCCGATGGAACGTCTGTTCCGCAGCTTGAAAACGGAATGGGTACCGACCACCGGATACGTGACGGCAGGTGAAGCACATCGTGATATCAGCTATTACCTGATGCAGCGGTATAACTGGATTCGACCGCATCAGTTCAACTACGGTCTCGCGCCTGCAATCGCCGAAGAAAACTTAACCCGGTGTCCGGCGTGAGTTGACCACTACATAAATTTTGTGTGCGGGGCTAACATGTCGGAAAAGGACGATGTAAAGCCATGGCATGCAAACCGAAGACACCGCCGCGAGAATTGCCTGCGATTCCCCAGGAGCTGGTCGACCAGTTCGTAAAAGGTCCAATGACGGCTGAAGCCGTCCAGGACGCCGCGATGGCGTTCAAGAAGGCCCTGATCGAGCGGGCCTTAGGCGCCGAGATGGGGCACCACCTCGGTTACGCCACCGGCACCGAACGCCCGCCCGGGACCACGAACCAGCGTAACGGCCGTAGCGCCAAGACCGTGCTCACCGACGATGGCCCGTTGGCGTTGCAGATCCCGCGAGACCGCGACGCCAGCTTCGAGCCGATCCTGATCCCGAAGCACGAACGGCGCTTCACGGGCTTCGACGACAAGATCATCGCGATGTACGCGCGCGGCATGACGGTGCGCGATATCCAGTGGAACAGCCCCTGGTGCACCAAGCTGCGGCGCACACGCTCCGCGCTCGCCTTTATCCCCCGCGCGGCCAGCGCCTTGACCAGCCTGGGACAACCGTAGGTGCCACGGCTTTGCGCGTGCAAGCGAGCAATCTCGTCATCGAACGCGGCACGCCGCTGGCCGCGCGCGCTGGGTGAACGCACCCGCCATTGGCAATAGCCGCTGCGCGAGACCTGCAACACCCGGCACAGGCGGCTCACATCGTATGGGTCGCGGTGAGCCGTAATCCAGGCATACTTCACCGCTACCCCTTCGCGAAGTACGCCGTCGCTTTTGACAAGATTTCCACATCGAGCTTCGCGCTTGCCAGTTCCTGGCGAAGCCGGCTGATCTCGGCCTCCATCTCCGACACACCCAGCTTCACGCGGGTGGCGGCCGGGGCTGCGCCAGAGACGCCCGCCGCGCCATTACGCTGCTGCTTGCGCGCCCAGTTGCCTATCGTCGCCACCGGTACCCCAAGGCGGCGTGCCGCCTCGTTATGCCCCACAAAATTGGCCAACCTTGCCGCTTCCGTGCGAAATTCCTCGGTGTGGCGACGATTCGGTACGTTCTTTTCGACCATCTCGACCTCCGTTCAACAGATTATCCAACATCTCTGCTGTACGTCGTTTCGAGGCATGGTCAGATCCAGTCGGCCAAGCTCAACGGGCACGACCCCTACGTCTACCTCAAAGACGTCCTCACGCGTCTGCCCTCGCATCTCGCACGCAATATTGATGAATTGCTGCCGCACAACTGGATGCCCACTGAAACTTGAGGACGTTGGCGTCAAGATGGGATCGCCGGGCGCTTACATCCCGACATCGGGACTGCCGGCATTTATCTCTGAACATGCGGCGCAAGCTGAGCGCGTAGTACAACCGCGAAATGAAACAAGGTGCAGGCAAGCGCGCGCCCGTAAGCTTGGCGCCCGGGATTCATCGGATACGATGGAGCGCGACCCGTGCCGGTCCGTAGCATCGCCGGTAGCAGAGGCCCACAAGCATGTCCTCGATGCGAAAAAGCTGTACCACGAAATGGCGTTCGCCAAAACGCATGAGCAATTGCTTGCCTGCCTGCTCCTCGCTTCGCTCGGAACGTACGACGCGCATGTGCGGTAAAGCCTGAAGCAACCCGAGACCTACGCACTTGGCGCAAGCTTCCTTCGCGACCCAGAGCGTAAGAAATTCTTCTTCGATTTCGTCTTTCCGGTTCAGGAGCGGCGCGAGGCGGGAGGCGCGGCGCGCCAGATCGTCGCGCCGCGAAGATTCGAGATCGATCCCGACGTATTTGCGATTGGCCAGGAGATAGGCCTGGACACGCGCGGTGTCGCTGAATCCAAAACACGGAATCTGCGACAGGTAGGGCTTTCCCAATGCGGTACGTTTCGCGGATGACTTCATGGAGCGTAATGCCGCTTCGGTGCAGGATCGATCGCGCGTCGTGCAGCGCGCCGCATGGTCGGAAAAGAATACATCGATCTCAAAATTCGAAGAGTGTGCGATCATGCGTACCCCTCGCGATGAGTTTCGATGTCGTCGCATGGATGGCTTCAGCTGAAAAGCGCACGCTATTCGCAAACAGCATGACGACTGCGATATTCAGGATGATCGCGCTTCCCAGTTCCGCCGCGGCAACGTGCTGAACGCTGACCGCATGTCCTACCGATCCGTAGCGCTGCGCCGCGGCGTTTCTAATACACTCGGTGGCGAACATCTCGATCCAGTAGACGATAACGGGTGTCGCCAGCACATCACGGTCGCCACCAAAATGCAGGGCACTCAGTGCATCACTGGCGGTGAATGCTCGGCTGAAGGTCTGCCCGACTTTGAACAGCTTGTTGGCATCCAGCGTCATCCCGGCCTCGCCGCTCAGTGAATTGTCGCCAGCGCGGCCAGCGTCTTTGCCGCGTCGCCGAAGTGTTCCTCGAACATGGCTATCCACCGTTCAAGGCCGAACGCCACGCAACTGGTATGAATGAAGCCGCTTCCGTGTGTGATGTTGAACTTCTCGCCGAAATAATTGCGGTGATAATTCAATGACGACACCGCGTGACCCTGAAAAACGATCTCCCGTTTCGTCGGCGTGAGGGTGGACAGCCGTGCGACGGAACTGGACGTATCGAAAAACGGATCGTTCGCCAGTTCACAGGACACTGTGATTCCAAGCTGGTCGAGCAGGGCGGATATCCGCTCGTAACCCCTGTCAAGATGGGCCTGGGCGCTTTCGCCTTCGCCAAGATACACATATTCCTTCATGGTGAAATTGAAGGCGCGGTAATTGTCGAGCGCCTTGTCCTCGTGTCGGAAGCAACGCGCGATGCAGGATTCGATGTACGGCGCTTCGATAGAGGAATTCATCAGACCCAGGTAGACCTTGTAACAGGTGGCCGGCAGCAAGGCCATGCCGACATCCAGTTTCTTGAAATCGTGGTCCAGCCGACTTTTCCCCTTCGAAAAATTCAACAACTCGCCGTCTTCGATCGAACACATCACGCACGTGAGATGGGGGAAATTTCGTGCGTAACCCAAGGCGTCGATCTCGTCGATACTCAAGAGACTGTCGAATTCCGTGGTCGCATTTTTATCGATCGAGAAAGCGTTGTCCAACACCTCTTGCAAGACGTTCTTTACCTGATGCCACTGTTTTTCGATGATCACTTTCTTGTCTCCTTCCGTGTAGTTGAAGTCGCAAGGCTCAGGTGGTGAGGTCCGAGAGAAGCTGCCTCACCGTCTTGATCGCACCCGCATCCTTGCAAGAGGTCCCGCAGTACAGCGCCATCTCGGCGATTTCGCCTTCGGTGCCCTGGGTGGGCACCGCGACGCTGTACCGAAGAATAGGATATTTCTTCCCGAAATAATCGGTGTAGCCAATGACATTGGCGTCCAGCTGTCGCGAACAGGTCCTGTTCCTGATGACCCGGTGCCGGTGGGTATGCCAGCCGACGCTGAAGCAGTCGGTGATCACGGTGTCCCCAGGCATGGCGTCGACAATGGCTTGTTTGTAAATGGCGTGTGCGGCTGATTCCACCGTCGCCGCGAAAACGGTTCCGCACAACACTCCGGAGAAACCGTGGTCCATGACTTCGCGCACTTCGTTCGAATTGCTGATACCCCCGCTCAGAAAAACCATCTGCCTATCCAGGCGGAGTCTGTGCGTATTCGCCAGGACGAATGCGCGCGGGTGTTCTCCGAGATGGTGACCACCGGCTTCGGCGGTCTGGAAAACACAGAATTTGGCACCCATGGCGAACGCCGCGTCGATCTCGGCGTAGGTGCCGGCTTGTACGCCGTAGTCGGCGGCTGGGGGGATGCGGCGAAGCACCTCGGCATCCGGCAACCCAAAGAAAGTGATGACGGGATCAAACGGTCCGGTCGCGAGGAATTCGAGCCGGTCGCTGAGCTGCCCGACGTCCAGCACGAACGGCACAAAGTTGACGCCGAAGCGTCTGCCGGTCCTGCGAGCGGTCTCGGCGAGCAGCATCCCGATTTCCGCATTCGTGTGTCTGTAGAGACCGAGCATCCCGAAAGCCCCGGATTCGCATACCGCGGCGGCCAATGTCGGTTGCGCCACGCCTCCCATCCCGGCCTGGAGGATCGGAATTCGTGCGCCAAAAAGCGCTTCGACGCGCGCATCGCTCTTGATCGCTTGCATGATGGGGACGGCTCCGATCAAAGGCTGTCCAGGTGCAGTTCCGCGACCAAGCCGCTTTTGACGAAGAAGTTCGCGCTTCTCTTGAACCACAACGCATGCATTTTCTTGCGGGCAGGATGACTTCGCAACGCGTTTCGCAAGGCGTTGCCGCTCGCGAAACCAAGGGGCCGAACCACCGCCGAATCCTCATAGACCAGCGGGTTGTACATCAGGCTGATGAAGTAGCGAAACATTTTCACGACGGTTCTGGAAACATCCGCCTTCGTTTCCTCGGGATCGCTGCTGAGCGCAATGGCATCCGCGTAAAGGCGTGGAACGACCTCGCGTCCGAAAGAGACATGTCGCGATTCGTCGAGATGATGCTGATAGTTCACTTGTTTCAATATGTCGATGATGCCGTCGGACGTACCCACCTTGTGGTTGTAGTAGTCCACGAACTCCTCGAAGATAAGCGTGCTGACGAACATGTACAGATCGCGGAGGTTTTCGTCGTCGGTGTTGCCCGATCCAGGAAGGTGTGTCGATGGATAGATCTTTCCGGCATAGTCGAGGCATGCCTTGGCGAAATACCACATGTGGAAATTTTCCTCGCCGATGAAGATGTGCAGATATTCCGAGATGTCCTGGTACTTTTTTTCGTAAATGCAGCTGCTTGCGAAAGCGAGTACGCCCTTGATGCCGTGAACGTTGAGGCTGAAAAAATTGACGGCTTCCCATTTGCTGAGCGAGCGTGCTTGTTGCGGGGAAAGCTGATCCTGGTATTCCGTTCCATACGTGGTCAGCAGGTCGTCGCTGCACCACGGCTGGTCGTCGGCGATGCGCGGCGGCCATGCGAAGCGCTCGTAGGGGTCATGCGATTGCCCTTTGGACAGGTGCATGAGGCGCGATATCCTGCCTTGATCGATTTCCATGGTGGCTACCTCACTGCGCTGGACGTGGCATCTTGATGCGTCTGGACAAACGACACCACCGAATCGATGGTTCTGAGATCCTCGACTTTCACCGTGGTCGACACGTCATGACCGGCGATTTCTCCGAGAAACATGATGAAGTCGAGAAACTGCATGCTGTCGAGGATGCGATCCTCGATGAGGTTTTTCCCCTTGATAGATGCCGAATCGGTACCGCGATTGTCATTGAGCCACTTGGTGACTTCGGATTCGATCATTGAGGCGGAATGCATGGGCATATCAACTCCAAAAGGTAATGAAAGAGATCGCGATCAAGGCTTGCGCGCCGCCAAAAGACAAAAGCCGCTGTTTTCTTCCTTGAGCACGGCGGGTTTGCCGAACCCTTCATCCGAAATCAACGACTTCATGTCGTCGATGGTCCAACTGCGCCCCCCATCCCAGAGTGCCAACGCTGACAGGTTGTGCAGCGTGGCGAACTGCGGGGAGCGACGATCTTCGGCGAGAAAGTAGCCCTGGACCAGAAGCGTTCCGCCCGGTCGCAACGCCGCCAACGCCCGCCGCAGCATCGAATGGCAAACGTCGGAATTTTCCTGATGCAATACGTTGGAAAAGAGCAATGCGTCGGCGTCCGTGCCGAACGTATCCGTGCGGTAATCGGCGACACGCCCGCTGATGCGGTCCTGGAGTTCGTGTCGCGCCACGGTCTGCCGGGTGATCTCGATGACCGGAGCAAGGTCGAGGACGACGGAGGTGACCTCCGGTCGTTCCCGGCACAATGCGATCGAATACGTTCCGGCGCCGCCTCCCACATCCACGAAATTCACGATAGGCACGTCGTCCAACGCGGCCGCGAACGCCGTGCCTGAACGCGACGCGAATTCATGCATGCCGAGAATGAAGTCCTGCATGAAGGCGGGATCCTCTCCCAGCCATTTGGCCTGGTTGTCCACTGCCTTTCCGGCCTTGACCGCACTGGCCAGATCGAGCCACGGCCGTTTCCATCGGTCCATGATCCGGATCCAGTGCACCAGGGACTCGGGGTTGTCTTTGGTCATGAACCGGTCCGAGCAGACGGTGTTCGCATAGGCGCCGTCGACGCAGTCGAGCAGCTTGGACGCGACCGAACAATCCAGCAGGCGCTCCAACGGCTCGGGGTGACACGCCAGCGCCACCGCCAGGGCTGCGCACGTTTGTGGCTTGTCCACGAGCAAATCGGGAATGCCGAGTTCGACGAGTGCGTACAGGGGCTGGCCTTCCCAATGACCAAAGGCCAATCGGGAAAATGTCATAAAACTCAAATCCATACGGTCACTCCTGGTCAACGTTGCGACTGGCGTCGAGAAAATGAAGCGCATGCGCACCGGATCTAAGAAATCCAGCTGCGGGGCAGTTATTCATTTCCATTCAATGGGCAAGGCAAGGCACGGCACGGCACCGCCATCGCGGAATCGGTGGATTCACGTCGACCGGTCATCAATTCAATAGAATTGAATTGGGGAACGCTGTCGGGCAACGGTTCGCCGGAGTGGGCGCCTTATATTCGAAGGGAAGAGGCATGAACCGAAATTGCGTGTCGGTGCCGTAGCGCCTTTTCCGGATCGATATTGGAATCAATCATGACGGGTCTCCGAGGGGTCCATATAATGAACCTCATTTATTTATCTTTCTTCGAAAACCATTGTAGTGCGATAAAAAAAATATTCAAGCAAGATTTAATTCCAAATAAAATTGGACCATATTGTGGACCGAAAAACGAGAGTGCAAGAATATATTCCGTTTGGCGCTGTGATAATGGAGAAAATTGCCGGACGTTCCATTCAGGACACTTGGCCGCCATCAATCAATTCTTTTATAAAATAATCTCGTGAAACCAAAAAAGTTGCGTCATTGCCAAGCCGTGTCGGACGCTGGCGCCTCGATGCATTCCGAGTTGGCGACGACGGCGCACATCGCCGTGCGGCTTCCCGCGCCGGCCGTCGCAAAAGCGTGTGTTCCCGTTTGGACATACGAATGCGCGGAAGAGGGGGGACGCATCGAAGTCGCCCGTTGGACCGATGACGGTTCCTTGCCGTTACGGACGCATTTTCACGAGGAAACGCAGGTCACGGTTGTCCTCTCGGGGGTGCGGTCTTTCCATGTCGGTGGCCAGACGCTCGTCGTGACCGCGGGACACTATGTCGTGATTCCCGCAGGATGGTCCCACCGGGCGGAAGCATCGTCCGCCTTGATCAGCCGTGGCGTGAACGCGTATCTGCGGGAAGCGTTGTTGATACGGGAACCTGCCGTGGGATCCCTGGCCCTCATCGAAATGAAGCAGCACAACCTGGACTATCGGGCGATGGCTGAGTCGATTTTGTGCCGGACCGGCTCTGGAATGCGCGAGCGCGATATCTTGAAAGCAAGAACGGTAGCGCTGGCGGCAATCAGCTCGTTCGAGAAATTGTCGGACGTTGCCCGTGGACAGGGCGTGACGCGTGAGGCATTCAGTCGGCGGGTGGCCGAGTTGCTCGGCATGCCACCGCACCGGTATCGAAGCATCGAGCGGTTGAACCGCGGACGCAGGCGCCTGAGAGCCGGCGAGGATGTCGCGACGATCGCCGCGGATCTCGCGTTCGCCGATCAAAGTCATTTCACTCGCCTCTTCCGCGCGACGTTCGGCACGACGCCGGGACGGTATCAAAAAGGGTTCGCGTGATCACATTTGTTCAAGACGACAGGATGATCGGCCCGTAATATCGTCGCTCCTGCGTGCGATCGGAGAGTTAAAGATGGATTGGCGAGCTTTTCTTTTGTTGGCCGGCGCCGGTGTTCTTGGCGGCATCATCAACGCGCTCGCCGGTGGCGCGACCTTGATCACCTTTCCGGTCATGCTAGCGGTGGGCCTTCCTCCGGTCATCGCGAATGCCTCCAATGCTGTCGCCATCGCGCCAGGACACTTGCTGGCGACACTGGCAGACCGACGGAAACTGCCTCGGTTCGGAATGCGCCTGGTGTGGCTGGGTTTGGCCGCCGGCCTTGGCGGCGCGGCAGGTGCCATTATCCTGCTCGCGCTTCCGCCACGACTGTTCATACTGCCGGTCCCCGCATTGATCGCATTTGCCACGCTGCTGTTCGCGTTCGCGCCGTCCATTCAGGCATGGAGTCGGCGTAGTCCGCGTGGACTCGTTTCGTCCAGCGACACGCGTGGAGGATTGTTGATCGCCGTCGCCTCGGTGTATGGCGGATTTTTTGGAGCGGGCCTGGGGGTGATATTGACGGCGGTCGTCTCGATCACCGACCCGGGAGATATCCGCACGATCAAGGTGCTGAAGAACCTGCTCGCGTCGTTCGTCAGCATCGCCGCCATCATCATTTTCGTCGCAAAGGGGATGGTGCAATGGCGGGAGACCATCTACATGCTCATAGGAGCCCTGCTCGGCGGCTATCTCGGTGGACATCTGATCCGCGTGCTGCCCGCGGTCGTGGTGCGCTGGTTCGTCCTCGTGGCAGGCACGGTGATGACGGCAATCTATGCGGCGCAGTACTGGTTCTAAGCCCGGCGCGGTAAGTCCGGCAGCGTTCGCGACGCCTTCGCGGCGGGTACCTTGGCGTCATGCCGGCAGCCATTCCTGGATGGACGCCTCGATGGTGATGAAGGAAAGGTTCGCGCCTTTCTTGAAGCGCCCGGCGAAAAGATCGCCGTTCGTGTCCGCGACGATGCCACTGAGGTGGGATGTGGGAAGACCGCCGACCACGTTCACCTCGCCGAATACATTCAATATTTCCACGCCCGGTCCGGCGACACACTGCTCCCGGACCGAGAGCGCGTCGCCGCGAAGCAGGGTCGCGGCAGTCAGGCTGCCCACCACGCCGCGGACGACCGCACGCTGGATGTCGTGCTCGACGCACATGGCCTCGATCGACTCGATCAAGTCCTCGTTGGGCTTCAAACGCGCCACGATCAGCCGGCCATACACCCCTGATTCAATACTGACGTCGATTGTCATTCCCGTTCCCCTAGTTCCTGTGAACCGGCGTCAGTAAATCGAAACGCGTTTCGTCGTCCGGCGAGATCACGTACTCGATATCATCGAAAAGACATACGCGAACGACGAGGCCATCCAGCCCGGCGACGCAGGCATCAAGCGCGATGTGCCCGCCATGTTGTTTCCCCGCCGCGTCGATGAAGCCGCCGTGGCAGTGGAGGATCTGCGCGCCGTCCGGCTTGCGTCCAAGGGTGACCGCCGCCGTGACCAGCGTCAGTTCGCCGTCGCACTTGATTGGCGAGCCATAGCCAAAAGGCGCGTCGCCCGCGGTCGCGACGATCACGTGGTACTGGAGCGAACTGAGCGACCCCGCCGCGACACGGCCGCAGCCGCTGACCGTGCCCCGGGGGGACAGCGCCTGCCGCAGCGCCGCGCCGACATTGGCGTGCGCGGGTACGACGATGCGCAGTTCGGCCCCGCGCGGCATCGATTCGCTGTCGATCAAACGCGGCCAGGTCGGGGTGCCTGGATGAACGAAGTAAGCGGGACGCCGCGCAGCTTGTGGGAAGGACATGAGCGTTTCCATTGAGGGGATCGTCGAACTCTTCGGATTACGCAAGATAAATGCCACTTCGCATGGCTGCCCGACGCGCCTGCGCCACGGGGTTTGCGCACGCCAATGGGGCGCGGCATGCGACACGGCGTGCGACACCTGAGCGCGACAAATGCGACAGGTGTCGCACGCCGCGTTGCGACACTTCAGGCGTTGATCCGGGGCCACATCCGTTCGGCGCTTTGCGAGAAAGTGTCGATGCAGGCGTTGCGGTTGTCGCGCGACCATACGAGGGCGACTTCGACGATGGGCGTCGAGTCGAGCGGTTTGAATACGACATGCGCCGGCCGTGCGGTCTGAATGGACCGGTGCACGAGCGCGACGCCCAGATGCTGCCCGACGAGGCTGACGATGGTCTGCTGGAAATTGGTTTCGAGTCTGATCCTGGGCGTGAAGCCGGAACGCTTGCAGTGTCCGACGATCGTATCGTAAATATAAGGAGACGCGCCGCGTGGCGAAATCAGGAAGCCTTCGTGCCGCAAGTCTTCCACATTGATTGATTTTCGCGAAGCGAGCGCGTGGCCGGCCGGAAGCGCCGCCACCAGGGGTTCCCGATACACCGTACGCACGACCAGACCGTCACTGTTTTCCGGCGGATACATGATCGCGACGTCGGTCCTGCCGTTGCGGATGTCGTCGATCAGCAGCGTCGGTATGGATTCGCTCAGCTTCAGTTCGACATCGGGAAAGTTCGACGTGTAGGCGCGCGTGAGGCTCGGCACGACGCTGTAGGCCGCCGCGAACATGAAGCCGACCGACAGGGTGCCGGGGCTGCCTGCGCCCGCCGCGAGGGCATTGCGCCGGGCGCGCTCTACCGCGGCGAGTATGTCGGTGGAATCGATGAGAAACTGTTTGCCGGCCAGGGATAACTGAACGTTCCTCGTAGAGCGGTTGAAGAGCTGAACCCCCAGTTCGTCCTCGAGCAACGCGATCTGACGCGATAGCGGGGGTTGCGATATATGCAGTTTCGCCGCGGCGCGCCCGAAGTGCAGCGTGTTCGCCAAGGTCACGAAATATTGGAGATGGCGCAACTCCATATTGATACCTTGAGGGTATAAGTCGTTGCGCTATTTTATATTGGAAAAGATCAATCCACACTATTAGTCTCGTATTTGCGGCAAAGCGCAGAGAATCGCCACAAGCGATTCCCAGCGTCCACAGCACGATGGCGAATCCCTCGGTTACTCGCGTGCGCCGCCACAACCAAAAGATTGGAGACGAACATGACCGCCCACAAAGCAGTCGGTGCCGATGGCCAAGACGACGCCCGCTTCTATCCCGATATAGACGAGCTGGGGAATGACGACCCATCTTGCAAAGCGCTGATCGAGCGTGCAAAACGGCTGATCGATCGCAGACTGCCAGTGTTGATTCTCGGGGAGTCCGGCACGGGAAAGGAGTGTCTG
The DNA here is from genome assembly GCF_026624755.1 of Robbsia betulipollinis. Taxonomy (NCBI): domain Bacteria; kingdom Pseudomonadati; phylum Pseudomonadota; class Betaproteobacteria; order Burkholderiales; family Burkholderiaceae; genus Robbsia; species Robbsia betulipollinis. Next base: position 339,681 of record NZ_JAPMXC010000006.1, read on the forward strand.
GCGCGCGCCCTGCATGCCTACAGCCAGCGGCGGAACGCAGCTCTGGTCACCTTGAATTGCGCGGCGATTCCCGAAAACCTAATTGAAAGCGAACTTTACGGTTACGCACGCGGCGCTTTCTCGGGCGCATTGTCCGCGGGCATGAAAGGCCGGCTGATGCAGGCGCACAAGGGCACGCTTTTTCTAGACGAGATCGGCGACATGCCCGCTTCGCAGCAGATGCGTTTCCTACGGGTGCTATCGGAAAAAGAAGTGGCACCGCTGGGTGCATCGGCGCCGGTTCGGGTGGACTTTCAGCTTATCTGCGCGACTCATCAAGACCTGTTCGCCCGTGTGGAAGGCGGGACGTTTCGCGAAGATCTCTATTACCGCATTGCGGTGGGCATCGTCAGCTTGCCGCCTCTGCGCGAGCGCGGCGACCGCGCCTTACTCATCAACAAGATACTTGGCGAGGAACTTGGCGCGGCCGCCGCTACTGTCGCGCTTGCTGATAACGTGGTCGATCTTCTCATGACGCATCGATGGCCTGGCAATGTGCGGCAGTTATCGGCCGCCTTGCGCTATGCCTGCGCGGTCCGAACGGGAGATCGCATCGAGGTAGGTGACCTGCCGCTGGACCTGCTCACAATGCGCAGCAGCGGCAGGCATGAACAGCCGCGGGTCGTCGAGGCGACGCAGATCGTCACCCGAAACCGCCATCAGGAACGGGAACGCATAATGGCGGCGCTGGTCGAGCGCCGCTGGAATATCTCGGCCGCGGCGCGGGATCTGGGCGTGTGCCGCGCGTCGGTATATAGGAAGCTCAAGGAACTGCGCATTCCGCACGTGCGCGATGGCATCGCGGGGCAGGCCGATGAGCCTGCTCCCATGCATCTTGCCGCGGTGGCCTGATCGGCCCCTGAAGATACGCGAGGAGGCAGACACACCTATGCGCGTGGTCTCCTCGCCGCGTTTGGTGACGGGCAAGGAGGGGCGCGCGATCAGATCTCGAGCACGCCTGCGGCGGTAAACCCGCCATCGACCGCGATCGTCTGGCCCGTTATGTACGAGGCGTCATCCGAGGCGAGAAACGCGACGGCTGAGGCGATTTCGTCCGGCGAGCCGTAGCGGTTCATCGGCACGAGCCGCAGGAAGTTGTCGCGTGACGCCTGCGAGTGCAGGGCATGGACCATCGGCGTCTCGATCGGTCCCGGCGCGATGCCATTCGCGGTGATGCCGAACTGCGCGAGTTCGATCGCCATCTGTCGCGTCAAGCCGATCACCGCGGCCTTCGACGTCCCGTACGCTGTTCTTCCCCAACTGGCGCGAATGCCGCTGATCGAGGCGATGTTGATGATTCTGCCCCAGCGGCGTTGCATCATCATCCGGGCAGCCCGCTGTCCCAGCAACATTGGACCCGTGACGTTGATGTCCATGACACTCTGCCAGTGGTCCGACGGGCATTCCCAAAAAGGAAAGGTCTTGGCGATCCCGGCGTTGTTCACCAGGACGTCGCACTGGTCGAACTCGGCTGTGATCTGATCGAACGCGTCAGAGATCGAATGCGGATCACCTACGTCCATCGGCATCGCGACGGCGCATCTGTCGAGCGGCGAGAGCGCCTCGGCGAGCGCTCTCGCCGCGGATGCATCCCGGTCAGCAATGATGACGGCGAAACCATCCCCGGACAGTCGCCGGACGATAGCCTCGCCGATTCCCATGGCGCCCCCAGTCACCAGGGCAACGCGCTGGCCCGGCGATAACGATACTTTGGTTAAGCGAGTTTCGGTGAATGCGGTCAATTGACGCTCCTCTGAGAGAGATGATCGATATCGACAATCGCACTCACTCGGCCGCGTGCCCGAGAAATCCGGTCGATAGCCAAGGTATGAAGGCAACGAGTAGCAGCGCGATCAGCAACGCGAACAGGTAGGGCCATATTCTTTTGCCGACACCGTCGGGCGATGTTTTGCCAATCGCGCATGCGGCATAGAATCCGACGCCGAATGGTGGCGCGAAAAGGCCGAGTCCCATGGCGAGGATTACCACCATCGCGTAATGCACTTCGTTGATGTGCAACGCATGGGCGGCGGGAAAGAGGAGCGGGCCGAAGAGCACGATGGCCGGAATTCCTTCGAGCACGCTCCCGAGGATCGCGAAGCACACAATGGTCACGATCATGAAGCCAGTAGCGCCGCCTGGAACGGACTGCATCATGCCGACGAGATAAGTGGAGAAACCCGAGCGCGTCAGCGCCCATGCCATCGACGTTGCCAGTCCGATGATCAACAGGATCGCCCCGGAGAGCGCGGCGGCATCCACCAGCATTTTATAGAGGCGGCGATAGGCAAAGGGTTTGCCGAATAAGCTCGCCAGGATTCCCGCAATCAGCGTGTAGATCACGCCAAGCGTGGACACCTCAGTGGCTGTCGCTACTCCTTCGACCACGGCGGCACGGATGAGCACCGGTAGCGCCAGCGCCGGAACGGCGATGACGAAGGTGCGCATGACGACGCGCAGCGGCGCGCGTGACAGGGTAGGCGCGTCAGCGCGGCGTGCCTTCATCCAGCATACGAAGGCGATCGCCACGGTCGCGATCAGTGCTGGCAGAAGTCCTCCCACGAACAACGCGCTAATCGATACGCTGCAGACCGCGCCGATGGTGATGAGTACCAGGCTCGGCGGAATGGTTTCGGTCATCGCGCCGGACGCGCTCAACAGCGCCGCCAGATCCTCGCCCTGTACGCCGCGGGATTTCATTTCGGGAAACAGTGCGGGCGCGATCGCCGCCATGTCGGCGGCTTTCGATCCAGAGATGCCGGAGACGAGGAACATCGCGCCGAGCAACACGTATTGCAGGCCACCACGCACGTGCCCGAGAAGCGACGCCATGAAATCGACGAGATTGCGCGCGAGGCCGCTGATTTCGATCAATCCGCCCAGCAACACGAAGATCGGTACGGCAAGCAGGATCAGGTGGGACATGCCTTCGTCCATGCGACTCACGACGATACCCAGTGGCGCATGGGTGACGACCGTTAGATACGCCACCGTCGAGATGCCGAACGCGAAACCGATCGGCACGCCAATCAACACCGCCGCGCCGACCAGCAGCACAAAGAAGACCAGCAGGTTGAGATTACCCATCGCGATGAAAGCGGGTTGTAGCAGCCACAACGCGGCACCGATCGCGGCGATCGTGGCGACGCCACCTAGGATCGCCGTGCGGCCGCCGTTCATCAACAGGTTGCCGATGGCGAACAGCAGCATGAGGGCCGCGCCCACCGGTACGGCGAGGGCGCGAAGCCCGTCGGCAATGCCGAGCGCTGGCGTCAGGATCGCCATTTGTTCGGATGCGTGTTGCCCGGCGGGCAGCAGAATGATCGCCACGAACAAAGCGACCACCAATTGCGAGACGGACTCGCACCAGCGCTGCGCGGCCGGACTGAACCGGTTGACGATGGCCGTCATGCGCATGTTTTCGCCGCGGGCGAGCGCCAGCACGGCACCCAGCATCGCGAGCCAGGTGAAGAGCATCGACGCGAGTTCATCGGTCCACGTCAATGGCGAATCGAGAACGTAGCGCCAGACGACGCCCGTTATCAGGACGCTCACCTCGGCCAGGAGGAGCGCGGCCGCGGTCAATTCGACCAGCGTCGTCAACACGCGCAGTGGAATGGCGAGCGGCGCGTTCACGCCGTCGCCGAGCCGAGCATCGAGAGAGGAATGGACGGATTCCATTAGACGAGCGTCCCGGTATATTTCTCAAGGATCGCCCACGCTTGCGGTCCAAACTTCTTCTGCCACTCCCCGTAGAACCCGCTGTCTGCGAGTTTTTTGCGGAACAACGCGGGATCGGGTTCGTTGAATGCCAGGCCGACACCGCTGAGCTCGCCGCGCAAGTGTGCATCCAAATCCTGCACATCCTGTCGCTGCTTGGCTGCCGCGTCGTTGACCGCGCTGCGGATGATTTGCTGGATATCTTTCGGAAGGCGATCAAAGGATGCCCTGTTGCCGAGGAACCAGAAGCCGTCCCACATATGGTTGGTCAAGGCGCAATGCTTTTGAACCTCGTAGAGCTTTGCGGTGTAGATGATCGAAAGCGGGTTTTCCTCGCCCTCTACGATATGGGTCTGCAACGCGGAATAGGTCTCGGAAAAGTTCACGCTGGCGGGCGCCGCACCCAGCGCCTTGAACATGGACGTCCACAAGGGACTCGCCGGCACGCGCAGTTTCACTCCCTGCATGTCGTCGGGTTTGTTCAAAGCCTTGCTGCCGGTCGTAATTTGCCGAAAACCGCCGTTCCAGATCTTCTCGAAGGCAAAGAGCGGCGTGGCCTCGATCTGTTTGCGCACGTGCGCACCGAGATCGCCGTCCATCGCCTTCCAGACCTGATCGTAATTCTTGAACGCGAAGCCGATCCCGCTGATCTGGGCCGACGGAATGTAAGTGCCCAGGATCAACGGCGACAACGTGAAGAAATCGACGGCACCCGATCGAATCTGCGAGAGCGTATCGGTATCACTACCGAGCTGGCTGCTGGGATAGACCTGCAGCTCCACACGTCCTTTCGATTCCGACGCAATGCGCGTGGCCATCTCCTTCGCGCGCAGATTCATCGGATGCTGGAGCGGCAGGTTGTTGGCGTATCGAAGCGTGAATTCGGCGGCGTGTGCCCGAAGTGCAACGGTACCCATGCCGGCTGCGACCGCAGCGGTCGAGATGGTCTTGAGGAACTCTCGGCGGGATTTTACGTGCATGTCACATCTCCTGTGTCATCCTGTCTCATCGCCGTTTTCGGGCGATTTTTTACTTATGTGTCAAACGGTCGGGAGGCGATATTGCGAATTATTCTTTGTGAAAATTGTCGGGAAATCAGAAAGAAGAATGCGCAATAAAAATAGTTAATTCCATAATATGAACCGCAAAAACGATCGAACTGTACGTTGGGGCCATTAGAAACCTTGAATGTATCCCCCGTCAAACCGTTCCATTGAAATTCGGTGTAAACGATGACGTTATAATGTGGACCATTTATTCCGGCCCGGAAATGCTTATGCACGCTTTATTTTTTTCCTCTCGCGGACCGTGCTCCGGGATTGGCCGCGAAGGACGCGGTGCGAATCAAATGTCCTTCGAGCGTTTTGGCGGCATCCACCAGCACTTTCCCCAATTCACGTTGACGTGATTCCGGAAGCCGGGATTCGACCGCTGCGATAGTCAAAGCGCCCACCACGTCGCCCCGCGACGAGTGCACCGACGCGCCCAGCCCCCAGGACCCCTCGACGACCATTCCCTCGTTGACTGAATACCCGAGCCGCCGCGTGAGCGCTACCGCGGCGCGTATCGATTTCATCGGGAAATGGGCATAGTGCTTCGCCAGGCATTCGTGATTGGCTTCCATGCAGCGTTCGACCTCGTCGTCTTCCAAGGCTGCAAGCATGGCCAGGCTTCCCGCGCCGACGCCAAGAGGATGGCGAGTGCCCGGTTGCAGCACGTGTGTTTTCAGCGGAAAGTCGCCGTCCTCGCGCAAGACGCATACGGCGGAACTGTCGCTGCGTATGGAAAAAAACGCCGAGTCGCCTGAAGTGCGCGCGAGCCGCGCGACGATATCGCCGGCGTCGCGTCCGAGTCCGAAGCGTTCGTTCGCGATGCACCCCAGCACATAGCATTCGCGGCCTACGAAATAGCGCAGGGACGACGCGTCCTGCTCCACCATCCCGTCCGCCATCAGCGCCAGCAGCAAGCGGTGCACGGTTGGCTTGTTCAGTTCCGTGTCGCGAACCAGCTGCGCGAGATTGATGCCCGTGGTTCTCGACTTCGCCACAGTGCGCAGGATGCGCAATGCGCGTGATATCGCCTGTGCTCCTGGCACGCCTTCACTCGCTTTCGTCCCAGTCATTTTAAGAGGTCCATATTATAGATTCATCGTTTACCCGGAATACGGGCAGTATCGCCTGCGTAGAGGCTTTCTAGGGATATCATTGCCCATGTTGCTTATTTGCATTTAATAAATAGTCCATAAAATGGACCTCTTTAAACAATATAAGGGCTTTCAATGAACCCCGCAATCATTGGCTGGCATCATCTACAATTCGGCAAACTCGATGCGCTGGGACCAGAGGAAATGATCGCGATGACGGCCGGCGCCGCAATTGCGCATGCGGGCATCGACGCGGCGGCGATCGATTCGGTCCACGTCGGCACGTTCAACGCCGGCTTCGTCTATCAGGATTTTCCGTCCGCGCTGGTGTTCAACGCCATTCCAGCGCTGCGCTATACGTCAACCGTGCGCTGCGAGAACGCATGCTCGACGGGGTCGGCGGCGATTTACTCCGCGCTCGACGCGATTCGCTCAGGGCGCTCGAAGTACGCGCTGGTGATCGGCTATGAAAAGATGACGGGTTTGCCAACGAAAGAGGTCGGCGAAATCCTGACGAAGTGCTCATACGCGAAAGAGGAAGCAGGCGCCGAAGGTGGATTCGCCGGTGTTTTCGGCCGTATCGCGCAGGCGTATTTCGAACGGTACGGCGATCAGTCGGACGCGCTCGCCGCAATAGCCGCGAAGAACCACGCGAACGGGGTATCGAACCCGTACGCGCACATGCGTCGGGATTTCGGCTATGCATTCTGCCGGCATCCGTCGGAGAAAAATCCCTTCGTCGCGGGACCGCTCAAGCGTACCGACTGCTCTCTGATTTCCGATGGCGCCGCCGCGCTGGTCATTGCCGCCGCCGACTGTGCGGACGATGCGCCACGTGCCATCACGTTCCGCGCGGCGGTGCAGGTGAGCGATTTTCTGCCGCTATCGCGTCGCGATCCGACCGACTTCACCGGCGCGCGCCGAGCCTGGCAGCAAGGGCTCGCGGACGCCGGGCTCACGCTCGATGATCTCTCGCTGGTGGAAACCCACGACTGTTTCACCATCGCCGAACTGATCGAATACGAGGCGATGGGCCTTGCCGAAAAGGGGCAGGGCGCGCGCGTCATTCTCGATGGCGTCTCGACGAAGCAGGGCCGTCTGCCGGTCAATCCGTCCGGCGGCCTGAAGTCGAAGGGGCATCCGATTGGCGCGACCGGCGTTTCCATGCACGTGATGGCCGCGATGCAGCTCGCCAACGACGCCGGCGACATGCAGATACCGAATGCGCGGCTGGCGGGGGTTTTCAATATGGGAGGCGCGGCGGTCGCCAATTATTTGAGCATCCTCGAGCGGCGCCATTGACTCGCCCACTCCGCGACCACTTCATCAGGGGCTCTTCATGTTGACAACCGTCATGAACCTCGGCGACTTGCTGACGCAAGTCGCCCGCCGCCATCCGAACGAACCGGGCTTCATCACGCCAGCGGGCGCGCATACTTGGTCAGAGATTAATCGGCGCGTGGACACGTTGTGCGCCGCGTTACGAGCATTCGGCGTCGAAAAGGGCGATCGGATTCTGGTGCACTCGCGCAATAACCTGCCGCTGTTCGAGAGCGCTTATGTGGCATTCAAGCTCGGTGCGGTCTGGGTGCCGACCAATTACCGGGTAGCGCCGCCGGAAGCAGCGTATCTGGCAAAGTCGAGCAAGGCACGTGTGATGATATACGATCGTGATTTCGGACCCTACGTGGATGCGGCACGCGCGGCGTCCCCCGCCTTGATGCACGTCGTGGCGATCGGGGAGCCACGCGAGAACGAGCTGTCGTACGAGGCGATGGCGATCGGCGGCACGGCGCAGACGCCATTTCCGGCCGCGGAAGTGGACCGCGACGATCCCCTCTGGTTCTTCTACACGTCCGGCACGACCGGTTCCCCGAAAGCTGGCACGCTCACGCATGGACAGATGGCCTTCGTGATCAACAATCATCTCGCCGACCTTCTTCCGGGAATTTCTCATCGGTCGCGTTCGCTGGTGGTTGCGCCGCTTTCGCATGGCGCGGGCATCCATGCGATCGTAAATACCGCGCGCGGTGCGGCAAGCGTCCTGCCTGGCTCGGAACGACTCGATCCAGAGGAAGTGTGGTCGCTCGTGCAAACGCATCGCGTTGACAATATGTTCACCGTGCCGACCATCGTCAAGATGCTGACCGAGCACGAGTCCGTCGACCGCTATGACCATAGTTCTCTCCGGTTCGTGGTCTATGCGGGCGCGCCGATGTATCGCGCGGATCAGAAGCACGCGTTGAGCAAGCTCGGACGCGTGCTGGTGCAGTACTACGGGCTGGGGGAAGTGACCGGAAACATCACGGTGCTACCCCCGGCTTTGCACGAGGAGGAGGATGATGCGCCCGATTGCCGCGCCGGCACCTGCGGCTACGCGCGCACGGGCATCGAGATCGCCATCTTCGCCGACGACGGCAGGCGGCTGGCGCCCCTCGAGACCGGGGAGATTTGCGTGCGCGGACCGGCTGTCTTCGTCGGGTACGACGACAACCCGGAAGCGAACGAAAAGGCCTTCAAGTTCGGCTGGTTCCATACGGGCGACCTCGGACACCTCGACGATCAAGGCTACTTGTTCATCACCGGACGCTCCTCCGATATGTATATCTCGGGTGGATCCAATGTGTATCCGCGCGAGGTCGAGGAAGCGTTGTTGATGCACGATAGCGTGCACGAGGTGGCCGTGCTCGGTATGCCGGACCCGAAGTGGGGCGAGTCCGGGATCGCGGTCGTTGTCTGCAAGGGTGGGCACCGGCCATCACCGGAACAGTTGCTGGGTCACCTCGAAGGGCGGCTGGCACGCTATAAATGGCCGCGCGAGTTCGTATTCTGGGACGCGTTGCCGCGGTCCGCCTACGGCAAGATCACGAAGAATGACGTGCGCGCGCAGCTCGCCGCGCGGGCGAGCGAGCCCGTGAGCGTCTGAGGCTGCGTCGCCAGTCCAGCGCCTACGGCACCGAGCGCTGCGATGGCGACGTCCACTGCGGCATATTTCGACCGAACATTCTCTCTCGATGGCCTTCGATATCCCGAAAACTGCGTCGTCCCGTGTGGGCCTAGCCTTGTGCGATACATTTCGCCGTATCGTGGGCACGCGGTACGTGTTGACCGACGAACGCGCGACGCGGCGCTACCGCATTGGATACCGCTACGGTAGTGGCGTGGCCGCGGTGGTGGTGCGGCCCGGCACCCTGGTCGAGCAGTGGCAGATACTGGAACAATGCATTGCGGCCAGCGTCATCGTCATCACGCAGGCATCCAACACGGGGCTCACGGGCGGATCGACTCCCGACGGGGACGACTACGACCGGGACATCGTCATCGTCAGCACGTCGCGAATCAGGCAGGTCTACCCGATCGCCGAGGGACGGCAGGTCGTCTGCCTTGCGGGAGCGACGCTGGACCAGCTCGAGCGGGTGCTGGAACCGCTCGGGCGCGAGCCGCACTCCGTCATCGGCTCGTCGTGCATCGGAGCGTCGGTGATCGGCGGCATCTGCAATAATTCCGGTGGATCGCTCGTGCATCGCGGTCCCGCCTATACCGAGATGGCCGCGTACGGTTGCGTGGACGCGTCGGGGCGGCTTCGGCTCGTGAACCATCTTGGCATCCGCCTGGGGGAAAGTGCCGAGCGAATACTCGCGCGCCTTGATGCCGGCGACCTGCCTCCCGCTGATATCGCGTTCGGCGACGCCGCGGCGTCGGATCGCGACTACGCGCGCCACGTGCGCGGCATTGACGAGGCGTCGCCCGCTCGCTACAACGCCGATCCCCTGCGGCTTCACGAAGCATCCGGGTCGGCCGGCAAGCTGATGGTCTTCGCGGTACGCCTGGACACGTTTCCCATCACGAGGGGCGCGAAGGTTTTCTATATCGGTACGAACCATACTCATGAACTGACCGACCTCCGCCGCCACGCGCTGGCCCGGTTCGCGTATTTGCCGATCGCCGGCGAATACCTGCACCGCGATGCCTACGACATCGCCGAGCGGTACGGGCGCGACCTGTTTCTCATAATCCAGTATTTCGGCACGCATCGGCTCCCGGCATTTTTCGGTTTCAAGACGCGCTGCGATGCATTCTTCGACGGCTTCCGGTTCTTGCCACGGCATGTGAGCGACAGGATCCTGCAGCGCGTTTCCAGACTGTTCCCCCGGCATTTACCAGCGCGCATGAATACCTATCGCGATCGCTACGCGCATCACGTAATGCTGAAGGTTCAAGCCGAAGGTGTGGAGGAGGTCCGCACATGGCTGCAAGATTATTTTTCCAAAGCAAGCGGTGATTTCTTCGAATGCACGCCCGACGAAGGGAAAAAGGCGTTTTTGCATCGCTTTGCAGCAGCCAGCGCAGCGGTGCGCTACAGGGCGGTACACTCAGATATGGTGGAGGACATCGTCGCGCTCGACGTTGCCCTACGGCGCGACGACCGTGAATGGTTTGAAACGTTACCTGCCGATATGGCGGGGAATTTTATCTTGAAACTTTATTATGGACATTTCCTCTGTCATGTGTTCCACCAGGATTACGTAGCGAGGAAGGGCAGCAATTGTACGGCGCTCGAGCACGCTTTATTGCGGATCCTTGATGAACGCGGCGCGAAGTATCCAGCCGAGCACAATGTCGGGCACTTGTACGAAGCAGCTCCCGAACTGCAAGCGTTCTATAGGAAGCTCGATCCATGTAACTGCTTCAATCCGGGAATTGGGCTCACGTCGAAACTTGCACATTACCGAGGAAGCGACGCGCCTTGATGGAGGGGGCGCGGCATCACAATCAAGCGATGCTGGCAGACGACAATGGGAGGCGGTTTTCTCATGCCAAATAATTGGCTATAGACGAATAAATAATGTCAAGTGAATATGTTGAGCAGTGTAGGCGCACTGGCGAGCCATATCCAGGCGCCAGCGATTGGCGTTTGAGGTCGTGATGCATGACCGCCGCGGAGAGCTCCACGCCATGGACTTCACGGAGTTTCTCGCAACGAAGGTCGGACCGAAGTCTGGATAGCGCTCAGAGATCAATGCCAGCGCTTGTCTGGCCAGCCCCGGTGCCAGTTGATGATTACTCGGCCGGGCACGTTTGCGGGATATCAAACCCGTCGGACCTTCAAGCCGATAACGCAAACATAGCCGTCCAAGTTGACGCATGCTGAGTTCGAGCCGTTCGGCTGCACGCCACGGCATCAGCAGCCCTGACCATGCCTCGAAACGACGTACAGCAGAGATGTTGGATAATCTGTTGAACGGAGGTCGAGATGGTCGAAAAGAACGTACCGAATCGTCGCTACAGCGAGGAATTTCGCACGGAAGCGGCAAGGTTGGCCAATTCTGTGGGGCATAACGAGGCAGCACGCCGCCTCGGGGTACCGGTGGCGACGATAGGCAACTGGGCGCGCAAGCAGCAGCGTAATGGCGCGGCGGGCGTCTCTGGCAACGGGCGAAGGCTGGCTTTATCTGGCAGCGATTCTGGACTTGGGGAGCCGGCGCGTCGTTGGATGGTCGATGTCTGAACGCATCGATGCGACGCTGGTTTGCAACGCCTTGCGCTCGGCTTACCGTAGTTCAGACTCGAGTGTGGTCGGACTTCGTTGTAATGCCGGCGCCAGTCGTCAATCACGATCTTGGCTTCGATACGGTTTCGGAACCATTCCATAGCAAGGCATTCGTCGTTCCCCTCGGGAGTTTAGACGCAGAACGGGATCATCAACCTAGGTGTGATGCCGTGTCCGGGAATATGGGGGCAAATCCACCGCCTGATGCCATCATTGAACCGATGTGACTTAACATAAGAACTGTTGCAGGCCGAATTCAAAATCCTCGCGACGGCGGCTTTTCGGCCAAAAGGGTCATTCCAGCGCAGCTATCCCACTGGCTGTTAATTGAGACAAAGCGGCCGACGGAATCGCATAAAATTCGCCCTAATAGTCGAGCCGCCCTCGCAAATCGTCAAATGGAATCATCACATTCTCTACGTATGCGGGACGTTCCTTCAGTCGCAGGTACCAATTTTCGATATTTGGTAGGTGTGGTCTGTCGATGTCCAGTTCGAAGTAGCGGTAGAGGTGGGTACCGATGACAATGTCTGCTAAATTCAGTTGGTCCCGCGCTAAAAGCGGCCTCTCAGAAATAACTTGATCCAGAAGCAAGAAATATTGCGCGCACAGGTCGATACTTTGTTGGACGCGGACTGCGTCCCTCTGCTCCGGTGGAGTTCGGAAAAAGCCCCAGAACACTCCGGTAAGGAAAGCTGGCTGCAAACTCGCTTGAGCCCAGTCCATCCAACGATTGCGCTGGAACGGGCGGCCGCGTCATCATTCCAAAAGCTTGGTCGCCCATAACTCGCCGCCAGATAGCGCAAGATACTGTGCGACTCCCAAACGACTACTCCGTTATCGTTAATGACAGGGACTTTCCCGTGTGGATTCATAGCGCGGAACTCTTGGGTATCTTTAATTCCGTGACCACCACCGGCCGGAATATGCTGATGCTTCAGGCCAAGTTCGCCAATGAGCCACATTACCTTTTGCACATTGAACGAACTGCGACGGCCCCAAACGCTCAACATGTTGTTCTCCAGAAATAAAGATCAACTGAGTATAGATGCAATCAATCAAGCAAGGACCGATCACGGCTAAAGAAAATGGGGCGCAAGCTCGGCCGTTACCGACGCTCGGTCACCCGGCAACCGATGACCAAAAGTGGCTGAACAACAGACATCGAGGTTAAAATCCTGTGCAGGGTATGGGAAAATCCCAAATCGGCCACTAGCGGCCGTTCGGCGTCGCTGCGCAAATCGTTGACATCGGATCGAAGAGAGGGCTCGCGACTGTTGCGCGCCTATACTCAAACGCCACGGCTCTTCCGATATCATTAGAGTCAGTGCAGATACGATCGCAAGTAATCGCGCTGTGGAATTCATCCAATCGCCGAAGCCAATGACCATCGCATCAATATCCCAGCTTGATCTTTCGAAATTCCCGCGTCGTATTCTTCTTGAGGGGCCGACCCCCATCCAGCACCTTCCTCGCCTGAGTGCCCGCCTTGGTGGCATCAACATTTTCGTTAAGCGGGAGGATTTGAACGGCTTAGGCGGCGGCGGTAACAAGTTGCGAAAGCTCGAGTTCCTGATCGGGGAAGCAATCGCAAGCGGCGCGGACACGATAATCACTGTCGGGGCAAGACAGTCGAACCACGCCCGCCTGACGGCCGCAGCAGCCGCACGTGTTGGTCTCAATTGCGAACTTGTTCTGACTAGAGCGGTGCCGCGTTTCGACACCGACTATATCGACAACGGCAATATCCTGCTTGATAGCCTGTTTGATGCGCGCGTGCATGATTTGCCGGGTTCGGCAAACGCATTGCAATTCGCCGAAGAACGCGCGAAAGAGCTGCGAGCGCAAGGTCGAAACGTGTATGTATGCCCGCTCGGTGGCTCAAGTCCCGTCGGTTGTTTGGGGTATGCGGATTGCGCGGCTGAAATCATGGCCCAATCGAACGCAGTTGGTTTGGTGTTCAATCGCATCGTCGTTCCCAACGGAAGCGGAGGAATGCACGCTGGGCTCGTCGCTGGGTTTGTCGCAATGAACTTGAATCCGTCGCTTATCACCGCGTTCACTGTATATGGGCGGGCCGAACAGGCTCATTCCGCCACACTCGATAAGGCAAATCAAACCGCTCGACTCATAGGTACAGATCTGCTCGTTGATAGCACTGCGATCTCGATTGACGAAGCGCAACTCGGACCCGGCTACGGAATCCCAACAGACAGCATGCGCGCCGCTGTTCGCCTGCTGGCCTCGACGGAAGGCTTGTTGCTTGATCCCGTATATGGCGGAAAGGCCTTCGCGGGTCTCGTGCAAAGCGCAACCTCCGGAAACTACGTTGCCGGTCAAAATATTCTATTCGTGATGACCGGTGGGCTTCCGGGGCTTTTTGCTTATCGAAGCGAGTTTTAACTTCGCGTGTTGCATCGGCAATTTGAGTGGCTGCTTCGAATCGACCTGAGGGTCTCTTCCGGGTCGATAGCCGATCGTCATGCCAGAGTTTCCCGCTTGCACTTGCCAACGCCCACTCTGCTGCCCGTTGCAGACATCGGCAAAGTCGGTGCCGAACGGCTGTTCCGGCCGAGAAACGGTCTTCTATGTCAGAGTGGGATATTCATCGAGCAGGCAGTATGCCGAATGACACTTATGATAACTCTCGTTATCAAAGTCGATGGCTTGTCGACAATCCGCTCTGCGTGTGGTGGTACCACCTTCATCTCTCATTCACTCACAGAGCGGCTGCATCCGATCGGGTCGATTGACAAACTGTAATCATTCGATTACAGTTTGCTCATGATCTACATTGTGAAACAGCTAGATGGGTTCTCCGACTGGCTCAAGGGTTTGAAGGATGGGCTTACTCGGCAACGCCTCGTCAAGCGGCTACGTAAAGCCCAGCTGGGAAACTTGGGCGATGTTGAGTCGGTAGGGGATGGCGTCTTTGAGATGCGAGAGCATTTCGGGCCGGGTTGGCGTATGTACTATGTCCAGCATGGGGAGTTGGTGATCGTGATGCTCGGTGGTGGTGACAAGTCGAGCCAGCAGGCTGATATTCGGCGAGCTATCGGGCTTGCGAAAGCCTTGGAGAATTAATCATGGTAAAAAAAATTAAGGTTTCGGAAGTTTCTGAGTTTGATGCCGCTGAATACTTGAATAGTGAAGAGGATGTGGCAGCATATCTGACTACGGTTCTTGAAGAAAACGATCCGGCTTTATTGGCCGCTGCCATTGGCGATATTGCTCGAGCACGTGGAATGTCGCAAGTTGCCAGGGATTCGGGAATCGCTCGCGAAGCTTTATATAAGGCTCTTCGACCTGGCAGCGAGCCGCGTTTTGAGACTATTAGCCGCGTTTGTGCAGCGTTGGGGGTTCGATTAGTAGCGCAGCCAATGCATATAACGCTCTGAAATATAAAATCGGACAGCACTAAAACTAGTTCGGTTATAAGGACCGGCACTTTATAACTGGTTAGATAACAAGACTGTCTAGCATAGGTAAATTTAACATAAGACCTGTTGCAGGGCGAATTCAAAATCCTCGCGACGGCGGCTTTTCGGCCATTGCAGCCGTTCGACACCGAGCCTGCCAATGGCCGAAGTCGGCAGCAAAACAGACATTGGCGATGCAAGCGGAAGACCCCGCCATGGGCGGCGGTCATTATCGGCCACGACCTGTCGTTCTACATGGCTGTGGAAATCGTCAAAATCTGGATTGGATAAGCTTCCTGCGAGGGGGCACACCCGCTGCTTTATCTCAAAATGCGAGGGCAAATGGACCAAATTAAAACATCGCTGGATAGTCGACTTCAACGCGTGATGGCCAACAGGGATGTAACGGGCGCTTCCGTCGCATACGTGCGGGCTGACGCGATCGAGGTGGCGGCGATCGGCCAGAGAGACGAGGTGACCGCTGCCCCTGTTACTTGCGATACCGTATTCCCAGTGGCATCGCTGACGAAGCCAATCGTATCGTACGCTGTGCTTCAGCTCGCGGATGCTGGAGTGCTGGACCTCGACGAGCCGCTTTCTCGTTCGATTGTACCGGTCGTTCCCGACGATCCGTTGTCAGCTCTTATCACGCTGCGCCACGTCCTGACACACACCTGTGGTCTACAAAACGTCCGCGGAAAGGACCCAATTCGAATGTATTTCGCTCCTGGCTCGTGGTTCAGTTATTCCAGTATGGGCTTCACGCTCATGCAGTCCGCCGTAGAAGCCCGGACTGGCGAAGGACTGGAAGCAACGGTGCGTCGTCTTGTATTTAGTCCGCTGAGGATGCGCTTGTCGAGCCTTGAGTTGCAAGACCGGTTTCTCAGTAATCTTGCCAGCCCGCACGAAGCGAAGGAGCGGATTGAAACTCATCGTCCCCTAACTGCCAACGCCTCCTATACGCTTCACACAACCGCTTCCGACTACGGCTCTTTCGTTGCGGCAGTACTCCGTGGCGATCGCCTCAAGCCCTCAACCTGGGCGACGTGGTTGACCGCGAACGTTATGGTGCCGAAGGACGAGATTGTTCACTTGCATGGCACGCCGTCGGAGACCGAGAGTGACATCGGTTGGGGGCTAGGTTGGGGCGTCGAGCCGAGTCACAGGGCGTTTTTTCAGTGGGGCAAGATGACGGGGATCAGAGCTTTCGTTTTGGGTAGTCTTGAGCAACAAGCGGCTGTCGTACTGCTGACTAACAGCAATAAAGGCCTGCGGCTGATGGCCGACGTTACTCGCGACGTACTACCGGGAAGTCATGCTGCAATTCGTTGGCTCGCCGAGAACGTCAGCGAATGAATCAGTAGAGCAACTACTAACGCCGGTCCTCGTCTGCGGTGCGACGCGAGTCGCTTGGCCAGTGGGCGGTCAGGACCGGTCGTTCGACGTTGCCCCTAGATTGCCGACAATCAGCAGAGGCGCGTAATAGTGCGTTACTTTTCTCGCCCTCGCTCAAGTCAACAGCATAAGTACGCAGGCGTTCTACAAATAAATTCAGCTGGCTTTGCCACACAGTTTGGCAGCTTGACAACGAGGCTTCGAGGAAATCCGACGTGTACCGATCACACCTTATCGCATGCATCATGGTAATTTTTCTAGGTGCAGTAATGCCGTCATGTGCATCCGCTCAGACGGAGGGTCGCAAATCTATTTCGCCTGCTTCAGATGTCAAGGGTATGCCGGAGCGTGAGCTTGTAGATACCCCGGTACCCATAGTGCAAAAGGGCCGTCTGCCCATTAAGACCCGAGCTGGCGAATTTGAAATACCGATTGCGGTGTCGCGTGACTGGACCAAGCCGCAAGATGATGTAACCCGTGCTGTCGTCGTGATACCAGGTTGGCCTCGGCGTGATCTTCGGTCAGGAGAGCACGCTGCAGAAGTGGCGGGAGCCGCTGCGAGTGCAACTGTCATAGTCACGCCTCAGTTTTTGACGGCGCGAGATGCCGCCGCACATAATTTAGCGGACAACATTCTCAGATGGGGTGAAGATGACTGGAAGGTAGGAAAGACATCGCAGGACGCGGCGGGAATCAGTTCATTTCAAGTCGTCGATGAGATTTTCCACCAGTTGGCAAATCGTGCGATTTTTCCAAACCTCAATACTATTGTGCTGGCCGGGCATTCAGCCGGGGGGCAATTTGTTCAAAACTATGCAGTTCTTGGAAGAGGCGAAGCTGATCTTGGGAACGCTCTTGTCCATGTTCGGTATGTAGTAGCAAATCCTGCGACGTATCTTTATCTGACAAACGAGCGCCCCGATTCAAACGGGGACTTTTCGCCTTTCAACGCAGCCTGGTGTCGCTCCTTCAATCGATGGAATTACGGTCTGCAAGCTGGCATCCCTGCCTATTCGCCACGACCGAGTTCGATTGATGAACTGAAGACACGCTATCTCCTACGCGACATTATCTATCTCCTCGGGACCGCAGACAACGCCCCAGATGGGGACGGCCAGGATCAGTCATGCGCTGCCGAAGCGCAAGGTGCAACACGTTATACTCGTGGACGCGCCTTTGATGCTTACGTGCACATACTTGCCCCCCACACAACCCAGCAAGTTTTCGAGGCTCCTGGGATCGGACATTCCAGCTACCGAATGTTCTCATCGTCGTGCGGGCTGGCGGCATTGTTCGACAGCCTAGGTTGCGACTCTGCATCGGAATGATTGCTTCGGAGAATTGCGGCTGTCCCTTTTGGTTCATGAGCCGACTTTGTTGGTGTTGTTTCTAGCCCATATTCGTTAATGTCCGCTCTGCGGCCCTCTGCTGTCATCGGTACAGTCGATGCCAGATGGCCGTTATTGGAACGGCCCCCTGAATCACCGGACACGGTCTCTGCCTTAAAATAACGGGTAGGCATACGACTGTGTTTAAGACCAACATTAGGCAGGAAGTGATGGAAGTGTTGACGGGGCCCGAGCGTCGGCGACGGTGGGCGGCAGAAGAGAAAGCGGCGATGGTGCGGGAGAGCCTGGAACCGGGCAAGACCGTATCAATGGTGGCGCGCCGGCACGGCGTGAACCCCAACCAGTTGTTCCATTGGAAGAAACTGTATCAAGATGGCAGCCTCTCGGCCGTGTCTGCTGGCGAGGAAGTCGTGCCAGCCTCCGAATTGGTCGATGCGCTCAAGCAGATCCGTGAGTTGCAGCGGCTGCTTGGTAAAAAGACCGTGGAAGTCGAAATTCTCAAAGAAGCCGTGGAGTACGGTCGAGCAAAAAAATGGATAGCGCGCTCGCCATCATTGCCGGGGGACGACCAGTGAAACAGGTCTGTGATGTCCTCGGCGTTGCGCGCTCGAACGTGTCGGCCAAGCGTGCCCGTGTAGCCGATTGGCAAGACGGGCGAGGTGCTGTGCAGCAGGACGATACAGAATTGGTCGAGGAAATCCAGCATGCCGTCACTGACTTGCCAAGCTACGGCTACCGGCGAGTCTGGGGCCTGATTCGAGGCGAGCGCGAGGTGCGTGGCGCGGCTCCGGTGAACGTAAAGCGCATTTACCGGGTGATGCGTGTTCATGGTTTGTTGTTGGAACGCCGGCCAAAGCGACCGAGCATTACGCGCCGACATGATGGCCGAGTCGCGGTTGGTAAAAGCAACCAGCGTTGGTGCTCGGACGGGTTCGAGTTCCGATGTGAAAACGGCGAGCCGTTGCGCGTGACGTTTGCTCTGGATTGCTGCGATCGGGAAGCGATGAGTTGGGTGGCTACTACCGGCGGCTACACGGGCAACGATGTACGCGACGTCATGCTTGCCGCGGTCGAACAGCGATTTGGAAATGTCGATGCGGTGCCGGCATCGATTGAATGGCTAAGCGACAATGGCTCGGGATATATTGCGCATGAAACGCGTGCCTTCGCCAACGGCATCGGGCTGACGCCGCTCACCACGCCGGTGTGCAGTCCACAGAGCAACGGCATGGCCGAAAGCTTCGTCAAGACCATAAAACGCGACTACGTCGCGTTCATGCCCAAGCCTGACGCCGTGACGGCAGTACAGAACCTGGCGATCGCGTTCGAGCACTACAACGAGAAGCACCCGCATAGCGCGTTGAAATACCGTTCCCCTCGGGAGTTTCGGCGCAGAACGGAATCATTAACCTTGGTGTGATGCCGTGTCCAGAAATATGGGGCAAATCCAGTTATGGCCGAAAAACGGTCTTCCGTGTCAAAGTGGCATATTCATCAAGCAAGCGCTGTGCCGAATGCCACTTACGATAACTCCCGATATGAATAAAAATCTATATTTTAATTTTTTTTAAAATTGTTTTCGCTATTAATGCCAAAAACAACCAAGAGAAACACCAAAAAAATGCAATGCTAATGTTTCGTATTTTTTGGTATTTAGCATATGAATATTTTTTTTCAATGTCTTCTTGATTCAATCGAAATTCCTCTGCACCTGAAATTATCAGACGTGCAATATGGCCACTACAAAAGTCAGCACGCACTGGTGCGCCAACATGCCCTTCGAGGAGATCTGGTTTCATAGGGGCGCAGCCTCTCCTGGAGCACCACGACAGTGTCGTAGCACTGGCATTAGCTTCTGCGACAATGTAAGTGCCCGCAATATTTGATATGCGTCCTATAGCTACCTTATCGATCAATAAATTATTATATGTATCGACCTTGCATATATCTGATAATTTTGATGGAGGTAGTGGCAGTATCGTTAAAATGCCGGCCATCATTAATCCAGAAATCGCCATTTCAAATGCGAAATTACAAAATTTTGCGATATTAAATTTTTGTTTCATTTATGAATTTTACGATTTTTTAGGCACTTGGTCGACTTTTTGAAGTTGCATGCCGTGATCTATCGTTTAACTAATTTTATATAATGATCAGGTCGATTTGGGAGGACTTTTCTGGAGTCTTAGATTCTGTACGGAAAGTCTACCCTGCAAATGTTTGTGGTTATCCGTCGCGACTGCGCTAAGTAGCAGTTACGGCTGACTGGGCGGTCTCAACAGTCAAGTGCAACGGTTAGCGAATCCTTCGGCGGCCAACTCCATTGCCATGACTTCTTCCGGGGTTTTCCAGCCCAGTGTCTGACGAGGACGGCCATTGAGCAATCTGGCAATGTCGTTGAGTTGCATCTGGCTCACTCCCGACAGGTCGATCCCTTTGGGCAAGAACTGACGTAGCAGACCATTCGTGTTTTCATTGCTGCCGCGTTGCCATGGCGCGTACGGATCAGCGAACCAGATATCCAAGTTCAATTGCCGGGCCAATTCGACATGACAGGTCATC